>USAX01000134.1 GCA_900552705.1 uncultured Collinsella sp. | reverse complement strand
TTTTATCAGCCAACTCGCTGAAGTAAGGCTGCGAAGGCCGCGGGGCCGGGAGGGGTTTCCTAAGGGCACATCCCGCAGCCGCAACGCGGCGAGGACGTGCCCGTGGAAACCCCGCAGGCCCCGCGGCCGGTGGGAGCAACGCTACTTCACGACCAAGATGTCGCAGTCGGTATTGCGCAGCAGGAACGTCGAAATCGAACCCAGGAGCGCGTACTTGATCGAGGACAGGCCGCGGGCGCCGCAGAGCACCAGGTCGGGCTTGACCACGTCGAGCATCTCGTCTTTGAGCGTCTCGCGAATACGACCGGCGCGAATCATGACCTCGACCTCGGGAATATCGGGATTGGCCTTGGCCTCTTCGAGCTGCTTGGCGATGGAGTTCTTAAATGCCTCCTCTAGGCCGTTGACCAGATCGACCGGATAGGAACCGGCGCTCTCGAGTGCCGTGGAATCGATAACGTGGCCGATGATCAGCTTAGCGCCGTTGTTCGCGGCGACTTTGATGGCGCGTGCGAGCACAAAATCCTGCTGCTCAGTACCGTCGAGTGAAACAAATACCTTGGTGTAGCCCTCGTTCATGGTTTCCTCCTTGGTCTATCGCACGGGCGCGGGGCTCGTGCGTCGGGCGGGCGCGGGTGCGTTGACCGCCGGACACTTTATCTTGTTGCAGTTATACCCAAGGATTTCGGTTTAACTGCTCGCAATTCTGTGAACGGGCGAGTTTTTTGGTAAGGGTAGGCGCGGTCGCACCGCCAACGGTTGATAATGGGACATCGCCCGCATCGTCCGCAGAACATCTACCGGCGGGTGTCTAACGAGGGGGTCCCTTTGGATATTATCGAGCTTCTTAAATCTGCCTTCATGGGCCTGGTCGAGGGCATCACCGAATGGCTGCCCGTTTCGTCGACGGGCCACATGATCTTGGTGGACGAGTTCGTCAAGATGAACGTGAGCGAGACGTTCTGGAATATGTTCCTGGTCGTGATTCAGCTCGGCGCCATTCTGGCCGTCTGCGTGCTGTTCTTCCATGAGCTCAATCCGTTCTCGCCCAGCAAGGGCAAGGAGGGCCGTCGCGACACCTGGGTGCTGTGGGGCAAGATTGTGCTTGGCTGCATTCCCGCCGCGGCGATCGGCCTGCCGCTCAACGACTGGATGGAGGAGCATTTCTACAATGCTCCCGTCGTGGCGCTGGCGCTCATTGTGTACGGCGTGCTGTTTATCGTGATCGAGAACTGGCGCGCAAACAAGCGCGAGGAAATGGCCGTTGCCGGTTCGTTTGGTTCGCGTGCTGTGGTGTCGGGTGGACGTCCCGCCGGTGCGCACTTTGCGGCGCCCGCCACGGCTACCGCTGAGGATGAGGACGATGACGAGAACCTGGACTTTGGCTCCATCGCCACGCTCGAGGACCTCAGCTGGAAGACTGCGCTGGGTATCGGTTGCTTCCAGGTGCTCTCGCTCGTACCGGGTACGTCGCGCTCCGGCTCCACCATCATCGGCGGCCTGCTGTTGGGCTGCACGCGCTCGGTGGCTTCTAAGTTCACGTTCTTCCTGGCCATTCCCGTTATGTTTGGTGCGAGTGCGCTCAAGCTGGTCAAGTACTTCGTAAAGGGCGGTACGTTTGGCGCCAACGAGATCGCCATCCTGGGCGTTGGCTGCATCGTCGCCTTTGTGGTGTCGCTCATCGCCATCAAGTGGCTTATGGGCTTTGTCCGCCGTCACGACTTCAAGTGCTTCGGCGTCTACCGCATCATCCTGGGCATCGTAGTGCTCGCGTACTTCTTCGTTCTGGAGCCCATGCTCGGCCTGTAACTTGGTTGACGCTGCGCGGCGGCCAGAGCGACAACTTGTCATTCAAAGAGGGCGACATGACCAGAAGGTCTATGCTGCCCTCTTTTCATGCCAATTTGTTCGCTCTGGCCGCCGCTCGCTACCGTTGCCATGACATCGGTGGCTCCGTGATTGGCGCAATGGGGCGGGCCTGACGATCGCGCACGGAGTCGCGGTGTGATTTGCGTCGGTGTCCGCGCGGCTCGGTATACTGGTACGGCTCAAACTATGGCGCTGCCCGCAGGCGCGCCGTCCGTCAGATGAGGAGTCGCCCATGACCCAGCCCCTGCCCTGGGAAAAGAACACCGCCGCGGCCGTGCCGCCCGCGCCGGAACCCGTGCCACTCGATGCATACACCGCCCCCGCTGCGCCGGAGCCCGAGCTCGTTCCGCTCGACATCTACGACGCTCCCGCGCCGGCGCCCAAGCCCGCCAAGCCGCTCGTCGACATCGACAGCCTTAATCCCGCCCAGCGCGAGGCGGTCCTGTCCACCGAGGGCCCGTTGCTGGTGCTCGCCGGCGCCGGCTCGGGCAAGACCCGCGTCTTGACCTTCCGCATCGCACATATGCTCGGCGACCTGGGTGTTAAGCCTTGGCAGGTTCTTGCCATCACGTTTACCAACAAGGCTGCGGCCGAGATGCGCGAGCGTCTGGCGGCACTCATCCCAAGCGGCACCCGTGGCATGTGGGTGTGCACCTTCCATGCCATGTGCGTGCGCATGCTGCGCGAGGACGCCGACCTGCTGGGCTATACCGGTCAATTCACCATCTACGATGACGACGACTCAAAGCGCATGGTGCGCGACATTATGCAGGCGCTCGGCATCGAGCAAAAGCAGTTCCCCATCAACATGATCCGCAGCAAGATCAGCTCTGCTAAAAACGCCATGATCGGGCCCGAGGACATGCTCAAGAGCGCCGATAGCCCCAACGACAAAAAGGCCGCGCAAGTCTACCTGGAGCTGGAGCGCCGCCTGCGCGCCGCCAACGCGATGGACTTCGACGACCTGCTCGTGCGCACGCTCGAGCTACTGCGCACCCGCCCCGAGGTGCTCGACAAGTACCAAGAGCGCTTCCGCTATATTAGCGTCGACGAGTATCAGGACACCAACCACGTCCAGTACGAGATCGCCAACCTGCTGGCCGCCAAGTACCAAAACCTCATGGTCGTGGGCGACGACGACCAGTCCATTTACAGCTGGCGTGGCGCCGACATCACCAACATCCTGGACTTTGAGCAGGACTTCAAAAACTGCAAGACCGTTAAGCTGGAGCAAAACTACCGCTCCACGGGCCATATCCTGAGCGCCGCCAACGCCGTGGTGCGCCACAACTCGCAGCGCAAGGACAAGCGCCTGTTTACGGCCGAGGGCGACGGCGAGAAGATCCAGGCTTTCCAGGCAAGCGACGAGCGCGACGAGGGTCGCTGGATTGCCGGCGAGATCGAGAAGCTGCACGCCAAGGGTACGAGCTACGACGATATCGCCGTGTTCTACCGCACCAACGCCCAGTCGCGTATTCTCGAAGATATGTTCCTGCGCGCGGGCGTGCCCTACAAGATCGTGGGCGGCACGCGATTCTTCGACCGTGCCGAGATCCGCGACGTCATGGCCTACCTCAAGATGATCGTGAACCCGGCCGACGAGATGAGCGTCAAGCGCGTCATCAACACGCCGCGCCGCGGCATCGGCTCCACCTCGATTCAAAAGATCGAGCAGCTGGCGCGCGACAACCGCTGCTCGTTCTTCCAGGCCTGCGAGATCGCAACAGCCGAGACGGGCATGTTTAGCGCCAAGGTGCGCAACGGCCTGTCGAGTTTTGTGGCGCTGGTGCGCGAGGGCCGCCGCGTGGACGGCGAGCTCAAGGACGTCGTCGAGATGATTGTCGATAAGACGGGTCTGCTGCAGGCGTTTCGCGCCGAGGGCACCATGGAGTCCGAGAGCCGCGCCGAGAACATCCAGGAATTCCTGGGCGTCGCCGCCGAATTTGAGGAGACGCACGAGGATATCGAGGGTACGCTCGAGAGCTTGGAAGAGCTGCGCGCGGCCGGTGTTGCCGACGTGCCTGCCGGCGCCGAGTCCGAGCCCGTCGTGGTGAGTGCGCCCGCGCCCGAGCCGGGACCGTCCGCTCCGGCATCCTCGTTTGAGGCACTCGTCGGCGCGCGCGATGCCGCAGGTTCCAATCCGCTCGATAACCTAGCCGCCCCGGCGCTCTCGCCGCAGGATGCCTTGGCCGCCGCCATCGCGGGCAACGCGTATGCCGCGCCGACGGAGATGCCGGCGGGTGCCGTGCATGCCGACGAGATCGAGCGCACCTACGGCCCGCTCACCTGCAAGGCGCTGCCGGCACTCATGGAGTGGCTGGCCCTGCGCTCCGACTTGGATTCCCTGGCCGGCGAGACACATGCCATCACCATGATGACCATCCACTCCGCTAAGGGCCTGGAGTTCCCCGCGGTGTTCGTGGCCGGCATGGAGGAGGGTATCTTCCCGCACGTGCACGACTTTGGCGGTAGTGACGATCCGGGCAAGCTCGAGGAAGAGCGTCGCCTGGCCTACGTCGCCATCACGCGTGCTCGCAAGCGCCTGTTCCTGACCTATGCGGCCACGCGTCGCACTTACGGCTCGACCTCTGCCAACCCGCGCTCGCGCTTCCTCAACGAGATTCCGTTCGAGGACATCGAGTTTAGCGGCATCGGTTCTGCCGGTTTTGAGGGCACGGGCTGGGAGAAACGCGGCGACCGTCACGGCACCTTTGGCTCGGGCATGGGCTCGGATATGTATGGCGGCAAGGTGTTTGGCTCGCATACGCGCTCGACCGGCGGTTCCGGTTCGCGCGGCGGATCGAGCTTCGACGATTTCTTTGGCGGCAGCAGCTATGGGACCGAGCGCCATCGTGGGGTCTCGCCCGACGCCGGCCGTGTTGCCTCGACCTTTGGCTCGGGCGCGCCGCGAGCCAAAAAGCCGTCGTCCAAGGTGTCGCCGACGGTGGAGCGCAAGGTCGATCGCGCCAGCGCGTCGCAGGACTTTGCCGCGGGCGATACCGTGAGCCACAAGACCTTTGGCACGGGTACCGTGATCTCGGTCGCCGGAGACATGATCGAGGTTCAATTCGAAAAGACCGGCCAGACCAAAAAGCTCATGAAGGGCTTTGCGCCGATCGTCAAGCTGTCGTAATCTCGGCGGCCCCGGACAGGCACCATGGACAACGTCGCCTGCTCGGACAGTCCTGCTCGCGCGGAGAGCACATTAAGTGCTCTCC
>USAX01000133.1 GCA_900552705.1 uncultured Collinsella sp. | reverse complement strand
GCAATGGAGAAAAAGTCCTCGTAGCCGGCATCGAGAAGCGCCTGCGTGGCATTGTACACGCCGTCGTAGAGGTTGGTTTTGATCCAGCTGGTGCCTGGGCTGTAGATGGCCGCGTCAAAAAAGACGACGGGCTTGCCGGCGCGCTTGATGCGGTCGTGGACGGCCTTGAAATTTGCCGTGGGCTGGATGATAAAACCATCGACGCCCAGCGAGAGCATTTTGTCGACATACATGAGCTCGGTCTCGGGGTTAAAGTTGCTCGTGCAAACGACCGTCTGGTAGCCCGCGGGGAGCATGACTTGTTCCATGCCGTTGAGGACGAGGCCCGCCCACTTGTTGGTGTTATCCAAAATGATGATGGCGATGACGTGGGTCTGCTTGCCGGTGAGCGTTTGCGCTTGGGCGTTGGGAACGTATCCGAGTTCCTTGATGACGCGCGCAATCTTTGCCTGCGTCTTCTCGCTAAGCTTTTCTCGTTTGTCGTTGAGGTAATACGAGACGCTTGCCGTCGAGGTTCCCGCCTCTCGAGCGACGTCTGCGATCGTAACGCGCTGTTTTGCCACAGCGACTCCTTCCGACAGATGAGCATTTTCCAACATGATGACTTTGAGTCTTGGTGAGGGATGCGCTTCGGTGAGCGACTTTTTCCTTTCATATGAGTATGCAACAAATGCGGTATACGGGTGGGGTCGAAATTTGTGACCGGCATGCGCATCTGCCGTCTACCGAGAAAATCAAATACTTCTTGACTTTTGAAATCGAGGGTAAAATCGCAGGATTTATTTTTGGTTAAACGCATAACCAAGTAGCATAACCAACGCTCTGACCTGCGCGTTTACCGAAATAAGCTGGCATTAAGAAAAACGAGCACCTATATTGGTCTTGTCGAAAAGACAGCAAGTCCAAACGGCAGGGGATGCTCCGGAGGCCTCCGCAAACGGTGTCTTGCGCACGCAACTCTATGAAAAGAGGGAAGCAATGAAGATCGTAGGCGTTGCCGCCTGTACCGTGGGTATTGCCCACACGTATATGGCCCAGAAGGCGATTCAGGATGAATGCGCCGCCCGTGGCATCGAGTGCAAAGTCGAGGCTCAGGGTGGCCTGGGTATCGAGAACGAGCTGACGCAGGAAGACGTGGATTCCGCCGACCTGGTGCTCGAGTCCGTCGACGTGGGTGTCGAGAACGAGGATCGTTTTGAGAAGAAGATGGCCGAGGGCAAGTTCCTGAAGGTCGGCACCTCGGATGTAATCGCCGATCCGGTAAAGATCATCGACCAGGCCGTTGAGATCATCAAGGCGACGGGTGGCGCCGTTGACGCGCCCAAGGCCGAGGCCAAGGCAGAGAAGAAGGCCGTCTCCGCTGCCCCGCAGGCCCCGACACCGGCGTCCAAGCAGTCTATCTTTGCCGATCCTGGCAAGACGCTGCTCAATGCGTTCAATACCGGCGTTTCCTATTTTATCCCCATCGTCGTTATCGGCGGCGTGTTTCTCGCCTTCTCGCTGGCATCCGGTACCGCCGGCGCCAACGGCATGGAGGTTACGAACCCGCTGATGGTGAGTCTTAACACCATCGGCATGGCCGGCATCTCCATGATGATCCCGGTGCTTGCGGCTTACATCTCCTACTCGATGGCCGGCAAGCCCGCGCTTGCCCCTGGCTTCGTCCTGGGCTACTTGGTTAACAACGCCGTCGTCACCCCGAGCGGCAACAGCGTTTCGACCGGCTTCTTGGGTGCCATGATCATGGCGGTTATCTGCGGCTACTTTGTCCGCTGGATGAAGACCTGGAAGGTCAACAACACCATTCAGACCATCATGCCGATTTTGATCATCCCGATTCTGACCTCGCTCGTCCTGGGCATGGCCTACATCTACATCCTGGCCACGCCGCTTGGCTTTGTGATGGATTGGCTCACCAGCGTGCTCGGTAGCCTGCAGGGCGGCTCCGCCGTCGTCCTGGGCCTGGTCATTGGTGTTATGACCGCTTTCGATATGGGTGGCCCCATCAACAAGACCGCTTCGACCTTTACCATGGCCATCATGGCCTCCGGCATCTACGGCCCCAACGGTATGTTCCGCGTCGCCGTCGCCATTCCCCCGATCGCCTGTGGTCTCGCCGCGCTCATCGCCAAGAACAAGTTCGATGACGCTGACCGTCAGATGGGCATCTCCGCGCTGTTCATGGGCTGCATCGGCATTACCGAGGGCGCTATCCCCTTCGCGGTCAAGGATCTTGGCCACACCCTGCCCGGCATCTGCATCGGCTCTGCCGTGGGCGCGGCGCTTGCCGCCTTCCAGGGCATCGACTGCTACGTTCCGCACGGTGGCTTTATCGTCGCCCTGGCCACCAACAACGTCGCGCTGTTCTGCCTGGACATCGTGATTGGCTCCGTGGTCGCCGCTGCAATCCTGATTGCGATGAAGCCCACGCTCGATAAGCAGGCCAAGTAAACCTTTAAGGACTCCGGTTGTGCGGAGGGATGGATTTGACTCCGCACAACCGTCCCTACACAACAAAATCCATCCGTACTGATAGGGCCCACATCTGGGTCCCAGGGAACTTTTGTCAAAAATCCTCTGGAGAAGGAGAACAAAATGTCCAACCTCACCATCCGCCAGGCCGTTCAGGGCATGCTCAAGCTGCAGGATAGCGGCGATCACGCAACCATGGTCGGCATTGGCCCCATGAGCCCCAACCTGATTCAGGCCGTGTTCGAGCTTGCCAAGGACGAAGATTTCCCGCCCATGTTTATCGCCAGCCGCAACCAGGTCGATATGGACGAGATGGGCGCCGGCTACGTCAACGGTTGGGACCAGACGCGCTTTGCCGCCGACATCAAGAAGGTTGCCGACGAGGTGGGTTACACCGGTCCGTACTACCTGTGCCGCGATCACGGCGGTCCGTGGCAGCGCGACGAGGAGCGTAACGCCCACCTGCCCGAGGACGAGGCCATGGAGCTCGCCCGCAAGTCCTTCGTCGCCGACATGGAGGCAGGCTTTGACCTGCTGATGGTCGACCCCACCAAGGACCCCTATCAGATCGGCAAGGTTATTCCGCTCGACGTGGTGCTTCGCCGCACGATCGATCTTATCGACTACCTTGAGCAGTACCGTCGCGAGCATAACCTGCCCGAGGTTGCCTATGAGGTCGGTACCGAGGAGACCAATGGCGGCCTGACCTCCACCGACAAGTACGAGGAGTTCATTTCTCAGCTGCAGCCCGAGCTCGAGAAGCGCGGCTGCCCCATGCCCACCTTTATCGTCGGCCAGACCGGTACGCTCACCCGTTGGACCGAGCAGGTCGGTCATTACAACTTTAAGAACGCCCGCGAGCTCGCCGACATGGCCAAGCGCTACGGCGTGGGCCTGAAGGAGCACAACGCCGACTACCTGGATGACGCGACGCTGCTCGAGCACATCCCGGCACACGTGACCGCTTCCAATGTCGCCCCTCAGTACGGCACCGAGGAGACCCGCGCTTACCTCAAGCTTTGCGCTACCGAGCAGATCCTGGTCGACAACGGCCTGTGCGACGATCCTTCCGACCTGTACCACACGCTGTTGGTCAAGGCCATCAAGACCGAGCGCTGGCGCAAGTGGATGACCGGCGATGACGTTAACCTGCAGGTTGATGACATCCTGGCAGACGACGAGCTCAGCCTGAAGATTCTGGATGTCTCCGGCCACTACGCCTTTAACGATCCCGAGGTCAAGGAGCAGGTCGAGAAGCTCTACCGCAACCTCGCTGCCCAGGACATCGACGGCAAGCGTTTTGTGATCGAGCACATCAAGCGCCCGATCAAGCAGTACGTCGTCGGCCTTAACCTCAAGGGCGTCACGAGCCGCATCGAGAAGGCTCTCTAAGTAGCTTTTCCTACACGACGCCGGGCCCGGGGCATGTCCCAGCTGCGGGCCCGGCACATAGGACAAAGGGACATCCCCTTTGTCCTATTTTTTGAGTTTTGGATTCCTTAGAAGGAGTTTGCACTATGAAGTTCTTTATCGATACCGCCAACCTTGACGAGATCGCCGAGGCCAAGAGCTGGGGCTGCCTTGCCGGCGTCACCACCAACCCGTCCCTGTACGCCAAGACCGGCGGCAAGCTTGCAGACTTTGAGCCCCACATGCTCAAGATCGCCGAGCTTTGCGAGGGACTGCCCGTGTCCGCCGAGTCCACCGCGACTACTGCCGAGGGCATGATCGAGGAGGGCAAGCGTCTTGCCGCCCTGGCTCCCAACATCGTGGTTAAGCTTCCCGTGTGTGAGGCCGGCCTCGCCGCCTGCCGCGCCCTGGCCGATGCAGGCGTGCGCGTCAACATGACGCTTGTTTTCTCGCCGACCCAGGCCCTCATGGCCGCCAACGCCGGTGCCCGCTACATCAGCCCGTTCGTCGGCCGCTTTGACGACATCGCCGAGGACGGTATTTCGCAGCTCGACAACGTTGTGACCTGCATTAAGAACTATGACTGGACTGGCAAGAACGTCGACGACACCGTCGAGATCATCACCGCATCCGTCCGCACGCCCAATCACGTGACCCAGGCGGCGCTGCTCGGTGCCGATATTGCGACCGTTCCCATGGCTGCTCTTAAGAAATGCCTGCATCACCCGCTGACCGACCAGGGCCTTGCCTCGTTCGAGGCCGACTGGAAAAAGGTCGTCGAGGCACAGTAACGATGGTTCTGCCGGCCCAGCATTTGTTATGCCGGGCCGGCGTGCTCAAGAGAGGAAACTCCATGACCGATCAGGAACTGGCCAAGATTGCCAATGAGGTTCGCCGCGGTATTGTCACGGGTGTCCACGCTGCCAAGTCGGGGCATCCGGGCGGATCGCTTGGCGCCGCCGACATTATGACCTACCTCTACTTTGAGGAAATGGATGTCGACCCGGCGAATCCGAGCCGCGCCGAGCGCGATCGCTTTGTGCTCTCCAAGGGACATTGCGCTCCGGCACTCTATGCCGTGCTCGCCGAACGCGGGTTCTTTCCCAAGGAGGAGCTCGAGACGCTCCGTCATATCGGCAGCCGCCTGCAGGGCCATCCCAATATGAATGACACTCCGGGCGTCGACATGTCTACCGGATCGCTCGGTCAGGGTATCTCCGCCGCGGTTGGAATGGC
>USAX01000132.1 GCA_900552705.1 uncultured Collinsella sp. | reverse complement strand
AGCCCGTGGAACGTGGATTGGGCAACCGATCACAACCCCGATCTTATCCTGTCGGAGTTTGGCAACGTAGCCTTTTAATGCATCGGCGCGGTGGCCCTGTGGGGCTGCCGCGTCGTTTGCTTGCCTGCCGCCGCGTGAGCGGCTATCATACCCACCGTCGCCTCAAGACCGTGGTGGCCGAGCAGTTCGGGTCCGATATCCTGCTCGTTAAACCTAAAACCAAAGGAGTACATAATGATCAAGAAGGTCATGGAGGACTACAAGGTCCTGTTGCGGAGCATTCCCGCGGCGACAGTTTCGCTGTTTTTCGTGAGCGTCATCATGATGAACCTGCTGGCCAACAAAGAGCTCATCAGCCTGCCGTATCTGGCACTCGATTGCGGCTTTGTGGTGAGCTGGGTTTCGTTTTTGTGCCAGGACATGATCTGCAAGCGCTTTGGCGCCAAGGCATCCATCAAAATCTCTATCCTCGCGCTGCTGGTCAACCTGGCCGTGAGCCTGTGCTTTTGGGCATGCTCGCTCACGCCCGGCATGTGGGGCGCCTACTACGACACGGGCATGGTCGAGGTCAACAACGCCCTTAACGCCACCATCGGCGGCACCTGGTACGTGGTGCTGGGCTCTTCGCTGGCAATGCTCGTTTCTGCCGTGGTTAACTCCACGCTCAACCAGTCGCTCGGCCGTATGCTCAAAAAGAATAACTTTGCGAGCTTTGCCTTCCGCTCCTATGTGTCTACGGGTATTGGTCAGTTTATCGACAACCTGGTCTTTGCCATTGTGGTGAGCCATACGTTCTTTGGTTGGACCTGGGTGCAGGTCCTTATGTGCTCGCTGACCGGCGCTGTTGCCGAGCTGCTGTGCGAGGTTTTCCTGAGCCCCGTGGGCTACAAGGTCGTGCGTGGCTGGGAGCGCGAGAATGTGGGCGCCGAGTACCTCGAGCGCCACGCAACCGCCTAAGGAGCACGTATGCGGGTTTTGATCACGGGCGCTTCGGGCGGTATCGGAGCCGCGTGCGTGCAATGCTTTTTGGACGAGGGCCACGAGGTCGTGGGCTTTGATCTGCTGCCGGCGGCGATCGAACACGAGCGCTACCGCCATCTGATCGTTGATGTCCGCGAGCCGGACTCGTTTCCAGTTGACCTTGAACCCCAGGTAATCGTAAACGTCGCCGGTACGCAGGATTCGGCCGACGACATTGCCGCCAACCTCCGTGGCACCATCAACGTGACCGAGCGCTATGCCTTTGTGGGGGAGGGGCTTGCCGCCAAGCCGGCGCCGGCTATCAAATCCGTGGTCAATGTGGGGTCGGCGAGCGGGCATACGGGATCGGAGTTTCCCGCCTATGCTGCCAGCAAGGGCGGCGTTATCGCCTACACCAAGAACCTTGCAAACCGCCTGGCGCCGCAGGCCATCGCCAACAGTGTGGACCCGGGTGGCGTGATCACGCCGCTCAATCGTTGCGTGATGGAAGATGAGCGCCTGTGGAGTCAGATCATGGAGCTCACGCCGCTCAAGCGCTGGGCCACTGCCCAAGAGATCGCCGAGTGGATCTACTTTGTGGGCGTGACCAACCGGTTTATGACCGGGCAGAGCCTGCTGATCGATGGCGGCGAGGCCGGCCGCACCCAGTTTATCTGGCCCGAGTAACAAAACGCGCCCGATGGAAGCCGTCGGACGCGTTTTTTTATTTTTGTTTCTAGCCGAGACAGCCCCAGTCGATGGGGCTGCTGCCGTTTTGCTTGAGCAATTCATTGGCGGCGGAGAAGGGACGCGACCCCATAAAAGCGGGGAGTTCTGCCGTGGCACGGTTGGCCGAAAGTGGCGAGGGGTGCGTGGAGGCTAAGCAGTACTTGCCGGTTGCCTCGCCCGCGCCAGTCGCGGCGAGCTTGCCCTCGACCATCTGCTGGGCAAAGCGGCCCCATGCCAAAAAGACGACCGGTTGGGGCAGCAGGCAGCAGCGCTCGATAACGTAGTCGGTCAGCGTGCTCCAACCCAGCTTGGCGTGCGAGTTGGCGGCATGCTCGCGCACGGTGAGCGTGGTGTTAAGGAGCAGGACGCCCTGTTGTGCCCATGGGGTTAGGTCTCCCGTGGCAGGAAAGGGGCAGTCCAGATCGGCTTTGAGTTCCTTATAGATGTTGCGCAGGCTCGGCGGCAACTTGGTTTGCGTCGCGGGGACCGAGAACGATAACCCCATGGCCTGGTTGGGTCCGTGATAGGGATCTTGACCCAAGATGACAACCTTGACCTGGTCGGCCGGCGTGTAGGCGAGGGCATTGAGGATGTCGTCTTGTGCCGGGTAGATGGTCTGCTCGGCACGCAAAAGGGCGATGCGCTCGAGCAGCTGGTTCGTAGTGTCACGCACCGGCTGCGGCGCATCGCCCAACCAGGTTGCTATGTTGCGGTCGCGCGTTGCGGTGTCCATGGGGCTCCTTTATGGCAGATACTCTGTTGGTATCTATTGTAAAGGCGCACCGGTTGCCTTTATGCCGCGGCTGTATGAAGAGTGGGGTCTACGAGACGCGCTCGGGCGTTCCTGCCATACGAGCCTGTTCATGCGCGCGTAGGCGCGGAAGCTCGACGGTTGCCACCATGACGCCGGTGAGGATGAGGGCGGCGCCAAAGAAGGCGATGGGGCTCAGGACCTCGCCGACCAGGAAGAACGAGAAGACGGCGGAGCAGACCGGCTCGAGCGAGAAGGCAAAGCCGGTGGTCTCGGCGGGCACGTGGGGCTGCACGAGCGTCTGGGTGATAAAGCCGTAGGCAGAGCAGATGAGTGCGAGCGCGACGACGACCGCGACCTCGCTCGGCGTGCTGGGAAGCGTAAAGCCGCCAAAGGCAAATGCGGCGATGCCCGAGAACAGGCCGCCAAAGCCCAGCTGCCAAACACCCAAGGCCAGTGGGTCGACTTCTTCGACAAAGCGCTTGGCTACGATAATGTGGCTGGCATAGATAAAGGCTGAGAGCAACATGATGATCGCGCCGGGATTCAGGCTGGTAAAGTCGGCGCCCGAGAGCAGCAGCATACCGCAGGTGACGATGGCGGTGCCGACGAGCACCTTGCGCTCGGGGGCGCGACGCAGCAGGGCGGCGTTGGCAAACGGCACGATCACGACCGTCAGGCTCTGCAAAAAGCCGGCGGTGGAGGCGGAAGTAAGGCTGGAGCCCAAGCACATGCAGGTGAGCTCGGTTGCCATGATGGCGCCGATGATGGCGGCGCGAACCATAAGGTCGCGATTGATGCGGAAAGCGCGCTTGTGGAAGAGCAGCAGGCAGGCCACAAAGGCGATGATGCAGCGCAGCGCAACGATGCTCGTGGCGTTCATGCTGTCCATGCCGATCTTCATGAGGGGGTACGAAAAGCCCCATGCGACGGGAACGGAAAATGAGAGCGCGATTGCTTTTTTGCGATCCATGGGACTCCTTTTGTTACAGAACGGTTTCGCAAAAAGGATTCTGCTCCCAGATGTGGATGTAGTAAAGCGAATGTATCTTCAGTATGATTAAGAAATACTAATGTTGCTAGAAAAAGCGCTGGCAAAACGTTTTACGGCTACATCGATGTGGAGGCACGATGGCATCGCGATATCAGATTGTATGTATGGTGGTCGATTGCGGCAGTCTGAAGGGCGCGGCCGACGAGCTGGGCTATACGCAAAGCGCGGTGAGCCAGGCCGTCAAGGCGCTCGAGCGCGAGCTGGGCACCACGATTATCGAGCGCGGTAAGCAGGGCGTATCGCTTACGCGCGACGGCAAACAGTATCTGCCGTATCTGCGCCAGATTGTAACTGCCGAGGCCGAGCTTGAGGGCAAGCGTCAGGAGTTGCTGGGGCTTTCGTCGACTGACATTCGCATTGCGACGTTTACCAACGTGAGTCGTACCGTGCTGCCGCGCGTGATCCGCGACTTTGGGGCCCTGCACCCGGGCGTTCACTTTACGCTCAAGCAGGGCGATTACACGCGCAACGCCCAGTGGGTGCACGATGGCGTGGTTGACTTTTGCTTTACGGCACGCGGATTTACCGCGGGGCTCGAGAAGCGCGTGGTCTATCATGACGAGTTGGTAGCATTGTTGCCGGCCGCGCATCCGCTGGCGGCAAAGGAAAAGGTGACACTCGCCGACCTAGCGTCCGAGCCGTTTGTGCTGCTGGATGAGGGCGAACAGAGCCTGGTGCTCGATGCATTTGCGGCGCATGGGCTGTCACCGCACGTGACGAGCGAGGTGACCGACGACTACACCATCATGGCGATGGTGGAGGAGGGCCTAGGCGCGAGTATGCTGTATCGCCGTACCGTCGAGGGCATGCGGGCCGATATTCGCGTACGACCCATCGTGCATGCTCCTTCGCGTGACGTGGTTGCAGCCTGGCGCAGCTGGGACACCATGCCTGTCGCCACGAGGCACTTTATCGACTATATGAGCTCGCATATTGTCAATTAATGATTGGCGTGGCGTTGAGAGTGGTGATTAGCGGGCTGTCGCTTTGGCTTGTGCTAGACGTTAGGTGCGTGCCGGGTGGCAGAGCAATACCGCCACGACCATAAAGAACGCCGTGGTGCCCAGGCTGATGGGGTAGACCATCATGATGTTCGCAAAGGTGCGGAAGTGTGGGAACACGCAGAATACCCAATAGAAGCGGATGCCGCAGACGCAGATCATGGTGATGAGGGCGGGCATGAGCGAGATGCCAAAGCCGCGCAGGTAGCCGGACATGTTTTCGTAGAACATGCTAAAAGCGTACGCCGGGAAGATCGAACACACGCGGATATAGCCGATCGAGACGATGTTGGGGTCGCTGTTAAAGAGCGACAGAATCTCGCGCCCCAGACCGACGATGATGACGATGGTGGTGAGCGCGACGATACCGCCTTCGACCAGGCAGACCTTGAGCGTTTTGGTGCAGCGGTCGATTTGGCGGGCACCATGGTTTTGTCCCACAAAGGTGGTGCAGGCCTGGCTAAAGCTGTTGAGCAGGTTGTAGCACACGTACTCCAGGCTCATGGCAGCGCTCGATGCCGCCATGACCTCGGTGCCCAAGCTGTTGATGGCGGACTGGATGATGATGTTGGCGACGGCAAAGACAGCGCTTTGGATGCCGGCGGGCAGGCCGATCTTGACGATGCGCTTGAGGGCGACGG
>USAX01000131.1 GCA_900552705.1 uncultured Collinsella sp. | reverse complement strand
ACCCCGTTCGTCGAAAGATTGTAAATACCTAAGTGAGCGCGGCCTTGCACATGCGGGGCCGCGCTCTTGCGTTAGCATGGGACTACTTGTTTGGCTGTCAGCGGAGGCGATTGGCAATGGATAACTATTTGGACTTGATGCGCGCTCGCCGCGAGCAGATTCTGGAACGTTTTTATGCGGCGCTCGATCGCGCGGGCCGCCCCCACGACGCCGCGCGCCTCATTGCCGTGTCCAAGACCGTTGGTGTCGATGAGACCGTTGCCGCCATCCAGACGGGGTATCGCAATTTTGCCGAGAACCGCCCGCAGGAGCTGGTTCGCAAGCTCACGGGTCTGGCGGAGCATCCGGAGCTGCCCGAGGTGCGCTTCGATATGATCGGCAACCTGCAGACCAATAAGATCAATGCGGTGCTGGGCTCAGCCGAGCTGATTCACTCGGTGGGTTCGCTGCATCTGGCGCAGGCGATCTCGAGCCGTGCTGTCCGCAAGATTGAGGCAGGCGAGCTCGCCGGCCCCCAGTGTGTGCTCATCGAGGTCAATGTGAGTGGTGAGGAGTCGAAGGGAGGCTTTTCGCCCGATGAGATTCGCGCCGCCGCGGGTGAGCTTGCGGAACTTGAGGGAATTTGCGTACAGGGGCTTATGACTATGGCGCCCCGGGGGAATAAGGATGTGGCACGCCGCACCTTTGCGGGGCTTCGTGAGCTGAGGGATGAGCTGGAGGCGGCGCATCCCGATTTGAACCTGCCTGAGCTTTCCTGCGGCATGAGCGAGGACTTTGAGCCTGCCCTTGAGGAGGGCTCTACGCTCGTTCGCCTGGGCAGGGTAGTATTTAGCCCGGAGTTTGCAGTAAAATAAGGCTCTGAAGTGCGCACTGATTATCGGGGTGCCTGCACTAAACCGCGAGAGGACACAACCATGGGCTTCCTTGACGAGATTAAAAATAAGATGCACCTGGGCGGCCAGCAGGGTTACGACCAGGGTTATGGCCAGGACGACGACTACGGCTACGATGACGGCTATGACGATAGTTATCAGGGCAACGGCTACAGCGGTGCTTCGGGCGAGGGCTTCTACACCCAAGACGAGCCGAGCAACGGCCTGCTTGGCCAGACGCGCCGCGGTGAAGCTGAGTCGGTTGCCGTGTATACGCGCTCCGGTCAGCTGGTCGGCGATGACTCCCGCCATGCCACGACGTATAACCCGCCTTCGCGCTCGCAGGACAGCGTTGCGAGCGGTTATCGTCCTGGCGCCTATGACACGCCGTCGAGCTACGCCGAGAACACCCGCGCCCGTGCCGCCGCTGCGCCCGCGCCTGCACCGAGCGATGCCTCGGCCTATGCGAGCAATATCATCAACGCCACGCCGCAGCTGCCGGCCTATGTCCTGCGCCCCGAGAGCTATGACGACGTGGAGACCGTAGTGCGCCGCGTTCGCACCAAGCAGCCTGTCGCACTGATTTTTGTGGGCGTACGCACCGAAGTTGCCAAGCGCGTCTTGGACTTCTCTTACGGCTTTGCCTGCGGTCTGGGTGCCACGGTCAAGGAGGTGGGCGACCGCGTGTTCATGGTGCTGCCCGCCGGCTGCGAGGTCAAAGATTCCGATCTCAAGAAGCTTCGTGCCGACGGCTACCTTAAGTAAAGACAAGACGAGGAGATTCCCATCAACATCTACACTATCGTCCAGCTGGTCAACACGCTGTTCAACTTCTATTCCACGCTCATTGTCGTCTACTGCTTTATGACGTGGATTCCCATGAAGCAGGGTGGTTTGCTTCAGGATATTGCTGCGGTGCTCGATAGCGTGTGCGGTCCGTGGCTCAACCTGTTCCGTCGTTTCATCCCGCCGATGGGCGGTATCGATTTTTCGCCGGTCGTTGCGATTATTGCGTTGCAGTTGGTGCAGAGGCTGGTTCTGCAGCTTCTTATAGGTATACTCGTATAGAACTGACTTAGTAACTTACGTCGGGCGTGTAGCGCCGAGGCGATGAAAAAGGAGACTTGTTATGGCTATTACCCCTGCAGACATCCAGGCTCAGACTTTCTCTGAGGCCAAGCGTGGCTACGATCCCGCCGAGGTCGACGTCTTCTTGGAGACGCTGTCCTCCGAGGTTGACGCTATGCTCGCTAAGATCGTCGACCTTAAGGGTCGCCTGACTGCTACCGAGCAGCAGCTTGCCGATGCGCAGGCTCAGCTTGCCCAGGCTCAGGATGCCACCGCCCAAGCCGTTCCTGCCGCCCCCGTGGCTGCTCCTGCCCCTGACTTCTCCGCTCAGGAGCGCCAGATTTCCGCTGCCCTGATCGCTGCCCAGCAGACCGCTGAGACCATCGTCAACGATGCCAACGAGAACGCTGAGCGTATCCGCAACGAGGCTGACGCTAAGGCCCGCGAGGTTATCCGCCAGGCTCTGACCGAGAAGCAGGCCGAGCTCGAGGAAATCGATCGTCTCAAGGCTTCCCGCGAGGAGTTCAAGGCCGAGTACCTCAAGCTCATCCAGCACTTCATGGACGATGCCCAGAACTCCTTCCCGGCCGACCTCATGGCCTCCACGCCGGTCGGTTCTGCCGCTTCTCCTGCGGTGACTGTTCCCGCTGAGCCGCTGCCCGTCGCTGACCCGGTTGTCCCCGTGGCCGATCCCTTCGCCCCGATCGACAACTTCGCTGCCGACGACCTGGACTAACATTCGGCCTACAATTTAGTGCCTAGAAAGGACCCGCAGCTTGCGGGTCCTTTTTTATGACTGTACCGGGGCGCGCAACATAAAAAACCGAGCCCTGCACATAGTGGCGCAGAACTCGGCGAACCGGTGAGCGGTCAAGGATAGGTTTTAGGGCATGTCCCAAAATCTACTTGAGGAGGAAGTCGGAGAGGGGAATGGTACGGGCCTCGCGATGCTCGGAATCGGCGATGTGGTCGGCAGGATATCCGCAGACGAGCATGTGATAGGGATAGACGCCCTCGGGCAGGTTGAACTGCTCCTGTGCCACCTCGGGCTTAAAATGGCATACCCAACACGTTCCCAGGCCCTGCTCGGTGGCCTCCATCATCATCTGATCGCACACTATGGACGTATCGATTTCACTGGAATTCATCTGGTCATACGGGCGCACCCAAGCGTCTTCGGTAACGCTACAAATAAGGAAGACAAGCGGAGCGCCAAAGATAGATCCATCACGAGCAAACCGAGGCTGACAAGCAGCAGCCTTCTCCAGAAGCTCAGGCGTATCCAGCACCATCACACGAGAAGGATGATTATTACAAGCAGAAGGAGCAATCCGCCCAGCCTCAACAATGGCATCCACCACAGCCTGCTCCACAGCCCGATCTTCAAACTCACGACAAGAATACCGACCCCGAGCCAGATCCAAATAAGACATACAAGCCCTCCTATAATTAAAAATCAAACAAACCAAAAGTAACCCAAAGAGTACCCAAAGCAGCAATCAGCCAAACGCTCATCAAGGGCCAAAGTGTCCGAACGGATACCAAAGGTCCCTTCAGCCAAACCCCCATCGCGCTAAATCTATCAGCCAAAGTTCCCAATGGTGGTGCATAAGGGAGCGGGCCCGGCCACTAATAACCTTTTGAACGACTCTGCTTGCAGCCGGAGTGAAAAAGGTTATTAGTGGCCGGGCCCGCGACCGGTGGGACATGTACCCCCAATTAGCTATTCTTCATGACAATCGAATCCACAACATCGGCCACATTCTCGCAGCAGTCGGCGCAGTACTCCAGGAAGGCGTAGACGTCACGCCAAGCGATGACCTCGAGCGGATCCTTGCCGTTAACGTGCAGGTTGCGCATGGCGTTGATGTAGAGCTCGTCGGCCTCGGACTCGATGGTGTTGATCTGGATGACCAGCTCGCGCAGCGTTTTGGACTTGCGGTAGTTGGGAAGCTCGACCATCAGGTCTTTCATGGCGCGGCAGGCGTCAGTCACCTTGTGGGCGATGACGATGGCGTCGGGATGGATGCTCTGAATGTTGGTGAAGTAGACGCGCTGCACGACGCCCTCAATACGGTCGAGCACGGTGTCGAGCGCGCAGCTCATCAGATCCAGATCCTCGCGCTCGAGCGGGGTGATAAAGGCGGTGAGCAGGGCGTCTTCGAGCTCGTGGTGCTTCTTGTCTGCCGCATGCTCAATCGCATGCATCTCCTCGAGCATGTCGTGGATCTGCGCGGGATCAAAGTTCTCAAAAATCTTGATGAGCAACTCTGCGGCCTGGACAGCAAGGTCGGCGCAGGCGACGTAGTTGCCAAAGTAGAACGAATCGGGTTTCTTTGCCATGAGTGGGTCCTTTCGAGGCGAAGACGGGTGGGTGAGGTGTTACGGTCCGGATGGACGTTCGGTTTGATTAGATGAACATCATGAACAGCTTGGCCATGACAAAGCTGATGAGTCCGCAGGCGGGGAAGGTGAAGAACCAGGTGAACATCATGTCCTTGACGACGCCGAAGTTGATGGCCGAGAGGCGTTTGACGGCACCGACGCCCATGATGGCGCAGGTCTTGATGTGCGTGGAGGACACGGGGATGCCGGTAAGGGTGGCAAGCAGCAGGTTCGCGGCGCCCGCCAGGTCGGCGGAGAAGCCCTGGTACTTTTCGAGCTTGACCATGCTCTGGCCAACGGACTTGATGATGCGCTCGCCGCCCACGCTGGTGCCGATGCCCATGGTGGCCGAGCATAGCAGCATAATCCAGATGGGGATGCCGGCATCGCCGACGCTCGTCTGGCCGCTGGCAAAGGCCACGCCTAAAAAGAGCACGCCGATGAACTTCTGTCCATCCTGCGCGCCGTGCATAAAGCTCATGGCCGCAGCGCTCGCGATCTGAGCGTATTTAAAGAAGACATTGGCACGTCGCCTGTTGGCGGCGGCGAAAAGAATCGAGACGAGCTTGCACAGGACCCAGCCCATGACAAAGCCCAGACCGATGGAGAGCGCCAGGCCGTAGATGACCTTCATCCACTCGTGGACGTTGACGCTGCTCGCGCCGCCGAGGGCGATAGCGGCACCGGTCAGGCCGGCGATAAGGCTGTGGCTTTGCGAGGTGGGGATGCCAAAACGCGACGCTGTGGCGCCGTAGACGACGATGGAGAACAGCGCCGCGCACAGACAGGCGAGCGCCATGGTGCTGTTTCCGCCAAAGTCGAC
>USAX01000130.1 GCA_900552705.1 uncultured Collinsella sp. | reverse complement strand
CGGCCTCCTGCGTGGTGGCCGCGCGGTCGAGCACCAGACGGATGGCGAGCGAAGTGTTGATGACGGGGCGTTGCGTGTCCTGGTCACAGGGCTTGGAATCCAGAGTGAGTACGGCAATGGACACGCCATATTCGTTGACGCCGTCGAGCTGGGCAAACGGGCCCATGAGTGCGGCGGCGCGTCCGGCGACGGAGTCAAGCGGAGTGTTATCGCCCAGGTTGTTAAGGGCCGCAAAGCCGATGGAGGCATAGCCGTCGCGCGGGTGATTGCGCACCAGCAGCGCCGAGGTGTCGTCCTTAAAGTCGTAATTGCGACCGGTGCGCACGCGGCCTTCGGCATCTACGGCGACAAAAGCGCTGCAGGCAAACTGGGGCGTCTGGACATGTGCCGGCACACCGGGCAGCACCTGCGCCACCACGGCATCGATGTAGGCCTGGTCGTCGCGCACGCCAGCGGCGATGATGCGATCAAGATCGTAGTCGTAGGCAATGTCGATTGCGTACAGGTCATAGCCATCCGCGTAGCCGGTCAAGCGTTTGAGCGACGCGACGGACTTGATTTGCTTGCGGTAAACGATGCCGGTGGCAGCGGCAAGGCCGACGGCGGCTCCCGCGACACCGCAGGCGATGGCAATGTTACGTGGCTTCATGACGACTCCTCTCGTCCTGTTAGTGCAATTGTCGCAAAAGGAGCGCGGGCATGATGGCTCAACTTGGTGAGCGGCGCGGAATTTAGCACGGAATGAAGAGTGCGGCGCTGGCGTGGCGGGGTATGCTGGAGGGGATCATCAGCCCAGCGAAAGGGGAGAGCATGACGGATCAGGAAGCGCCCGAGCGCGCGCATGTGACGGCCGACGATATCGAGGCTGCCAACGACCTTATCGACTTTATCGAGGCATGCCCCAGCATGTTTCATACGGCGGCGACCATTATGGCCGAGCTCGACGAGGCGGGCTTTACCTACCTGCCCGAGAATGCAGCGTGGGATATCGAGCCGGGCGGGCGTTATTACACGCAGCGCAATACCTCGAGCGTCATCGCTTTTAAGGTGGGCGAAGACCTGGCCGCTACGTGGGGCGAGGACGGCGTTGCCGGCGACTATCATTTTCAACTCACGGCGTCACACAGCGATTCGCCGACGTTTAAGGTTAAGGCCGTGCCCGAGCTCGACGGCGCGGGCGAGACGCTGCGCCTGAACACCGAGGCCTACGGCGGCATGATCGACTACACCTGGTTCGATCGCCCGCTGGCACTTGCGGGCCGCGTGCTGGTGCGCGAGGGCGACCGTATCGAGAGCCGCTTGCTCGCTACCGAGCGCGAAGTTGCCATCATTCCGAGCCTTGCCATCCATATGAACCGTGGCGTCAACGAGGGCTTTGCTCCCAACCGAGCCGTTGACCTGTGCCCGCTCATCAGCGCTGGTGACCTTAAGCAGGGCGACTTTGACGCCCTGATCGCCGACGAGCTGGACGTTGAGCCCGAGCAGATTTTGGGCCGCGATCTGTTCCTGGTCAATCGTCAGGATGCGCGCATTTGGGGCTGGGCCGACGAGTTTATCTCGACGCCCAAGCTCGACGACCTGGCCTGCGCCTACACCTCGCTGCAGGCATTTTTGGGTGCCGAGAACGCGCACGACGTGTCGGTCTTTTGCTGCTTTGATAATGAGGAGGTTGGCTCCGAGACCAAGCAGGGCGCCATGTCGACGTTCTTGGCCGACGCGCTGCGCCGCATTAACGGCTCGCTGGGCTTTGACGACGAGTCGTACCACCGTGCGCTTGCCGCTTCGATGCTCGTGAGCTGCGACAACGCGCATGCCGTGCACCCCAACCACGCCGAGAAGTGCGACGCCCGCAACCAGGTGGTGCTCAACGGCGGCATCGTCATCAAGGAGGCAGCCAACCAGCACTATTGCACCGATGCCTTTAGCCGCGCGGTGTTCCAGGCTATCTGCGATGACGCCGACGTGCCCACGCAGGCCTTCGCCAACAAGAGCGACATGGCCGGCGGTTCTACCCTGGGCAACCTGTCGAACATGCAGGCGAGCATGCATGCCGTGGACGTGGGCCTGCCGCAGCTTGCCATGCACTCGAGCTACGAGACCGGCGGCGTGCGCGACGTGATGTACGCCATCCGCGCCCTCACCGCCTTCTACGAGCGCAACCTAACCATCAACGGCGCCGAAAGCGTAGAGTTCTAAACCTGCCAAAAAGGGATGTTAATTTTGGCATGTTTTATCTGGGCAAATGCAAAGGGTGAAACCGAACTAGATCGGTGATGCGTAGCCGCCGAGGCGCAATGTGCCTCGGCGGTTTTTTGTGTACAGAGTACGGCTAATGCTTATAAATGCTATACATGCTTTACGTATCTACCATAGAGTTTTATGATAGTTTTGAAGTATTAAGGAGGGGTCATGACCACAACAGCCGCTCAGATCAACGTACGTCTCGATGCCGATCTTAAAAGGAGTGGGGACGCCGCTCTCTCCAAGGCCGGTATGACGCCGAGCCAAGCGGTGCGAGCGCTCTGGCAGCTTGCAGCGTCGCTGGCCGATCGCCCCGGTGCGCTCGAGGATATCCTGCTGCCCAGTCGTGCCCGGGCGGAACAGCGCGAGCGCGAAAAGGCCGCCAAACGTAAGCTCGAGCTTATGGATCAGGGGTCGAAGCTGTTCGCTGCCGCTTGCTGTGAGTCGGGAATCGATATGGTCAAGGCTCAGCCATCGGACGACGAAGAGCTCAAACGGAATGCCTATGCGGATCGCTATGGCGAGGAGATGAGCTGGCTCTATGAGTGAGACTCCAAAGCGCATCTTGGTTGACACCAACGTGTGGCTCGATTACTTCATTCCCTCACGACGTGGTCGTGCGGTGGCGATTGAGTTTTTACGTGATGCATGCACGGCGCAGGTGGATTTGCTGTATGCGGCGACATCGTCCAAAGACCTGTTCTATTTGATTTCAAGCGAACATAAGGCATGGTATCGGCGAGAGCATGGTTCTCTTTCCCAAGATGCCGCTGCGGCAGCGACATCGCTTGCATGGGATTGTCTTAGCGTGCTGTCGCAGCTTGCCACGCCAGCGCCCTGTGACCTGAGCGATATATGGATGGCGAGCAGGCAGCGTGAGCTCCATAGCGATTACGAAGACGATTTAATCATTGCGGCAGCGATAAGCGCTCAAGCAGATCTACTGGTCACCAACGATGCCAAACTCTGTTCACACGCACCCGTTGCAGCAATGAGCGTAGAAGACGCAAAGAATTACTTAGCAACGCTCTAGCAATTTGAAGACCCTGCAGGTTGAGCAAACGTCAGCGAGAGCCCGCCAGAGTGAGCAAGGTGACGTGAAAGAGGAGGGCATAGGCCTTTTGGCCATGCCCGACGATTGAACGTCAGATTGCCGCTCTGGCGGGCTCGCAGCGTCGAGGGGTTCCGGCGTTTGGCAAAACGCCGGAACAATTAGTGTTCGATCCAGCAGCGCAGGGTCTCGCCGGCCTGCAGGTGACGCAGATTCTCCGCGGCGATGTCGACCACGTTGTTGAGCGTGGCGGCCAAGTGGAACCAGCCGGAGATGTGCGGCGTGATGAGCATGTTGGGCGCATCCCACAACGGGCTTGTCGCAGGCAGCGGCTCGGGGTCGGTGACGTCGACCGCGGCGCCGGCGAGATGTCCTGACTCCAGGGCGGCAACTAAGTCGTCGGCGACCACAAGATCGCCGCGGCCGCCGTTGGCAAAGAAGGCGCCCGGCTTCATCGCGGCGAAGAACTCGGCGTTCGCCAGGCCGCGGGTCTCGGGTGTGCTGGGCATAAAGGATGCGACGATGTCAGCCTCGGCCAGGCGCTCGGACAGGGCATCCATGCCGTCCATGTCCTCAAACACGATGGGGTAGACGAGCGGATGGCGCTTGATGCCGCGGACGTGTGCACCCATGCTGCGGCAGAGCGTGGCGAAGTGGCCGCCGATATCGCCCGCGCCCAGCACGAGCACATTGGCATTTTTGAGCGAAGTGACCGGCCCCAAATCCTCCCAGCGATGCTCGCGCTGCAAGTCGTGATAGCCAGGCAGACGCTTCATCATGGAAAGGACCATGGCAAACATGTGCTCGCTCACGGCCTGGCCGTAGGCGCCCACCGAGCAAGACAGTTTGGCGTCGGCTGGCACGGTGCCGGCGGCCAAGTAATCGTCATAGCCCGCGGTCTGTAGTTGCAGCAGCTGGAGGTGCTCGCATGCGGTAAGCAGGGCAGGGTCTATGTTGCCCAAGATCACGTCGGCGTTGACGACTTGTTCGCGCGTGATAGCGTCGGAGCTCGTGTAGATAAAGTCCTCGCCCGGAGCGCTCGACTCAAGAATTGCGCGATGGCGGTCGTTGACGGGCAGCAAAACCAGGATGTTCACAAGCAGTCCTCTCCGCTCAGCCTACCAAAAAGGGACAGGTTTATTTTGGCAGGTTTTATCGGGCAAAACGTTCAAATAAAACGCCGGATGCAAGACGAGCGTGCCCGTCAGCATCCGGCGCATCTACGGCTACCAGCTGAGCAGTTCGTAGCCGTCCTCGGTCACCACGAGCTGTACCTCGCACTGGGCCGAATCGCTGCCGTCCTTGGTGCGCACGCACCAACCATCGCCCTTGCTGATCTTGATGTCGGGCGCTCCGGCATTGACCATAGGCTCGATGGTAAAGACCATGCCCGGAGCCATGATGGTGTCCACATCGGGTGCCTCGGTGGTAAAGCCCACAAACGGGTCCTCGTGGAACTCCTTACCGATGCCGTGTCCGCCGTACTCGCGTACCACGCTAAAACCGGCGTCCTCGACCGTCTTTTGCACGGCCTCGGCCATGACGGAGAGCGGCAGCCATGGCTTGACGGCTGCCAGACCCGCCTCCACGCTGGCGCGGGTGACGTCGACCAGGCGCTGGCGCTCGGCCGAGACTTCGCCGATGCAGAACATACGGCTCGAATCACTAAAGTAACCGTCCAAGATCGTGGAGCAGTCCACGTTGATGATGTCGCCCTCGTGCAGCACATCCGCATCGCAGGGGATGCCGTGACAGACCACATCATTGATCGAGGTGCACACGCTCTTGGGGTAGCCCTCGTAGTTGAGGTCGGCCGGCGTGCCACCGTGCTCGACGGTGTAGTCGTAGATCATCTGGTCGATCTGGTTGGTGGTCATGC
>USAX01000129.1 GCA_900552705.1 uncultured Collinsella sp. | reverse complement strand
TTAGCGCTTTTAAGTGATTGACCGAGGGAAACAATGCTCGTACTATTCAAAACACACAAAGGCGGTAGGTAATTAAGCCAACCACGGAACCGGGATGCGAAAGGAGGCCCGCGTATGAATTGCTTACCAAGACGAATGCCGGGCTCCTGTTTGCGCCCGTCGGCGTGATCAGGAGACAGCGACTTACTTCTCTCTTTTTATTTACTTTTGTTCGATCAAGGAGATCATCATGAGCCAGTTCATCAACAACCCCGAGCACACCTTTGGTTTCGATACCCTGCAGCTTCACGTTGGCCAGGAGAGCGCCGATCCCGCATCCGACTCCCGCGCCGTGCCTATCTACCAGACCACGAGCTATGTGTTCCGCAACTCCCAGCACGCCGCCGACCGCTTTGGTCTTGCCGATGCTGGTAACATCTACGGCCGTCTGACCAACTCCACCCAGGGCGTCTTCGAGGACCGTATCGCCGCACTCGAGGGTGGCGTGGCGGGTCTCGCCGTCGCCTCCGGTGCTGCTGCCATCACCTATACCCTGCAGGCTCTTGCCCAGGCCGGTGACCACGTGGTGGCTCAGAAGACCATCTACGGTGGCTCCTACAACCTGCTGGAGCATACGCTCTCCCAGTTTGGCGTCGAGACCACCTTCGTCGATGCCCATAACCTGGAAGAGGTCGAGGGGGCCATCAAGGACAACACCACGGTCATCTACCTCGAGACGCTCGGCAACCCCAACTCCGACATCCCCAACATCGACGCCATCTCCGAGATCGCCAAGAAGCACGGTCTGCCGGTTGTCGTCGACAACACCTTCGGCACCCCGTATCTGTTCCGTCCGCTGGAGCATGGTGCCAACATCGTCGTCCACTCCGCAACCAAGTTCATCGGCGGCCACGGCACCTCGCTGGGCGGTGTGATCGTCGACGGCGGTAACTTCGATTGGAAGGCGAGCGGAAAGTACGCCCAGATCGCCGAGCCCAACCCCTCCTACCACGGCGTTTCGTTTGCCGAGGCTGCCGGTCCCGCCGCCTTCGCAACCTATGTCCGCGCTATTCTGCTGCGTGACGAGGGCGCCTGCATCAGCCCGTTCAACGCCTGGGTTCTGCTCCAGGGCACCGAGACTCTGTCGCTGCGCGTTGACCGTCATGTTGAGAACACCAAGAAGGTCGTTGAGTTCCTGGCTGGTGACAGCCACGTCGCCAAGGTGAACCACCCGAGCCTGCCTGAGCACCCCGATCACGAGCTCTATCAGAAGTACTTCCCCAACGGCGGTGCCTCGATCTTTACCTTTGAGATTAAGGGTGGCCAGGAGGCGGCCTGGAAGTTCATCGATCATCTGCAGGTGTTCTCGCTGCTTGCCAACGTGGCCGACGTCAAGTCGCTCGTCGTGCACCCGGCTACCACCACGCACTCCCAGCTCTCTGCCGAGGAGCTCGCCGAGCAGAACATCACGCCCTCCACGATCCGTCTTTCCATCGGTACCGAAAACGCCGAGGATATCATTTGGGATCTGAAGCAGGCCTTCGCCGCGCTGGACGAGTAAGACGACTTGTGCAAGGACCCCTTGCGACCCGATAGGTATAACTGCATAAAATGCCTGCTCAAGGCGCCTGCGCGAACAATGGTTGCACAGGCGCCTTTTTTGCATAGAGCGGGTGCAAAAACAGGGTTTTTGACACGCTTTATGCATTCGAGTTGTGGAAAACTCCTGTTGAGAGGATGTGAGTTTTACGCAATTGACGTGCGCCTTTTGAGTAAAGCCGCAGGTCGCGATTTGCTCGGGGTACTATGCAGCGCGATTGAATCACACGCAGCTCAAACGCAGCAAAAACGCACTACGGAGGTTTCCAGCTACATGAGGATCGATTCACGAAAACCGAAAGCCGCCGCCCTTTCCGCTACGCTTGCAGTGACACTTTTGGTGGGTGCCGGCGCAACCGAGGCCCACGCAGCGACGCTGTCCGACGCGGTTGGGTCCACGCCCTCCGAGGCGACGCTGATGCAGCCCGTCGATTATCGCGGCGACGGTTTTGGCTCCATGCAGGAGTGGAACGCCACCATGGAGGCCAAGCGCGACTCTTTGGAAGTTCGTGCCCAAATTATCATGAACATGTATGGCGACTACGCCGCCGATGACGAGCGTGCCGTGCTCCAAGAGTGCATTGACGGCGCGGGCAGCCTGATGACGATGGAGGAGGTCGACGCCAAGTCGACCGAGCTTGATGAACTTCGCGCCACGCTGGAGGATGCCAAGCGTGAGGCGCTTGAGCTTGAGGCCGCCGAGGCCGAGGCCGCGGCGGCCCAGGCTTCGTATTACAATGCCGGCTACAGCTCGTCGTACGTTGCCGCCGCTTACTATGCGAACGGCTCGGGACTGACGCGCTCCGGTGGCGTTAACAACTACAACGGTCGTCGCGAGACCTATTACAGCAGCAACGTGCTGTACCATCACCGCACAGGTGAGTGGACGCAGGATTCCGAGGGCTTTTGGCGTGATTCCGACGGCTACTACGTCGTGGCCGCTGGCGATAAAGCTCAGGGCTCCACGTTTACCGGCTCCAAGGGCGAGTGCAAGGTCTACGATTCTGGTTGCGCAGCCGGAACTACCGATTACTACACCGGTTGGTAATCTATTCGCGCTATAGACATATGATGGGCGGGCGTCTTTACCGAGCTTTCGGGCAACGTAGGGACGCCCGTTTTACATGTGCATTTGGGTTAACAGAACCCTTACCGTGGCGCTACGTTGGGCATATGGGCGCGGGGCACACTAAGTCATGAGAAACAAGGTCTTTCCCGTGGAGGAAGTGGTCTCATGAACGCTCGAGATATCGCTATTGCCGCCGTCGCGTTAGTGCTTGGCTGCCTTGGTCCTACGGCCGCGCTGATCGCGGGCATGCAGGGCTCGTGCGGTGCTGCTCCTATTGTGGTTGGCGCGCTGATCGCAGCAGCGCTGCTGGGAAGCGCGGGCGTGACGCTTTGCCGCGATGATGAGGATGAGGTGCGGGATTCGCAGCTCTAACAGCCGAGAAGATCGTTTTGGCCGCAGATGAAGAAAGAAGCCGCCGCAAGGGGAGTGCCCTTTGCGGCGGTTTTTGCTATTGAGACTGTTGGATGCGGTGCGGCGGCGTTACCAGCTGGCCTCGATTTCGCGGATGCGCGAATAGAGCCATTCGTTTTGCGGCACCTGGATACCGTGCTTGGCCGCGAGGCGGCAGATGGTACCCGCAAATTCCTCGACCTCGGTTCTGCGTTGAGCGATGCGGTCTTGCGCCATCGAGGGCATGCCGGCGGGATCGAGCCCTTCTATGAGGCGTACCATCTGCGTCAGGTCCGCCTCGGCGAGCTCGATGCCCTCGGCATTGGCGACTGCAAGCGTCTCGCGCATGGCGGAGACAAAACTGCGGAGCTGCTCGGAGCCCTGCTCCGTAGCGCTTCCGTAGGTGCCGCCGTAGGCCATACAGGTCTGGTTGATGCCGTCGTTGAGCATGAGTTTGGCCCACATGCGATGTGCGATGTCGTGCTCGACGGTATGGGCGATGCCGCAACGCATGTAGAGCTCGTCGATGGCGATAACGGTTGCGGGGTCGGTGCCCGCTGCCGCACCAAAGCGGATCTCGCCGGCATTGGTATAGGTGAGCTCCCCGTTGAGGAATACGGCGTCCATGCCCTGGCAGATACCAAGGACGGTGTGCTCCCAGCCAAAGCGCTCGGCAATCTTCTGCTCGCTCGTGATGCCGTTGCACAGCGATGCGATGAGCGTGTCGGGTCCCACGACGCTTTCCAGGGTTTTGAGCGCTACATCGAGCCCGGTTGTCTTGACCGTGAGGATGACCAGATCGGCGGGTGTCGCCTCGCTGGCGCGGACGGACTTGAGTACGCAGGGCTTGCCGTTGACGGTGAGCGCATCACCCGCGTGGCGCTCAAAGCGCGCGTCGTCCATAACGTATTCGACGGCGTCGTTGCCGAGCGCTTGGGCGATCATGCTGCCGTAGAGCAGACCCACGCCGCCCTTGCCGATGAAGGCGACCTTGTTGATCTGCATGTAAATTATCTCCCCATAAAAAGGCGCCCGCGTATGGGGCGCCTGATGGATTGTATGCCGCCGGGCCATGTCGCGTGCACCGGATGGCCGTGTTTAGAAGAACAAACGCATGGGAACTTATGACGCGGGGCAGACCGCAAAGACGCGTGCGGGATATCCGACGCCATCACGCACCTTGGGGAAGGTGCAGAAGATGACGGCGCCTGTGGCGGGAAGCTCGTCTGGATGGTCCATGACCTCGATCTGGTAACGGTCGACCGAGAGGATGTATTGCTCGCCGGGATAGGGGTAGGCGTCCTCACGCGTGGTCACGCTCGCCGGGTCGGTGTCAGCCGGCTCGTGGCCGATGGCGCCGATGTCGCGCTCTTCAACGAGCCACTTGATGGCGCCGAGGTCCCAGCCGGGGTAGTGGGGCTGGCCGTCCTCGTCCTTGTTCTCGAGGTCGGCGAGCTTGGACCAGTCGGAGCGGAAGGCGACGAAAGCGTCCTCGGGAATGCGACCGTGCTCATCCTCCCAAGCTTTGAGGTCCTCGATGGTCAGGATAAAGTCGGGATTCGCGGCGCACTCCTCATGCTTGTCGATCACGCAGAGCGGATGCATAAACTCGATGGGTTCAATCTCTCCAAGGGAACGACCCTCGACATGGAAGTGGCGCGGCGCGTCGACGTGGGTGCCGTACTGCGAGGCGACCGAATACTGGAAGCAACGCATGGGCGCGAGCATGTCCTCGGGCGTGCCGGGCAGGTAGTCGAAGAGCTTGGTGGACTCAAATGGCTTAAAGCCAAACCAGTGCGGGGTGTCGCATGAGAGCGTGTGGGTGAGGTCGACCCAGCGATAATCGTTGCTTTTGAGCTGGGAGGCGAGGTTCCAAAGGTCGAGCGCGGGCATGGGCGGCTCCTTTCATCGGGCTTTTTGCTGATGTTAAAGCGGTGCCGTGACAGCTCGATTTCTGCTGCGTTACGATACGTTCTCGATTGCGATTCTACGATGTTTCGGCCGCGTGACCATTGTGTTTCGCCTTGCCGGGGCGCTGATGGCGAAGGGAGGGGCCGTGCAATACCGCGTTGACCCCAAAAGCGGCAACCGTATCTCGGCGTTGGGGCTGGGCTGCATGAGGTTTCCCGGTGCGCCGGGACGCCCGGATGCGAAGACTGCCGACGCCATC
>USAX01000128.1 GCA_900552705.1 uncultured Collinsella sp. | reverse complement strand
CGTTTGCGCAAGCGTCATCGCCCGCCCAATACGTTGGAATCACGACCGTGGCGTTCATGCCTTACCCTCCCTGCAACACAAAAACGGGACGCCGCCAAACACAGGCGACGCCCCGCGACCTAGCTGACTCCATCATACCCACTTGGGCTAATCATTGTTCGAAAGTCAGAATGTTTATTGCGGATAACCCCAAAAGAGTACCGTGGACAGGCACAATAGCCGCTCACTCCTATGCGGCATGCTCTGCCGCCCGAGTCATGCGGGACAGGCGGACCAGCAGCATAAAGCCAACGACCAGCAGCACACCAATGGAAAGGACGCCCAGCGACGGGTTGCCGGTCAGCGAGGTGACGATCGACACCAGGAAGGTGCCCATAACGCTTGCATAGCGGCCAAAGATGTCAAAGAAGCCGTAGTACTCGTTGGACTTTTCCTTGGGAATAATGCGGCCAAAGTAGCTGCGGCTGAGCGCCTGCACGCCGCCCTGGAACAGGCCGACCATAATGGCAAGCACCCAAAACTCAAAGGCGGTCTTTAGGAAGAACGCGGCGAACAGCACAATGCCCATGTAGGCGGCGACCGCCACCAGAATCATGTTGAGCGTGCCCACGCGTCCGGCGAGCTTGCCGTAGATGATGGCGGACGGAAAGGCCACAAACTGCGTGACGAGCAGCGCCAGCACCAGCTGGGTCGAATCGATACCCAGAGCCGAGCCGTAGCTGGTTGCCATGGAAATGACCGTGTGCACACCGTCGATGTAGAAGAAGAACGCGATCATGTAGACCAGCACGGTCTTGTTGTGGGCGATCTCGCGCATGGTGTGTCCGACCTCGGAGAACACACCGCCCACGATGTGGCCGATGGTGTCCTGGGGACCGCGCTCGCGACCGTACTTTTGCTTATAGGTGCGAATGAGCGGCAGGGTAAAGATGAGCCACCAGGCACCGGTGATGATAAACGACAGACGCGTTGCCAGCATGGTGGGGACGCCGAGAGCGGGGCCACCCATGATAAGCGCCAGGCAAATGATGAACGGCACGGTGGAACCGATGTAGCCCCAGGCATAGCCCGAACTGGACACGGCGTCCATGCGCTCGTCGGTGGCAATGTCGGGCAGCATGGCGTCGTAGAACGTCATAGAAGAGTTAAGGCCGATGGTGCACAGCACGTACACGGTCAAAAATGCCATGGCGGACATTGGGATAGCCTGCGCCAGGCAAAGGACCAGGCCCGTGAGGAAGAAGCCCAAGAAGAACTTGATCTTGTTGCCAGCGTAATCGGCAAGCGCGCCCAGAATGGGCATGAGCATGGCAATGACTAGCGAGGCAATCGTCTGAGCGTTGCCCCAAGCGACCACCAGGTCTGCCGAGGAAGCACCGGTATTGATGGCGTTAAAGTAGATGGGCACCACCGAGGTATTGAGCAGCACGAGGGCCGAGTTGCCCACATCGTACATAACCCAGTTACGCTCGAGCTTGGTGTATTTCATGGACAGGGCCCCTTCGTATTCGCCCGATATGCAGTTAGTTCATCGTACCCCAATTGTCCAGAGGCGCCGGTAAGGATTCGGCAAAGGGGCACGCACGAGCCCTACTCCTCGCGGTCGAACTCTTCGTCGGCACCGAGCACGCGACCGCTGTAATTGACGTGGTTGGTCACGGCTTCCATATCGCCGGTCTCGATAAAACGTGCGACCGTGCACTCGTAATCGACCAGCGCGCGGTCAAAGACCTCGGGGAAACTCTCGGTCGAGACTTCATCAGTAAAGGGGTTCTTCCATGCCAAGTGGCCCAGGTTGCCGGTACGCTCGGGCAGCTCGGTCGTCACGCGGTGCGCAAGGCCGTCGAGCAGCGAATAATCGTGCACCAAGCCCTCGAGCAGGGCAATCGCGCGCGTCTTGGCCGAACCGGCCGGCTCGATAGTACGGTAGAGCAGCTGCATGTCGGCTACGGCGCCGGCGTACTCCCCCGCCGGGATGTCGATACCGTACACGCGCCCGGCGACGTAGCTCATCAGCACGCCGGCAACGCGATTGATGCGGTCGGTAGTGACGATCTCGCCCGCCGGCGGATAATCCTCGACCGTGGCCCCGTCACGTTTAAGCTGCAGCATCAGCACGTCCAGGTCGCTTTCGAGCACGGCGTGAACTTGACTGCCCGAAGCCTCGAGCTCGGGGTCGGACTCAACAATGCCAAACTGCTGCTCGTAGACAAAGGGATGGGCATTGCGGTCGAGCACATAGTGCGACAGCAGGCCCAGCGCAAACGCGCGACCCAGATTGGCATCGCGCGGCTGCAGGTGCGACACGCCATCGCGCAGGCACGAGAACTGGCGCGACATGCGCGAGCGGTGCATGACCTGAGCAAGCGACGTACAGTCGGAAATGCGCGGCGTGAGCATGTGGAAGAAAAACGGGTCGGGACCTTGGTTTCCCAGGATAAAGGCGATGCGCTCCTCGTCGGACGTAATAACGCCCTGAGGAAGACGGTCGATGCTTTCCTCGCCAAACAGATGATGCGTAATGAGCGCGGGCATATTGTTCCTTTCGATTTCATTCGATGTCACCCATTATGCCCACCGCACGGTCACGCCAAACCTGCAGTGGCAAACGATGGCATACGGACCGCCTACGCAAGCCCCAAGTGCGCCTTAACCTCGGCAGCGCGACGACGGGACACCGGCACCGTCGAGCTCACGCGGTCGAGCCTGAGCTCCATCAACCCCGTGGAGCCAATCTCAACATTGTGCACGTCTTCCAAATTGACCAGATAGCTGCGATGAACACGAATAAAGCCCTCGGAGCCCAAGCGACGTTCGAGCGAGGAAATCGACTCATTAATCAGATATGTTCCCTCGGCGCAGACGGCGTTGCAAAAATCGGCACGCGCCTCAAAGTAGCAGACATCCGCCACGGGGATGAACACCTTTTTACCCCCGCGGTCCACCGTCAGGCGAAGGGGCTGACGCGGGGTATGGACAGCGCGGCGAACACCCAGGGCGGTTTCGATCTTGTCGAGCGCCTTCGACAGGCGCGCGTCCTCGACCGGCTTGACGACATAGTCGACAGCATCGAGGTTATACGCGTCGGCCGCGAACTCTGCAAACGCCGTCACAAACACCACCACCGGCGGCGTCTTTAGGTTTTGCAGGGTCTCGGCTAGCTCAATTCCCGAGCGGCCGGGCATCGTGATATCCAAAAACAGCACGTCGGGCTTGTTCGACAGAATCGACTCCACGGCCTCGGTGACATTGCCCGCCTCGGCAATCTGTCCCACACGTGCATCCTTTTCCAGCAGATAACGTAGCTCAGCCCTAATAGGAGGCTCGTCATCAACCACCAAGATGTTCCATCCCTCGGACATATGCGCTTCCCCTCTTTTTTCTCTCAATCCAACCGCGCGCTACACCTTCATCGGCGCCGGCTCATGCGGCTCGCCGTTCAGCTCGACGATGACCTGCGTCCCCACGCCCTCCTGGGACTTCACGCGCATGCCAGAATCTTCCCCGTAAAAGAAATGGATGCGCTGAAGCACGTTGAAGAGCGCCAGGCCGCAGCCTCGCTTGATGGAGCCGTCGGCGGTAATGCTCTCGGGCTCCTCTCGGCGATGCTGCTCAAACAGGTGCGCGCAGACTTCTTCGCTCATACCGATGCCGTCATCTTCGACGATGATCTCCAGACCGTCATCGGTCTCAAAAGCCCCAACACGAATAGAAAGCGGCTCGGTCTCGCGCTGGGCATGCTTGATGCAGTTTTCGAGCAGCGGCTGTAAGATAAACGGCGGCACCATGCTGTCGCGCACCTCAAAGTCGATGTCGACCGAAACGCGCAGACGGCCGTCGCCATACCGGGCCTGCATAAGATTGATATAACGAGTGCCCTGTTCCACCTCATGCTCGAGCGTGGTGAGCGTATCGGAGTCAGAAAGCGTCTGACGATAGTAATTGGAAAAGTCGATCAGCAGCGATCGCGCCTTGTCGGGCTCGGTTCGCACGAGCGACACGATAGTGCTGATGGTATTGAACAGAAAATGCGGGTCGACCTGCGACTGCAGGGCGCGCAGCTCCACGCGGGCCGTAAGCTCGTCCTGGCGCTCGAGCTCAAAGCTGGCGAGCTGCGTGGAAATGAGATCGGCAAAGCCCGAGGCCAACGCCGTCTGGCGCATATCGATGCTGCTCAGGCGGGGATAGTACAGCTCGAGCGTACCCACGCAATGCCCGCGCACGGTAAGCGGTGCGACAATACCGGCGCGCAGGCGCGGAAAGTAGCCACCTGTCTCGGTCGAGGCATCGCGCGAGAAAACGCTTTGCTCACCGCTGTTGATCACATTGAGCGTGGTCCGCAGCACCACCGGGGTGCCCGCGGGGCATTTTGCCGAGTCCTCGCCCCAGCTTGCCAACACCTGCTTGCCGTCGGTAAAGCAGATGGCAGAGGCGATGGTTTCGGACAGGATGATCTTAGAGGCGCCCAGGGCAGCTTCGGGCGTAAGGCCGCGCGACGTGTAGGCGAATATTTTCGACGCGATGGCGAGCGTGCGGTCGGTAGCGCTCGATGTGAGGTCGTCGGGAACGACAAAGACGTACGAGAAGAAGAAGCACAGCATGACCAAGCCGGCAATGACGACAACGGCCGGAACGGGATTGGGATTATCGGTTAGATCCCAGATGAGCAGCAGGATAAGCAGCGGAACGACAATACCGAGCAAGATGGCTTGAACCACATGCTGAGCGGTACGAAAGACCTTGGTAGAGTTGTAACTCTTGCCCAGAATCAGCCTATTGAGATCCACCGTCATCTCCTTCTTACCGACGCACCCCATAGCAATAAAGAGGGCCGCAAGCGACCCTCTCCATTGCATTATGCAATCAAATACTGTGTTTTACATCAAGCCATCGATGAACGGTAGCTTAGGCGCTGTACTTGTTTGCCTCGCCGAAGGTGCCGCCCTCGACAATCCAGCCGTCCTTCATGATGACGTCCATGTTGTCGGTGTTGAGCACGTGGATGTCGGCGGCGACGTCACCGTTGACGACCAGCAGGTCGGCGCACTTGCCGGCCTCGATGGAACCGGTCTCGTCCTCGATGTGGCACATCTTGGCACCGTTGAGGGTGGCACAGGTGATGGTCTCGACCGGGGTGAAGCCGATCTTGTCGACGAACTCGTACATCTCCTCGATGGAGCAGGTGCCGTACGGGGTGACGAAGGAGAAGGAGTCGGAGCCGATCGTCATGACGACGCCGC
>USAX01000127.1 GCA_900552705.1 uncultured Collinsella sp. | reverse complement strand
GACAAGCCGCCACCGCGCGGGCAAGCTCCTCGTCATTAAAGGTCATGAGGTCCTCAAAGGAGCCGCCGCCGCGCACCAGCAAAATACAGTCGGGCGCCGGCGTAATGGAAGCGGCGCGGCGCAAGCCCTCGATGAGCTCGGCCGGCGCACCCTCGCCTTGAACCTTGGCGCCCACGCAGACGAGCTCGACGAGCGGGTTGCGACGACGCAACGTGCGCTTGACGTCGTCGATTACGGCACCCGAAAGCGAGGTGACGACCGCCACGCGGGAGCAGAACACCGGGATGCGGCGCTTGCGCGCTTCGTCCATCAGGCCCTCGCGGCGTAGCTTTTCGGCCAGTTGCGCCACTTGTTGACGCAGCAGACCCTCCCCCGCCAACGAAAACGAGCGGGCAACAAAGCTCATGCGACCCGTGGGCTTATAGAGATTGAAGCTGCCCTTAAAGCTCACCTGCATGCCATCGCGCAGATCGAAGGTGCGCTTGAGATAGGCGCCCTTCCAGATAATGCAGTCGACGGCGGCCGAGTCGTCCTTGATCTGGAAATAGCAGTGGCCGCTTCGGGCGTTAGGACCACGAAAACCCGTGACCTCGCCCAGAACGCTCAGCTGCGGAATGGCATCGAGCGCACCGGCAGCGATCTCTACCGCCTGGCTCACGCTGAGCTCCTTGCGCTCCTGCTCGTCCGAACCGTCGAACTCGGCGGAAACGGCATTGCCGGTTAGATTCCAGCCTGCCACGCAGCCCCCCCCCTTCGTCATCGTGCACAAGGGCTCCGGCCCCGTGCAAATTTAAGTCCAACTCATAGTACAGCGCCGCAGGGACACAAACCCCCACGGCGCCTGTCAAGCCAATTTGTTATCGGTTGGAGTTTCTGTTGTAGCGGGCCATCAGGTAGAGCAGCTGAATGATCGAAGTGAGCGCTGCGGCCACATAGGTAAGCGCCGCTGCCGTCAAGACCTTCTTGGCACCGTTGACCTGCTTGGAGCTCATGCCCGACTGCTCGATGTATGCCACGGCGCGGCGGCTGGCGTCAATCTCGACCGGCAACGTAACCAGTTGGAACAGCACGCTAAACGAGAAGAAGATCAGTGCGAGGGTCGTGAGTCCCGCGATATTCATAAACAGGCCCATGAGCAGCACGATGGTCCAAGTGTTCTGGGTAAAGTTGACGACCGGCACGAGGGCGGTGCGTACCTTCATCATGGCATAGCCGCTTTGACGCTGCGCGGCATGGCCCGCCTCGTGACAAGCGACAGCAACGCTTGCGACCGAGCCGCCCGAACGGTTGGAATCCGACAGATACAGATTGTTGTCCTGCGGGTTGTAATGGTCAGTGAGCTCACCAGCGACGCCCTTGATACCCACGGCATTGCAGCCGTTGGCGTCGAGCATGCGGCGAGCGACCGTGGCGCCCGTGTCGCCGTCCGAGCGAACCTTGGACCACGTCTTGTACGTCGAATTGATATAGCTCTGCGCGGCAAGGCCAAGCACCGTGCAGACAAGCACAACCAGCAGGTACAGCGGGTCGATACCAAAGCCGTATCCATAGTAATAGGGCATGCGAATTCCTCCAAATCGAGCTACACGTTGGAGGCATTCTACCCACTCAGCAGACTAGGCTTCCCTATAACAACTCAATCTTTCCGTCCTTCACGGTGAGTCCCATATTGCCGGAAAGCAGATCGTCCAGGCGCGAGCCCACAAGCTCAAAACGCCAGCCTTCGCGCAGGGGGCTCTGCTCGGGATGCTCAATGTAGTCGGCCAGGTCATCGCGCGAGGCAATGACCGAGGTCGCCACGCCCGAGCGCTCGGCAACCAGGCGGATGAGCGCATACATCAGGTCCGTCACGCTCTCCAGCTCCGGCGAGATCTGACGGTGCCCGCGCACCATGAGCGGCAGGCGATCGTGCGGGCAGCTTGCGCCGCGCTTGATGGCCATGAGCGCGCCGTCCACGTCGCGCTCCCCCAGCTGATCGGTACCGCGAATGCTACGGAACTCCTCAACGCGCACGGGATTGCGCTTAACGAGCGCAAGCAGCGTGTCGTCGGACATGACCCACTTGCGCGGGATGTTACGGCGCTCGGCGCGGTCCTCGCGCCAGGCGGCGAGCTCGCGCGCGATGCCCAACTGGTGACGGCTGCACGAATTGATGCGTTTGACCTTACGGAACGCCTCGTGGCGATCGGCGCGATAGTGCGACTCGTCAGCCAGCGGGCGCAGCTCGTCGAGCACCCAGTCCACGCGGCCCAGCTCGCGCAGGCGGCTCATCATCTCGGTATAGGCGACGATCAGGTACTTGACGTCATCGATCGCGTACTCAATCTGCTTATCGGTCAGCGGGCGACGCGACCAATCGGTCAGTGACTCGGTCTTGGGCAGCGAGACGCCGCAAAACGTCTGCACGAGCGCGCCGTAGGAAATCTGCTGGCGCTCGCCCAAAAAGGCGGCGGCCACCTGCGTGTCAAAAATCGGACGCGGCAGCACGCCCACGGTATGGAGCATAACCTCCATATCCTGCGAGCAGGCGTGAAAGACCTTGGTCACGCTCTCATCGCCCATAAGCTCGGCGAGCGGTGACAGGTCGTCGATCACCAAAGGATCGACCGCGACGCTCTCGGCAGGGGTGGCAATCTGGACCAAGCACAGGCGCGGGTGGAACGTGCGCTCGCGCAAAAACTCGGTATCGACGGCAATCGCGTCGAACTCACGAGCGCGCTGGCAAAAGTCGAGCAGAGCCTGATGTGTGGAAATGTACATATCAACCCATCGAATAAGGTTAGGCCCGAAAAACACGGGTAGAATATCGGCATTGCCTTACAACTATACTCGGTTAGTCACAGAACGGGAACGTAAGTATGCGCTGCCTTATCATCCACAACCCGGCATCGGGCCCCAGCTCAGATGAAATCTACGCATTCACGCACGCCCTCGCGCAAGGCGGCGACGAGGTCGTGATGCGCTTTATCGGCGATGGCATGGAGCCCGAGGACGCCGTGGCAGACGTGCGCGAGTTTGATCGCGTGGTCGTTTCGGGCGGCGACGGCACCGTCTCCAACGTGCTCGATCAGATGCGCGGATGCGGTGTCCCCACGCTCATCTTCCCCTCCGGTACGGCCTGCCTGTTCTTCAACAACATCGGCAATGCCCCTGAGGCGGCGGCACTCGCCAAGGCCTGCCGTGCCGGTCGCACGGTCAAAGTCGACATGGGCGAGCTCTTTTGGCTCGACGAGGACGGCAACGAGAAGCGCCACGGCTTTATCATCATCGCCGGCTCGGGCTTCGACGCCGAGATCATGATGAAGGCCGCTCCCACCAAAAACGACATCGGCGAGATCGCCTACTTCCTCTCCGCTCTCGCCACGCCCAACCCCACGGTGGCGCACTTTACGATTGAGCATGACGGTATTGTCGAGGAGCTCGACGGCATCTGCTGCATGGCCGGCAACACCTCGGTCATCCAAAACGACATCAACCTGTTCCCCGACTGCCGCATGAACGATGGCATGGTCGACATTGCGGTCATAGAACCCGTGCGCACCGTGCAGCTGCTGCCTACTGTGATCACCGCTGCGCTTGACCCCGCCGGCAAGGTACTCGGGCGCCCGCAGTTCAAGATCATCCAGACCAAGGAAGCCAAGATCACCTGCACCCCGTCGCTGGGCATGCAGTTCGATGGCGAGATCATCTCCAGCAACTCGGGCGTCTTTGGTGCCCGCGCGCTTCCGCAATGCCTCGACCTCATCGTCGACGAATTCTCCCCACTCGGAAAATAGGAGGACCCCATGAACGACAATCCCCTGATCGGCTTTATTGTCATCGTCTTGGCCATGCTCGTCGGTTACGCCATCAACGTGATTCACCGCCGAAAGAAGTAAATCCACATTGGTATGATATTCATCCAGTTATCGACTCTCCCGCTGTTTATGCAAATCCTAAACAGCGGGAGAGTTTTCTTTTTGACCGCCGTCTAATGCTTTATTCAGCTACAGTAAATGCAGGGTGCCTTTATTTAACTAAAGCCATAAAATGAGTATTATTATCCGTTCATCGTATATTTCTTTACGCTCATCGAGCAAAGGCTGTTGTCGAGTGAATACTCTTTACACTTCCTTTAGGCTAGTAGATGTATTTATTAGCTGAAACTCCGTACGGTTTCGCGGGGTTTCAACAGTTGGGAGGGATTATGAGGTTTACTCATCCTGTCAACACGCTCAAGAAGCTCGGCTGCGGCCTTGCGTTTGGAGCAGCGGCTATCATGGCCATGCCGACTTCGGCACTCGCCTGCACCCAGATCTACATGGGCAGCAAGCTCACGGCAGACGGCAACACGTACTACGGCCGTTCCGAGGACTTCGGTCCGCGCTACATCAAGCACTTTGGCATTGAGCCCGCACACAAGGACGGCAACGAGTACACCTCGGTCGAGTCCGGTTTTGAGTACAAGTCCAAGGGCGCAACCTACCGCTACACCTTCGTTCGCGACAACCCCTCGCAGTGGGAAGATCGCTACGACGCATATTCCGAGGCAGGCATCAACGAGAAGGGTGTCTCCTGCTCTGCCACGTTGAGCACCTCCTATAACGAGAAGGCCGAAGAGGCCGACCCCATCACCGAGGAGACTGGCATTGGCGAATACAACTACGCCAGCGTCATTCTGGGCGAGAGTGCCACGGCCCGCGAGGGTGTCGAGCTCCTCGGCAGCCTGATTGACGAGCAGGGCGTCTGCTCCAACGACCAGATCATCATTGCCGACAACAACGAGACCTGGTTGTTTGCAGCGCTTTCCGGCCATCAGTGGATCGCCATGAGGCTCACTGACGATATCGCCTCGCTCAACCCCAACATCGGCAACCTCACCTATGACGTCGACCTCGACGACACCGAGAACTGCCTCCACTCCGAGGGCATCGAGTCTATGCCTAAGGAGAAGGGCTTTGCCGAGTACACCGACGGCAAGTTCGACGTCGCCAAGACCTACGGCGAGGAGATTGGCGAGGCCGGCATGCACCAGTGGTCGCGCTATATCCAGGGCCGCGATTACTTCATGGCTCCGCTTGCTGAGGGCACCGACTACGAGATCGTCAAGGACGAGCGCGAAGACGCTCGCGCGACGACCGGCGCCCTGGTCCACGAAATGCAGCCGCTGTTCTTTACGCCCGGCAAGTCCGACTGGAACACCTTTGAGATGATTCGTTCCTTCGCCGCTCGCGGCGAGAATGTCGCCGGCCTCAACGCCAACACCGACGGCGCCTATGCCATCG
>USAX01000126.1 GCA_900552705.1 uncultured Collinsella sp. | reverse complement strand
AAGCGCACGCGCAGGTGGCGTACTCGGGAAACGCTTCGCGGTCGGCGAACTTGGGATCGACGGCCGGGAACTGGCGGTGAGCGACGATGTCGCCGAGCGAAACGGAATCGAGGTAGTCGCGCATCAACGCCTGGGCTCCGGCCCACAGGGGATGATAGCAGCACGTGCCCATGCGCGCACAGTCACCATCGGGCGCGGTGCAATCGTTCATAACCATAGGGCCCTGAACGGCCTCGACGACCTGGCGGATAGTGACGTCGTCCGGACTGACCTTGAGACGCATGCCACCGTGGACGCCACGCAGGCTCTCCACAATACCGGCCTGGACCAAACCGTGCTGAATCGAGCGGGCAAACGAATACGGAACATTGACCTCTTCGGCAGCGGTGCGAACAGAAAGTAAGCACTCCGGATCCTCGGCAAGCATCGCCAGCATACGAAGGGCGTAATCAGTCTTCCTCGATATGTCCATTTTTCCCCTTTCAAGGAATACGAACAGCTCGAACGAGCTCCGGGGCCGAGCTTGTGTCGAGACGCTAAATGACTGCCAGGACATCCAAATGGTAAATCGGATATCCACTGAGTGCCGCGCTTGGAGCGAAATGCATCAGATGCGGCGCACAGTGCAATTTAGTATAACCTAACCCCCTGTCTCGTAGAACAGGTGTTGCGCAACAAAGCTGTTGTTCAGACAGATATACTCATTAGATTTTACTTGCGTTCCCGAAGGCGCAGGGGTTCTGGGCGAAGATGCACCAGGGCGATCGTTCTATCAAAACAAAGTGCATCAAACGCAAAAAGCCACGTCCGAAGACGTGGCTTTAATTGCGTTGGCGGGAAGTACGGGGCTCGAACCCGCGACCTCCGACGTGACAGGCCGGCGCTCTAACCAAACTGAGCTAACTCCCCAGGCAGTCGTTCGCGTTTGTTTCCGCTCGCGTGCGCTGCGGGGATTAGTATACACAGAAGTCTGTCCGGCGCGCAACAACTTTTTTGAAAAAATTTTTCGGGGTCATCCGGGAGGGTCTCCGGGGCTGAGGGCGGGGGTTAAGTTTGCTGCTCTACAGTCCTGCGCAAGACGGAAAGCACATTAAGTGCTTTCCTTTGCGTGCGGAACTCGCGACAAACTTAACCCCCGCCCTCAGCCCCGGAGACCCTCCCTGCCGTCACTTTGTCCAAACAGTTCTTGCTCCTCGCCGCTTCCGCGGCTCGAGGTCCCCGTTCTCCGCGGTGGGGTTGGTCTGATTATTCTTGTTGAAACTCCGCCTTTGGCTCATAAAAAACGGGAGATGCGATTTTACATCCCCCGTTTTTGTTGCGGTTAGTCTAGGTCAATAAACTTGGTACTTATGATCTTGCCGTCTTTTACTAGCATTCTGGCCATGGTGGGGCCTCGGGTGCCTCTGGGGTAGCTGGCGCTGCCCGGGTTGAGGACTAAGCAACGGCCCACTTGGGCTTCTTTGGTTACGTGGGTGTGGCCGTTGATGGCTACGTCTACGGATCCCACCGGAAGGTCTTCGCGGTAGTGGGCTACGGCGAATTTGAGGCCTTCGTAGGTAAAGAGCGCAAGACGGTCTACATCGGGGCCGTAGTCGCGGTAGTAATCGTTGTTGCCCAATACGGCCCGCACAGGGGCGATGGTGCACAGGTGCTCGTAGTCCATCTCTGACGTGAGGTCGCCGGCGTGGATGATCAGGTCTGCGCCCTCAAGCTCATCCAAGAGCGCAGGCGATAAATAGCCGTGGGTGTCCGAGATGATGTCGATACGCTTGGCGCTTGCACTGTTCATGGGATCCCTTCCGCAAAAAACGATTCGGCAGATACATACAAAAAAGGCCCCACGGCTCCGCAGACGATGGGTCTACAGGGCTGCGGGGCCAGTGTGCTAGAGACTCAGGGCCTTCTTGAGCGGCACGACGCGGCGGCGCGAAACCGGCACGCGTTCGTCGACGCCCGTAATGCCCAGCTGGATGGCGCCCGAGGGCACCGTCTCGACGTCCGTAACGCACGCCAAGTTGACGATATAGCGGCGGTGAACACGGAAGAAGCCAAAGTCGCAGAGCTTGGCCTCAAACTGCGCCAGCGCGGTCGTCGACAAAAAGCGATCATCGACGGTATAGATGCAGGAGTAATCGTCCTTGGCCATGATAAAGCGAATGTCATCCACGGGAATGAGCACCTTGCGGCCGCCCTTTTCCACCGGGATACGCTCGATGGTCACCTTGCTGTCCGTAACCGGCTTGGCGCGTTGCATGACCTTCTCGATCGCGCGATCCAAGCGAGCTTCCTCGACCGGCTTCATCAGATAATCGACGGCATCCACGTCGAATGCCTCGACCGCATGGTCACTATACGCAGTCACAAACACGATCGCCGGCGGATTTTTGAGCTTATGCAGCGCCTCGGCAAGTTGCAGGCCCGAGGCACCGGGCATCGAGATATCGAGAAACACGACATCCACGCGACTTTCCATAAGCATCTCGATGGCGGAGCGGACGCTCGACGCCTCCGTGATCGTGCCGATCTTGCCCGTTTGCTCGAGCAGGAAGCGAAGCTCCGAGCGAGCCGGCGCCTCATCATCCACAATCATCGCACGCAGCATAGGGATAAAACCTTTCGTCAACTAACTACGCCGGGCATCCGTCGCATGACGTTGAGCCCGTAGCCTTTTATTTTACTCTTGAATGTCAAAGATGCTCTCTGACAAATCAAGATGAAGGAGCACTTTGGTGCCCTTGCCCGGCGCCGATTCGACACGCGTATAGGAGTGCGGCCCATAAAAGCGATGGATGCGCTCCGAAATATTGTGCATGGCCACACCGGCGCCGCCACCCTGGGGAGAGCTGGCGTCGGGACGGGCAGAGCGTTCGTCAAACAGTCTGGCGGCGGTACCCTCATCCATGCCCACGCCATTATCGGCCACGGCAATCAAGATTGCATCCTCGCCGTCTTGGTGAACGGTCACGTCGATCCTCAGGGCGTCGTCATCGCCCATACCATGACGCACAGCGTTCTCGACAATCGGCTGGATCACGAACGCCGGTACCAGCGTATCTTCCACGTCCTCGGACACATCGAACGTCGCAAGCACACGGTCCTCGCCAAAGCGGGCCTTCTCAAAGGTAAGGTAGCGCTTGGTCTGTGCAACCTCGCGCGAGACCGGAATAAGCGATCCCGAGTTGTCGAGCGTGGCACGATAGAACGACGAGAACTCACGAAGCAGTTCGCGGGCCCGCAGCGGGTCGGTGCGCGTAAACGATGCAATGGTGTTCAGCGTGTTGAACAGGAAGTGCGGGTTAATCTGCGCTTGCAGCGCACGCACCTCGGCGCGCGCCGTGAGTTCCTTTTGCACCTCGAGCTCGTGGATGGCGAGCTGCGTGGACAAGATCTCGGCAAAGCCCGAGGCAAGCGCATACTGGGTACGGTCGACGGCGCGCGGGGTCTTGTAGTAGAACTTGAGCGTGCCGACGGTACGATCGCCCACCTTGATGGGGGCGATAATGCCGGCGGGAACTTGGTTGTGAGAGCCGTCCGAGCCCACGACATCCACCATACGGTTGAACGACTGCACGATGCCATGTTCGATAACGTAGCGTGTGGCAAGCGTGTGGATGGGAGAATCTGGCAGTAGTTTTTCCTCAAACTCTCCCGCGCAGGCAAGCACGTTGCCCTCGTCGGTGATGGCCACCGTCATGGCGCGCGTCTCGGGCAAAATGCGCCGGCACACCAAACGCGCCGACTCCTGCGTCAGACCGCCCTTAATGTCCTCGAGCATGGCCGAGGCCACCGAGAGCGTCTCCTCGGTGTACTGGGAGCGCACCGAATCGGGATTGAGCGTCAAAAAGATAAAGATGCACAGAAAGATGCACAGCAGCGCGCAGGCAATCACCGTGGCGATCGGCTCGATACCGGTCACCAAGGCAAAAATAAAGTACACCAGCACGCAAATGGCGCAGGCAACGGCAATGATGCGAAAGATTGATATTGAACTATCGCGCTGGGCGCGGCGGTCGATCATTCGGCCCCCTCCAGGATACTGATCAGTTGTGCGTCACGCCAAAGCCCGTCCATGATCTTGGGCCAAAAGCTCTGGAAACGCAGGTAGCTTGCAGCGTTTTGGCGCGCATAGGCCTTTGCCTCGCCGATACCATGGCGCCAAATGCGCAGGTAGCCCTCATGCTCGCGGGTAAACACGCTGCGGACCATAGCGGTCTTGCGCACGCGGTCGTCGAGCTCGCGCGAAATCCACGGGCCCGGATAGGGCATGAGCGATGCCGCCGTAACGGGAATGAGCTCCTTTTGATGCGCGGCGAATGTCAACTTGGCCCGTTCGTAGTACCAACGGTATACATCCTGCATAAAGCGCGGTGAGCGCTTTTCGGACTCCGGAGGCAGATGACGCACGGTCCACTCGTTATCGAACCACACGTCGTAGCCAAACATGCGCATGTTAAAGAGGTAATCCAAGTCCTCGCCGCGGGTGATAAACGGGTCAAAGGCTACACGCGTAAAGGCGCGGGCGTGCAGGGCCATCAGGCCGCCGCACACGTAGTTGGAGCGCGAGATGCGGGTGCCCGAGAGCGCCTTTTTCATCCAACGGTTGAACTCGATGCGCTTGGTCCACCAACGATGGCAGATGCCCGCCTTGTCCGTGGGAGCCAGCGGCGAGCCGTCGCGATCGTAGAAATAGCCGCTCTTGACCAAGATCGGCAAGCCCTGACGCGTCTGCTGCCCCAACGCATAGGTCGCGCGCTTCATAAAGTCGGCGTCGATGACAGTCTCATCGTCATCCAAAAAGATGACCGCGTCATGCCCCAGAACAGCGGCACAGGCTAGCCCCATGTTGTGGATGGCACCGTAGCCTCGCAGGCTCACGCACTCGCCCGAACCCTTGGGCGCGATCTGAGCAACCCGGTCTGCAATGCGCGAGGCCTGGGTGTTGGTGACAACGGTGACCTTGAGCGTGGGATGCGCGTCGACAATCTCGTGCACGCGCAGCGACACATCGGCTGTGGCAGAAACGGGACAGACCACCAAAAGGATGATGCGCGGGATGTCACGTACCTGCTCAAGCGAGGCCAGGCAGCGGTCGAGTTCGGGATTGTCGGCGTTGAGTCGCGTCGAATGGTCATAGGTGCCAGGGGCGTTTGCGCAAGCGTCATCGCCCGCCCAATACGTTGGAATCACGACCGTGGCGTTCATGCCTTACCCTCCCTGCAACACAAAAACGGGACGCCGCCAAACACAGGCGACGCCCCGCGACCTAGCTGA
>USAX01000125.1 GCA_900552705.1 uncultured Collinsella sp. | reverse complement strand
GCTACGAACGACGCGGCTCGGGAACCACGAGCCTATCGGGGCTCGCGCCCTCGGCATCCATCAGGCTCACGTAGCGAATCGACGGATCCCCATACATCGCGTAGTAATAATTGCCCGTGCGCGCGCTAAAGCATCCGGTATAGATAGTCTTCTCGAACTTGCCATCGCCCATCCTGGACGCTCCCTCGATCATCACCACGCCCTCGAGCGAGCGGAACATGCGAACGACGTTTTCGGTCTCGCTCTCCTTTTGCGGGTAATTGGCATTGAGGTACGCCGCCTTTACAAAACGGCTCGGCGAATAGCAATCGCCCGGAATGCCGCGCATGCCGGCACCGGCTCCATAGGGCTTAAGCTCGGCGCCACGCCATGTCGCCGTCTGCGGAAAATCGCTTGTGGCGGTGATATAGGTGCGCAGGTTTTCCATGTGCCACGGGAAGGTCGGCTGGTTGGCAAGGGTGTCGACCGGATCGTCGTATACATGCAGGCCGTCAGCCATCATCTCGACCACGATGCTGCGCTGGCTGTCGCCGATAATCCAATGGAGCAGCGACACGCCCAGCCCCTCTCCGGCAGATTTGGCGACAATCACCGTGTCGCGCAGCGCGGCCTCGACCTCATCGACCGTCGAGAACGTCGCTGCCACCCACAGGGGAAACTCATAGGCCGCGATATTGTTCTTGCCGTCGACAGGGCCCTCGGCATACTCGGCATAGCCGGGAAAGTTGAGCCCCGCCACAGCCAGACCCGCATCGTTACCACAGTCGAAAAACATGGGATAGTTCTTGTAATCGATGCACATGCCGATTACCGCGTGTGCCGCCGACGCATCGTCGATAAACGAATACGGAATGTGGAACCCGCGCGGCATCACGCGAACCTGTTGGCCGTAGTCAAAGCTCCAGTCGAGGTTGCGGCCCAGATACATGTGGCCAGAATTATCGGTAAATCGAATGCTCGTGCACATAGCGCCTCCTAGCTTTACGGTCCTGCTAAGGTTATTGTCACCAAACAAAAAGGCGCTAAACACAAAAGCCCGGACATGACAACAATGTCACGCCCGGACCAAAAGAGACGAAGTGCGGTGCTTTGGTCCCCTTAGACCAACTTTCCAAGACAGTGGTCGATCATATGCTGGACCATCTGCGCCTCAAAGCCGACAAAGTCCTGCTTGCGCTCGCGCATCTTGCCATCGACGATCTGGTCAAAGGCAACCTTGCACTTGATATAGCGCGTGGACTTGGTGACCTCCTCGTGCGTCAGGCAGCTCTCCTCCATCTTGCTGGCGCCCAGGCCAAACACCAGACGGGGGTTGTAGAGCACGTGGGGCTCGCCGGCGTCGTCCAGGTAGACGCAGACCTTCTTGGTAACGCCAATCTGGTTAGCGGCAAGGCAGCCGGCATCGTCGAGCGACTTGATGGTATCGATCAGGTCCTGAGCAACCGACTCGTCCTCGACGGTCGCAACCTCGCAACGCTGGGACAGGATAGCCTCGTCGTGGCAAAGCTCTTTAATCATACGTTCCTCCATAGGGGTCGTTGTAACCGCTTAAGTATACGGTACCCACACATTTTCATGCGATAAATACCGTCCGTCTGTTACAAAGCGCCGAACATCAACATGCGAGGAACAGCAAGGTTGTAAAGACGATATAGTAAGTGAGTTCGTGTCAATCGGCCTAAACTCGGGGCCGAACAAGGAAAGGGTATGCATGGACGAACTTTTTCACGTCAGTGAGCGCAAGTCCACAATCGGGACCGAACTTCGCGCTGGACTGACAACATTCCTGGCGATGGCCTACATCATCGCCGTCAACCCCGCAGTGCTCTCGGGCGCTGGCATCGATGCGGGAGCGCTCGCCTGCGCCACCTGCCTGGGCGCCGGCATCATGACCATCTGCATGGGCATCTTCGCCAACCGCCCGCTCGCCTGTGCGTCGGGTCTGGGCATCAACGCCATGATTGCGGGCATCGCCACCACCATGTGCGGCGGCGACTGGCACGTGGCCATGAGCGTTATCTTCCTCGAGGGCGTCGTCATCTTGCTGCTCGTCCTTTGCGGCCTGCGCGAGGCCATCATGGACGCCATCCCCGTGGTCCTGCGCCACGCCATCTCGGTGGGTCTGGGCCTGTTTATCGCCATGATCGGCCTGTGCGACGCCGGCATCATCACCGCTGGCGCCGGTACGCTCGTCGGCCTGGGCGACATCGCCTCCCCCACCTTTATCGTCGGCATCATCTCCATCGTCGTGACGGTTGCCCTGGCTTCCCGCAACGTGCCGGGCTCGCTGCTCATCGGCATCATCGTCGCCGTTATCGCCGGAATCCCGCTGGGCGTCACCCATGCGCCCGAGGGCCTCATCGCACCGCTCGACTTCTCGACCTTCGGCGCCCCGTTTGCCAGCACTGCCGACGGCAACCTTGCCATCGTGAAGGTCCTGACCGACCCGATGCTGCTCGTCGTTGCCTTCTCGCTGCTCATGAGCGACTTCTTCGACACCATGGGCACCGCGATGGCCGTCGCCAAGCAGGGCGAGTTCTTGACCGAGGACGGCAATGTCGAGGACATCCGTCCCATCCTGGTCGTCGACTCCGTGGCCGCTGCTGCCGGTGGCTTTATGGGCGTCTCCTCCATCACTACCTTCGTCGAGTCCACCTCTGGCGCTGCCGACGGTGGTCGCACGGGCCTCACCTCCGTCACCACCGGCGTGCTGTTCATTCTCGCCGCGTTCTTCTCCCCCATCGTCACCATCGTTTCCAGTGCCGCCACCTGCGGTGCTCTGGTCTACGTCGGCTACCTCATGATGAGCGAGGCCTCCGAGATCGACTGGTCCGACGTGTCGCAGGGCTTCCCGGCGTTCATGATTGTCGCCGGCGTGCCCTTCACCTACTCCATCTCCGCCGGCATTGGCCTGGGCTTTATCGCCTACGTGATCGTCGCGCTCTTTAAGGGCGAGGCCTCCAAGATCAAGCCGCTCATGTGGATCGCAGCCCTTGCCTTCCTCGTCTACTTCTTCGTAGCGTAACGGCAAAGCTGCCAAAGCAGAACACCAAAGCGCGGAGTCGCATCGAGCGGCTCCGCGCTTTTCTTTTAAGCCCAGGCAACGCACGGATGCGCGATGTATTGCTTCCCAAGTTTTGGACATTTTGCCCTCCAAACGGCACTACCGCCGGCTACATCCTGCAGATATGCTGGGCGTAATCGCATAGGCCCTATGAGGATGGGAGTAACCATGGCCGCCTTGTTCACGTCCCCCAAGCGCAATGACAAAACCTCTGGAGCCCATTTTGTCGAGCCCGACGTGCGCCGTCGCACGCTGCTCGCACACGGCAGCTGGCGCCGCGTGACACGCCGCATCGTTGTAGGCGCCGTATGCGCGCTCACGGTAAGTTCGCTGCTCATGCCGAGCGTCTCGCTCGCGGCCGAGTGGGTGGACGTCGGCGGCACCCAATACAACGCCGGCACCGCGGCGGGCGACGCCGCCGGCACCTGGAGCTGGGACGGCGCCGACGACATGAAGCTCAACGGCTATAACGGCGACGCGATCGAGGCAGCGGGCAAGCTCAACGTGAGCTACGAGGGCAACAACACCGTCACTAACGACAACGGCCGCGGCATCAAGGTTAAGGATGGCGCGAACGAGAACGCCGAGCTTAATATTCAGGGCGACGCGTCCAGCACGCTCAACGTGACATCTTCTCGTGACGCCATCACTTCCGTCGGCAACATCAACATCGACGGCGCTGGCACTGTCAACGCCACGAGCACCGAGCACGATGCCATCGATGCCGGGGGCGATGTCACCATCAAGGGCTCGGGAAACGTTAACGCCACGGGCGATTCGGATGGCATCAGGGCCGACGGCAACATCACGATCGACAACAGCGGAACCGTCACCGCCAAGGCCACCGAGGATCAGGGTATCGATGCTAACGAGAACCTCATCATAAAGGGCGGCGGCAAGGTAGAGGCAAGCTCTATCAAAGACAATGCGATTTGGGCCGACGGCAACATCGAGATCTCGGGTGGCAGCCAGGTCAAGGCAAGCTCCGAGGAAGACGCCGCCATCGACGGTAAAAACAGCCTCACGGTCACGAACGCTTCCCTCAACGCAAGTGGCGTTGGGTATGGCATCTATGTCTACAAGGGCATCACGCTCGATGGCGCGACCGTGACGGTCCGCGCAAGCTCAGATGGCGGGGAAGCCAGCGCACTCTTCACCGATGAGGACGACATCGTCATCAAGAACGGCTCAACTGTGGATGCGCTCGCAGAAGGCAGGTTCTCGGTTGCAATCTCCACCAGTAATTTCTACTCCGACGAAGCGGGTGGCCATATCTACATCAGCGACTCCGTTGTCAAGGCCATAGCCCGCTATGCCGAGACCGGCGGCGACGGCCCCGACCACTACAGTGGAGACCAAAACGACGAAATCATCCCTGAGTCCGAGGGCCTGAACATCGGCATCTTCGCGCAGACCGAGAAGGGCATCACGCCCGCGACCATCTCGATTGTCCGCAGTAAGGTCACAGCTGAGGGAGACACGGCGGCAATCTTCGCCCTTGCCACGAGCGCGGACGGCGAGACAATCGGCACCATCGAGATCGAAGGCGCTCCCATCCAGACGCCCACAGGCGGCAAGATCATTGGCTATCGCAACAAGGAAGAACGCGACGACGGCATCTTCTACGAGGTGGGTCAAACCATCGGCACGGGCGACGACGTGATCGACTCCCCCTATAACGAAGCTGTCGCCAAGAGCACGGTCATCGCGCCTCCCGAGGAGATCAAACCCGAGGAGAAGCCAGGCGAGACCAAGCCCGAGGGTTCCAAGTCCGAGGGCACGAAGACGACCAAGACCGTTGCAGTTGCAGCCACGGGAGCCAAAACCACCGGCATCCTCGCGGCAACCGGCGACGCCTCGAGCGCAGCCATCGTGGCAGCCGCCCTTGCGGGAACAGCCGCCATCGCCGCGGGCGCCGTGGTGAGCCGCAAGCGCTCGTAAACACCTTTTCGCACAGGACGGGTGGATCGCGGCCCTTGCCTTCCCCGTCTACTTCTTCGTAGCGTAAGGGCAAGGCTGCAAAAACTGAACAATAAAGCGCGGAGTCGCCATGCGGCCCCGCGCTTTTCTTTTAGCGCCGGTCCCTGCGCCGGCGTGCGGCCTTTTTCTCCCCCATTTTGGCCATTTTGCCCTCCAAACGGCACTACCGCCGGCAACATCCAGCAGATACGCTGAATCTAGTCGTATAGGCCCTATGAGAACGGGAGCAACCATGGCAGCCTTGTTCACGACCCCCAAACGCAATGACACTACCGCCGGAACCCATGTTGCCGAACCCGACGTTCGCCGTCGCATAGGACTCGCGCACGGCAGCTGGCGCCGCGTGACGCGCCGCATCGTCG
>USAX01000124.1 GCA_900552705.1 uncultured Collinsella sp. | reverse complement strand
GACGCACACGCTCGGGATCGCTTGTCACGCAATAGGCGTCGTTGTCCCAAAAGTCATCACCCAGACGGTAGACCTTCAAATAGGTATCGTCGGTCTCTTGCTCCAGGTAGTCGGCCAGGCGCATAAGGGCATCGTTATCAGTTGCGCGCGAGGCAACCGCCTCGCCATCGACAAACATCACCTGGCCGTTGCAAAACGCACCGGTCGAGAAGCACTCGGAGCGATTGCGGAACATCCAGCTCATCGCGGACGGCTGGCGACCCGAAACCGGGCCAAAATGCAGGCCCGCCGCCTGCATGGCATGAATGCCCTCGATGGCGCAGTCGCTGGCGCCATCGTGTCCAGCAGGAATCAGCGTATCGTCCATATCGGTCAGCACAAGTTTGATCATAAGGTCCCCTCGGTCATTCTTTATCCCGTCTATTGTAACGACCTGCCAATAAGGGACAGGTTTATCTTGGCAGGTTTTATCTGGGAAAATGCAGCGCCCCTGTTGCCACCTGCCAAAATAAACCTGTCCCATATTGGCAGGTGCGCTAGTATAGGGAACAACAGATTCGATGCGGGAGTGCCGGCGGTGCAAACCACAAGGCTGAGAGGGCATAGGGCCCAATCCTTTGAACCTGTCAGTTAATGCTGGCGTAGGGAGCATGCCGCCTTTACAGGGGCGCTGTCTATGCACAGCGCCCCTTTTCTATGCCAAGGAGGCATGTGCAGTGATTGATTCGGAACAGCTTAAGCAACATATGGTCAAGGCCGTAGAGGAGATTCGAGCCACCAATCCGATGGCCGGCTCCATCACCAACACGGTGACGATCGACTTTGTCGCCAACGCGCAGCTCGCCGTGGGCGGTTCGGCCGCCATGGTCTATCTGCCCGACGAGGGCGAGGCGCTCGTTGCCGGCGGCGGCGCCATCTATCTCAACATGGGCACGCTCTTCCCCATCTACGAGCAGACGATTCCCCGCGCGGCCAAGGCGGCACACGACGCCGGCAAGCCCTGGGTGCTCGATCCGGTGGGTCTGGGCATCGGTAGCCTGCGCACCCAGCTGGTAAACGAGCTCAAGCAGTACAAGCCCGCCATCGTACGCGGCAACGCCTCCGAGATCATCGCACTCTCCGGCCTGTGGGGTCTTGAGGGCGAGTCGGCCGATCTGAGCCGCGTACGTGGTGTCGATACCACCGACACGGTCGACGCCGCCCGCGGCGCCGCCGTGGCGCTCGCTCGCTACACCGGCGGCGCCGTTGTGGTCTCGGGCGAAGTCGACCTGATTACCGACGGCACGACCGTGGCCAAATCCCACGGCGGCAGCCCGCTCATGTCCAAGATCACCGGCTGCGGTTGCTCGCAGGGCGGCGTGCTGGCCGTGTACGCCTGTGCTACCGATCCGTTTACGGCAGCAGTCTGCGGCACCGCCGTCTACAACGTTGCCGGCACGCGTGCCGCCGCCGTCGCCGATGCCCCGGCAAGCTTTAAGGTCGCCTTTATCGACGAGCTCTACCGCGCAACCGCCCAGGATATTGCCGACAACCGACTCGAGCTCGAGGAGGCATAAGCCATGTCCGAACCCGCAACCGATGCCGGCATGAACACGCTCGTCGCCGTGGCCATCGCCCCATGCGGCACCGGCGACGAGCTGTCCGCCGAGGTCGCCGAGGTCGTGCGCGTCATTCGCGAGAGCGGCCTTCCCAACCGCACCACCTCGATGTTCACCGAGATCGAGGGCGACTGGGACGAGGTCATGCAGGTCGTGCGCGACGCGACCTTTGTGTTGGCGAGCAAGGGCATCCGCACCGAAGTCGTGCTCAAAGCCGATATTCGACCCGGATTTACCGACACCATGACCGGCAAACTCAAGCGCATGGAAGCACAGATCAAAAAGCAGGAGGAAGCACAATGAGCATCCGCGACAACCTTGATATCTCGGCCTATCTGGTACTCGGCCCCGAAAACACCCTCGGACGCCCCGTGGGCGATGTGGTGGCCCAGGCACTCGACGCCGGCTTTACCTGCATCCAGGTGCGCTCCAAGGTGGCAAGCGCCCGCGAGATCATTGCGCTGACCGACGACGCCGCGCAGGCAATCGCACAGGCCGGCAAGACCGGTCAGGTCGCCCTGTTAATCGATGACCGTCTGGACTGTGTGCTTGCCGCGCGCGAGCAGGGCATTGCCGTCGATGGCGTGCACGTGGGCCAGAGCGACATCCCCGTCGAGGTCTGCCGCAAGCTGCTGGGTCCCGATGCCATCGTGGGCCTTTCCGCCCGCTGCGAGGAGATGCTCGAGTACGTCAAGACCGCCGATATGAGCCTGGTCGATTACCTGGGCGTGGGCCCGCTTCACGAGACCGAGACCAAGCGCGACTGCGGACGCGCGGCAGATGGCTCCATCATCACCAAGAGCTTTGAGGACCTGGCTGCCCTCCATGCAGCAAGCCCCGTGCCCATCGTGGTGGGCGGCGGCGTCAAAACGGCCGACCTGCCGCAGCTCAAGGCCACCGGCGTCGACGGCTTTTTCGTGGTGAGCGCCGTCTGCAGTGCCGACGACCCCCACGCCGCAGCCAAGGAGCTCGTCGACACCTGGCAGCAGGCATAGACATAGGCCGAGCAGCTGCTCCGCGGCCTCATATCTTCAGCAACGGAAAGCGCATCCCAGTTTGGACCTCCATTCCGGGATGCGCTTTCCATCGCCGCTCTACCCCGCCAGATACGTTTCCAACGCCGGCAAAGACGACTCCGCATCGTGACGGCCGATCTGATAGATGCGCTCGAGCTCGTCGGGCTCGCGGCACAGCGACGGCACCTTTACCGATTCGCTCGGCCGCACCACAAAGACCTCGCCGGCCGCCTCGCGACGCGCCAGGTCATCGAGCGTGGCATTGTAGACCTCATGCCGATGCTCAAGCGCTGCGACAAACTCCGGGTAGTGACGGAACACGCGCCGCAGCATGGGCATCACGCTGTTGGGCTGCTTTACAAAGCCCGCCGGCTGCGTCAGCACCACCACGTTGCGGTCATAGCCCTGCGCAAACAGCCAAGCACTGGGAATGGAATCGGCCACGCCACCATCCAGATACTTGCGGCCCTCAATAGCAACGGGACGCGTTGCCACAGGGATCGCCGATGACGCCCGAATCCACTCGATATCGCGCTCGTCGCCATACGGCAGATCGTGATAGACGGCCTTGCCCGTCTCGATATCGGTACACACGCACGTAAACCGCATGGGGCAGGCACGATATGTCTCCAGGTCGATGGGATCGCGCTCGACGGGCACCTCGTGATAGGCAAAATCGGCATTGAACATGTCCCCTGTTCGCAACCAGCTCGTTACACTCGCATAGCGCTTATCGGCACAATAGGCTTTGTTGTAGCGAATGGCGCGCCCAATCTGCCGCGATTTAAAGTTGTAGCCAAACGCCGCGCCCGCCGAGACACCCACCATATGGTCGCAGGTTAAGCCGTGCTCCATCCATACGTCGAGCACGCCCGCCGTATACATACCGCGGTAGCCGCCTCCCTCGAGCGCGAGCCCCACCGTGCGCGTCGTATCTGGCTGTGCCATGCGACCATCTCCGTTCCTGCGTTTTAAAACGGAACAAGTATACCCATCAACAAATATCGTCTCAGTCGCATTTTCATCGAACATCGTCGCGTTACCGTTTGGCGAATAATGGCCGCCCGCAACATGGGCACCCCTACATAATTCCATACACTTGTTTATACTACTCAGTAGTTATCAGCCGAGAGCACGAACCGACAAATAAACCCAACGACGCAGCAAGGCGGGGGCTTGGAAACACGCAAGGCGTTGAGCAGCAACGCATGTGCACAACGAGCTCGCCCGACGCAATCCGCCCCGACCTCAGAAAGCCGCTTACAGTATGGATAACGCCAGCAATAATACCGAAACGCTCGAAAAGACCATCCGTGACCTTCTGGAGCGTCAGGACGATCTGATCAGGACCGCCTTTACCGACGAGCTCACCGGACTTGGCAACCGCGGCGGCTTTACCCGTTCCTTAGAGGAACTCTGGGAGCAGGAACTGCCCGTGACCATGGCGTTTATCGACATCGATAACCTTAAGCACTGCAACGACATCTTTGGACATGACGAGGGCAACCGCTATATCTTGCAGGTGAGCCTCTATCTCAAACTGTATATGAAGGTGGACGAGGCGGCATTTCGCATAGGCGGCGACGAGTTTGCCATCCTATCTACGATTGCGACCGAGGACGACCTTGCCGAACGTCTGGAACACTGCCGAACGGTACTGCTCGAAAACAACGCTTCCAAGATGCCTCACTCGTTTAGCTACGGAGTGGCACACGCCGACCCCGCCCTGGGCGAAGCCCCCAATCGCCTGACGAACGATGCCGACCATCGCATGTACGACTACAAGCTACGTCATGCCGTGCACCTTGATCGACGCAATATCGCACAAGCCCACACCGACGACTTCGAAATAAGCGATCGCATTTTCGACGCCCTTTCGATGCTCAACGAAGGCCGATATTTCTTTATCGAGAACTTGGACAAACATCGAACCCTTTGGTCACAAGGCGCCTTGCGCGATCTTGGTCTTCCTTCGGAGCATATAGACAACTGCCACGATTACTGGAAAACGCGTGTCCATCCCGATGACCTTGAGGCCTATACCAACGACATCGACCAAATCTATGACGGCTCCAAACATCGCCACGTCATGCAGTACCGCGTGCGCAATGCCGCCGGCGACTACATCCTCGGCCGTGCTCGCGGGTTTCGTATCGACGGCGACGGAAATGTCCCCTCGCTCTATGTCGGCGAGCTCGTCAACCACTCGCTTGCCGAGACCGTCGACGCCGCCACGGGTCTCGGAACGCAGCGCACGCTGATCAACGCTATCGATGCCTGCCGTCGCGACCGTTGCGAGACGGGGCTTATAGCAGTGCGCGTTCGCGGCACGGCAAAGCTCAACGAGCTCTACGGGGCCGAGGCCGTCGACAACATGCTCGCCGAATACGCAGGCCGCATGCTGTCGATTACTCGCGGCAGGAGTCGCGTCTTCCGCTCACGCAACGCCCAGTTCGTCGTGCTTAGCAACAATTTGGATCACGAAGCATTCGAGCAACTGATCCAACATCTCAAAGAGGCCGTTTTCGCCCCCGTTCGAATCGCGGACGACACCATTACCCCCGTCTGTCTTGTCGTCCCGGCCTTTTACGAGCACCTGGCCAATCAAACGGCCGCCGTTTTAGGCGAACTCGACCGTCGCATTCGCACGGCCGGCGGGCTTGTTCCCAACGACAGCCTCCCCATACCCGAGGTGGAGCGCAAAAGCGCCATCGCCGAACGCATCGATCCGCTCACGGGTCTCTATCGACCCAGCGAGTTTATACGCCGCGCCAACGAATTTCTCGAGACAAGGCGCAACGGCGCCTGGTGTATCGCCACCGTCGATATGGGACACATGCGACTGTTCAACGAATGGCACGGACAGGCCGAGGGCGACCGCATGCTCGCCGATGTGGGCACGGTCCTCAAGGACATCGAGAATGCC
>USAX01000123.1 GCA_900552705.1 uncultured Collinsella sp. | reverse complement strand
CCTCGGGGTGCGCGACGCTGCCGGGGTTATTGTCGACCACGTAGAAGGTATCGCGGGCCGAGCGGCTCGGGTGATCCATGGGGGCGTTGAGCGCGGTGAAGTTGTAGTAGGAGGTGTCGACCATGGGGCCGGACTCGACGGTGTAGCCGATGCCGCAGAAGATGTCCTCGGCCTCCTCGATAATCTGCTTGATCAGGTGCTGGTGGCCGATCTGCGGACGGATGCCCGGCAGCGTGATGTCGACGGCGTCGTGCTCCAGTGCGCGCTTGAGGGCGGCGGCCTTCATCTCGGTGTTGCGCTCGTCGAGCATGCCCTCAATCAGCTGGCGCATCTCGTTGGCGCGCTTGCCCATGACGGGGCGATCCTCGGGGGCGAGCTTGCCCATCATGCGCATCAGGCCGGTGATGCGGCCCTTGCGACCGAGCAGCTCAACGCGCGCAGCCTCGAGCTTGGCGGCGTCGTCGGCGCCTGCGACGAGCTCCTTGGCCTCTTCCTCGAGTTTGACCAGATCATCAATCAGACTCATGTCTTCCCTTTCGTCTCTCGCGCTCCCCGCTCGCCGGGACGACTGCCGCCGCCTGGCGTTGTGAAAACGCGGCCCGGTTCGGTAACAAAAAACCGCCCTCGGGCATGTACATTGCCCAAGGACGGTTGAATTCCGCGGTACCACCTTGTTTGACGCGGCGGATGTCTGGCCCGCCGTGCCCACTCTGCGCCCCTTATCGCGAGGCTCACGGCTTCCCTACTGGGGACATCGCCGCCGCTGGCCGCGTGCCCGTTGAGGTCGCTGCTCGGGAGTGAACGCTTGGCCCTTGTCACCGCAGGAAGGCTTGCAGCCCATGACCTTCCCTCTCTTGCCGGCGACGCGGCGGGCAAAACCCTCTCCGTCAACGCATTGGGCTATAGGATAACACATTCTGCGTGTGCATCGCCGCGTTCCGTTTTGTTCGCACTGGGTACAAGGCAGGTAGCTGTGCAAACTGGCCGCACGCCCACCCGTGGCGCTCGACCTGCGAGATCAAGGATATAGGTATGGGAAAGAAACTCGATAAGAAGGCCAAGCCTGCAGCGGGCAAGACATCCAAAGGCATGAAGGTCGATAAGGCCGTCAAAAAATTCCGCAAGCTCGAAGGCAAGCTGTGGACCCGCGAGTACCTGCTCAAGATTGCCGAGTTTGACGGCGCGACCATTGCTCCCGCCAACGGCGCTGCGGCGCGCGCCGATGCTATGGGCACGCTTGCCGGCGAGCATCACAAGCTGCTGACCAGTGAGAAGTCCGTTGAGCTCGTACGCTCGCTGGCACGCGAGACCGTCGCCGGTGGCAAGATCGACGACCCGCAGCTGCTCGACGAGATTCGCGTACTCGGCCGCGACCAGCGCGAGGCAAGCGTCATCCCCACCGAGGAAGCCGAGGCCTGGACCAGGCTCACCTGCGAGGCCGACGCCGTGTGGCACAAGGCCAAGACGGCCAATGACTGGGCGAGCTTTGAGCCCTATGTGGATAGAATCGTCGCCCAACTTAAGCATCAGGCCGAGCTCATGGACCCCAAGCGCGACCCATACGATGTTTGGCTCGACCAGTACGAGCGCGGCCTTTCCGCCAAGAGCTTCGACGCGTTTTGCGATGAGGTCAAGGCGACGGTCGTGCCGCTCGTGCACGCCATCGGCGAGCGCGGCCAGCAGCCGGCTGCCGACTTTTTGCACGCCCGCGTGCCAGAGGCCGCCCAGCGTGCCATGAGCTTCGACCTTATGAAGCTTGTCGGCCTGGACCTAGACGACACCACGCTTGCCTTTACCGAGCACCCGTTTAGCGAGGGCTTTTCCGTGGGTGACGCGCGCATCGCGACGCACATCTACGAGGACGACTGCATCTCCAACGTCTACAGCATCATCCACGAGGCCGGTCACACCATGTACGAGCTGGGCGTGAACCCCGCCTACGCGCGCACCTGCCTGGAGGGCGGCACCTCCATGGGCATCCACGAGAGCCAGAGCCGCTTCTTTGAGAACACCGTGGGCCGCAGCCGCGCCTTTATGGGACCGCTGCTCGAAGTGCTGCGCCGCCACGCGCCCGAGGTCTACGGTAGCGTGGACGAGGATACGCTCTACCGCGCCGTGAACATCGCGCAGCCGTCGCTGATCCGCACCGAGGCGGACGAGCTCACCTATCCGCTGCATATTATGGTGCGCTACCAGATCGAGCGCATGCTGTTTGCCGGCGAGGCCACGGCCAAGGACATCCCCGCGCTTTGGAATCGTTTTATGGACGAGTATCTGGGCATTCCCGTTCCCGACGACACGCGCGGCTGTCTGCAGGATACGCACTGGAGCGGCGGCTCGTTTGGCTACTTCCCCACGTATGCACTGGGTAGCGCCTACGACGCCATGTTTGTGCCGGCCATGTGCCGCGACGGTGTCGACCTCAACGGCGCCTGTGCGAGCGGCGACTTGGCACCCGTCCGCGCGTGGCTGGGCGAGCACATTTGGCAGTGGGGCCGCGCCAAGGACGCGCCGGAGCTCATCAAGGGCGCATGCGGCATGGCGTTCGATGCCCGCTACTACTGCAGCTACCTGCAGGACAAGTTCACCACGCTCTACCAGCTGTAAGGCCTTGAAGGCCGGCAGTTAGGGACGTTCCTTTTCTGCCGGCAGTTGGGGACAGTCCTTGCCCATCCGGCCAGCAAACCGGCCAATCGGCAAAGACTGTCCCCAATGAGTAGCTCGTTGACACTAATGTCTTGGCAACGTCAGAGAAAACGACCCCAAGCGAGCAAGATAACGTGAAATGAAAGGGCGCTGACCTTCTGGTCGCGCCCTTGAAATTGAGCGTCAGATTGCCGCTTGGGGCCGTTTGCAGCGTCGAGCAGCTACGCGGTTTGGTAAAACCGCGTAGCTATAAAGCCTCGAGCGCGTTGGCAATGCGCTTCATGGCGGCATCGGCGGATGCTTGGTCGGGCGCCTCGGCCAGCACGCGGATAACCGACTCGGTTCCGCTCTTGCGTACGAGCACGCGGCCCTCGCCTGCCAGCGCAGCCTCGGCCTCGGCGATGGCGTTCTGCACGCCCATGTTCTCGAGCGCGGCGTCCTTGTCCGCCACGCGCACGGCCACCTGCGCCTGCGGCAGCAGCTTGCACGGAGCCGTGAGCTGCGAGAGCGTCTCGCGCTCGGCACGAATCACTTCCATCACGCGCAGCGAGGTCATAATGCCGTCGCCCGTGCGCTCGATATCGCCAAAGATCGTATGGCCCGTCTGCTCGCCGCCTAGGCTGTAACCGCCCTCGCGCATCTTGGCATACACGTGACGGTCGCCCACACCGCTGGTCACGGCACTTAGGCCGGCAAGCTCCAACGACTTGATCAGGCCAAAGTTGCTGGCAATCGTCGGAACCACGGTACCGCCCGAAAGGCGACCGTGCTTGTTCAGGTACACGCCGCACACGTACAGGATCTGGTCGCCATCGACCACGCGCCCGCGCTCGTCCACGGCCAGGCAGCGGTCGGCATCGCCGTCATAGGCAAAGCCCACGTCCAGGCCCTGCTCCACCACGTGGCGCTGCAGACGCTCCATATGCGTGGAGCCGCAGTCGACGTTGATGTTAAAACCATCGGGCGCGGCATTGATCACGCGCACGTCGGCGCCCAGCGCGTCGAACACCGGCTTGGCCACCGAGGACGCCGAGCCGTTGGCGCAGTCGATGCCGATCTTGACGCCCTGCAGCGAAAAGTTCGCACTTGCAATGAGCGAAGCAATGTAGCGGTTGCGGCCCTGCATGTAGTCCACCGTGGCGCCGATGTGGTTGCCCGTTGCCAGCGGCACCTCGCTCTTGCCATCGATGTAGTCCTCGATGAGCTCCAGCACGTCCTCGTCCATCTTAAAGCCGTCGCTGTTGACGAGCTTAATGCCGTTATCGCAAAACGGGTTGTGGCTCGCGCTGATCATGATGCCGCAATCGAAGCAGCCTTCCACGGTCTGATGCGCTACGCCCGGCGTGGGGATCACGTGCAGCATATAGGCGTCCGCACCGCTCGCGACCAGGCCACTCACCAGCGCCGCCTCGAACATATAACTCGAGCGACGCGTGTCCTTACCCACGATGACGCGCGCCTTGCGCTCGCGGTTGGCGCCGTAATACCAGCCCACAAAACGGCCAATCCTATAAGCGTGCTCTACCGTCAGCCCAACGTTAGCCTCACCGCGAAAGCCGTCGGTGCCAAAGTACTTCATGCGCTCTCCTTACAAAATAGGGGCGAACAGATTGCCTGTCCGCCCCAAAATGGTACTCGATTATCTGCGCTACCAGAAAAACCCTACGCCGACGCGCTGTCGCGAGCCGCCTGGCATGTAGGAGTCTGACGCAGCGTAAGCGGCTTGTCCCCCGCCTCGGCTGACGTGGTCAGCGTATATGTGATCGTCGTCGTCTCGCCAGCATGCAGGTCAACGGTGCCCGAATAGAAGGGGATTCCATGCCACGTAGCGGCGCCAAGACCAAACTGGGTGCCCTCGACGGTCAGGTCAGTAATGTTACCGCCCGTCGGCGCAAACAACGAGACATTCAGACGTTCGTCGTCGCGCGCGGCATCAGGCGCGCTCGCCGCGACGTAGTCGGGCAGCTTGCCGGCCTCCTCCTGCGTCATGATGTTCGTCAGGGTAACGGTGATGCGATACGAGCATGTGCCGTCACCGTTCTTGATGCCCTGGCCAATCTGCGTATCGGCATTCAGGTACCAGTCGAGCTTGGAGAAGCTCAGGTTGTTAAAGTAGACACCAGCAACGGGATCTTCACTCGGGTCATCCGGATCGGGCAGCGAGGCGTCGATGTTCATCTCCTTGATAGCGTTCTGCTCGTCATCGTTTTTCATCCACGCGATCAGGCGGCCCTCTTCGGCACCGCGCTCAACGGCGCTGACAAGCTTCGTAACATCGACATCGCCGATACCGCCAAGGATCTTGTCGAAGGCGGCGCTGGCAACAGCCGCAAAGATGCCGTCCGACTCCTCGACCGGATAGTTCCAGTACACATCGTGCATGAGGACCTTTGCGGCGTTGGTGCCGTCGACAACCGTTCCGTCGGGCAGCGACACGTTACCGACCAGGCCCAGCAGATACTGCAGGAACACCGGGTCGATACCCACGACGCCGTCAACGTCCTGGCCATATTGAGATTTCCACAGGGCTGCGACACGCTGCGAGTTGCGGGGCCAATCAGGCGAATAGGTATTGCCCGAGTTGTACAGGTTACTGTGGTTGCCGAACAGCGCCTCATCCTCTTCGTCGACGCTCTCGACTGCCTCATCCTCGCTGAGTCCAATGCGGGGGACAAACTCGCCAATCGACATCTGGCCGTCGGTGACCGAAATCAGGCCCTGCGAACCGCCAAAGCCGCCGCAGGCACGAATCTCGACGTTGTTCATGGCGTACACAAGATAGTTGCGCGTCTGGCCGTTGGCGCCGAGCATCTGGGGAAGGACGGGGGCGACCTTCTCCGCCGCGTCAACCGCGCCGTTGAGGGTGGCAAAGCCGTCCTTGGCCTTATCGACCAGCTCGGTCACCTGGGAAA
>USAX01000122.1 GCA_900552705.1 uncultured Collinsella sp. | reverse complement strand
TAACCTTAAACTTTAGCTTGAACTTAGCTATAATGCGCTACGTTCCTACCAGGCTGTGGTTGCGGACGGACGAAATGCCCGTCCTAGTCCAAGACAGACGCGGTCAAAGGGATCCACGTAAGCGACCGCGTGCGCGCGGCGCGATCATGGCGCGTCCTAGATGTAAGCCGCACCGTCCGTTCTACTTTCTTTGGGGCAATACCGCCTCGCGGGCGAGCGGGCCAGTCGTGAAGGTGGCTGCGGCCTCCCGAGCAAACACCCCGGTGCGCAAGTGTGGGGTCAAATACCAGGTCAGCTGGTGGGAACAACCTGATATTCCGCGCAACGCACGGATCGTATACGACACAGAAGGCAGGGTAGTGGACATGGTGAGGGGCAGCTTGATGCACGCGGCTCGGTTAGGTGCTGGGACCGCAGCGGTCATTGCCGTTTTGGGCCTGAGCGGATGCGCGTTCAACCCGCTGTCTACGTTCACGACTCCCACGATCGACCAGATCGAGTACGAGACCGTCACGCCCACGGTGTCGGACGATGCCCTGGTCACTCCCGGAACCCTGACGGTCGCCCTCGATACTTCCGATGCGCCGCAGGCAATGCAGGGCGCCGACGGCGAGCTTACGGGGTATGCAGTCGACGCTGCCCGCGCCCTCGCAAGCCGCATGGGCCTTAAGGTCGCCTTTGTCGATGCGTCCTCGGCAGGTTCCGCGCTCGGCGACAAAAAGGCTGATATCTTTATCGGCGAGATCAACTCCACGGACGGGGACGTTAGCTCGCTCGGCACCTGCCTGTACGATGCCGCTTCCGTGTTCGGTAAAACCAGCGATGGTGGGTCGCTAAGCGTTTCCACCGATACCCTTAACACGTCTACTCTGGGTGTCCAGATGTCCTCGGCCTCGCAGGAGGCGCTTGCTAAGCAGAGCATCACCGCCAACCAAAAGACCTACTCCAACATCAACGAGTGCTTTGAGGCGCTCGAGTCCGGCGAGGTCGACTATGTGATCTGCGACTCCACAGCCGGCGGCTATCTTGCGCGCCTGATGAGCGAGGTCTCCTATGTCGGCGCGCTCGAGGCGCCCTCGACGCTTGGTGTTGCGGGTCTCTCGTCCAATGACGAACTGTGCCGTGCCGTGAGTGATGCCCTCGACGACATCACGGTCGACGGCACGCTCGAGGCGGTTCACTGCGTCTGGTACGGCCAGATTCCCTACGACCTCACCACTAAGACGGTTTCGGGCGCTAACGTGCAGCCGGGCGACTCTGAGTCCAGTGAGACCACGTCCTCCGGCAGCGAGTCCTCCGATTCCAACAATGAGACCGCATCCTCCGAGGACAAATCGTCCAGCCAGGAAGGCACCATCACTGACGACGACATTAACAAACTTAATAGCTAGTTATTGCTAGGGGTGGTGTCTCCTATACGTTGGAAAGGACACCTCTTCACGGTTTCAACACGCACTGCCGGGTTTCCCCAATAGGGGAGCCCGGCTTTTTTATCCCTATAAAACCAGCAGGTCAAAGCCAATTTTCGGGACCAAATACAAAGTCGCCGACGCCCTCCCATAGCGCACTTTGCCACAGAAAAGTGCGAGACTTCGGTATGCGGTATCAAGCAATCGTTATTCGGGTCTTTAGGAATCCGCGTGATTAAATGCACGGCAATGGGTACATAGCCAGTACAGTAAGTCCCCGAGGCAGATTGGAGCCACGTATGGATATCAAGGTTTCTGGACGCAAGACGACGGTAACCGATGCTCTGCGTGCGCATGTGGATGAGAAGATCGGCGAGGCGCTCAAGGTTTTCGATATCGAGCCCATGACGGTCGACGTTGTACTTCGCTATGAGAAGAACCCCTCGAACCCCAACCCGGCAATCGTCGAGGTTACGGTTCGTGCCCGCGGTTCGGTGATTCGCGTTGCTGAGCACGGTGCAGATATGTACGCCGCCATCGACCTCTCCGCCGATAAGGTCACCCGCCAGCTGCGCAAGTTCAAGACCAAGGTCGTGGACAACCGCCAGGGCGGTGCCAGCGCCGCGGATGTCGCGCCGGTCGAGCGCGTCGAGGATCTGGCCGACCTGCTGCTGCCCGAGGAGGAAGACGACCTGCTCGTCCGCGAGAAGGTTATCGACGTCACTCCGATGACTGAGGAGCAGGCGCTGGTGCAGACCGATCTGCTCGGTCACGACTTCTACGTGTTCGAGAACGCGACGACCGGCCTTATCAATGTGGTGTATCACCGTAAGAATGGTGGATATGGCATCATCAAGCCCCGCATCGAAACACTTGACGAGTAAAATACGTTAACTTGCATGAGTTAACGGCTGGCGGCCATCCCATGCGGGTGGCCGCCTTTTTACGTAAGGAGTCGCTTTGATGGACAAGGCCGCATCCGCCGGTCATTCGGACCGTTGCCGCATCGTCGTCGATACCTGCTGCGACTTTAGCCCCGAGGTCGCCGCGAACCTCGATGTCGATATCCTGGGTTTCCCCTTCATTATTGATGGCGAAGAGCGCACGGACGACATCTGGTCGAGCATCACACCCAAGGAGTTCTACGACCGTATGCGCGCCGGTGCCCGCGTGTCCACCTCGGCTGTGTCGCTCGGTCGCTATATCGAGTTCTTTACCGAGTGCGCCAAAGAGGGTACGCCTACGGTCTACCTGTGCTTTACCTCGGCGCTGTCGTCGAGCTACAACTCCGCGTGCCAGGCGGCGGACGCCGTGCGCGCCGAGTATCCCAACTTTGAGCTGTACGTGGTCGACAACGCTCTGCCCTGTGCGACCGGCGAGCTCTTGGCGCTTGAGGCCGTGCGCCAGCGTTCGGCGGGACTGACCGCCAAGCAGCTGGTCGACTGGGCAAACGAGGCCAAGACCTATGTCCACGGTTACTTTACGCTCGAGAGCTTTGACGCGCTGGCTGCCGGCGGCCGCATTCCGCCCGCGGCGGCACAGCTCACGGCAAAGCTCGACGTCAAACCCGAGCTGTCCTACGACCTGGCCGGCTCGCTGTCGCTGATCGGCGTCAACCGCGGTCGCAAGAAGGCGCTCAAGTCCATCCTCAAGTCGTTCCGCGAGAACTATGTGCCCGATCGCACCATGCCCATCGCCATTATGACGGCCGATGCCGAGAAGGACGGCGACTGGCTCGAAGCCGCCATCCGCAAGGAGGAGGGTTGCGCCGACGTCACGATCATTCGCAGCTCCGTCGGTCCTACCATCGGCTCGCACGTGGGCCCCGGCATGGTGGCCTGCGCGTTTTGGGGTAAGAACCGCGCCGACAAGGCGTCGCTTTCCGACCGCATCGCCCGCCGCGTGCGCGGCCAGTAGGCAAGCGCTGCGTCCGTAATCGCCCTCGACTCACAGCCCAACGCTGGCACCGAGTATTCAACCTGGTAATAACACCCAACCCAAAAGGAAAGGTTTCATGGCAAACAAGCTCTCCGTCGCATTCATCGGCACCGGAATCATGGGTGCCCCCATTGCCGGCCACATCCTGGATGCCGGCTATCCCGTCACGGTCAACAACCGCACTAAGTCCAAGGCCGCCGCGCTTATCGAGCGCGGTGCCGTTTGGGCCGATACGCCGGCAGATGCCGTGGCGAACGCCGACGTCGTCTTTACCATGGTGGGTTATCCCTCCGAGGTCGAGGAGCTCTACCTGGCGGGCGACGGCCTGCTCGCGTGCACTAAGCCCGGCGCGGTCCTGATCGACCTCACCACAAGCTCGCCCGAGCTGGCGCGCGACATTGCCGAGGCCGCCCAGGTTTCCGGCCGCATGGCGTTTGACTGCCCCGTCACCGGCGGCGAGTCTGGTGCTATCGCCGGCACGCTCACGGCTATCGTGGGCGCCACCGAGAACGATATCGCCCCAGTCCGCGACATCCTTGCCACCTTTGCGGCCAACATCTGCTGCTTCGACGGCGCTGGCAAGGGCCAGGCTGCCAAGCTCGCCAACCAGGTGTCGCTGGGCGCCTGCATGGTCGGCATGGCAGACGCCATGGCATTTGCCGAGCTGAGCGGCCTTGACCTGGAGAAGACCCGCCAGATGATCTTGGGCGGTACCGGCAAGTCCGGCGCCATGGAGAGCCTGGCTCCCAAGGCGCTCGACGGCGACTACAAGCCCGGTTTTATGGTCGAGCACTTCATTAAGGACCTGCGCCTGGCCCTTGCTTACGCCGACGACCGCGAGCTCGCGCTGCCCGGCGCCGACGTGGCCTTTACGCTCTACGACATGCTCGACGCTATCGGTGGCGCCAAGCTGGGCACCCAGGCCATCACGGTCCTCTACAAGGAGGAGGCCGACGCCATCGCCGCCGGTCTGGACTGGTCGCAGTATCGCCCCGAGGAGCACGGTGCCCACGAGGACGGCTGCGGTTGCGGCGAGCACGGCGACGAGCATGAGTGCGGTTGCGGCCACCATCACGGCGAGGACCACGAGTGCTGCGGCGGCCACGGTCATGACGACGGCCACGAGTGCTGCTGTGGCCACCATCACGGGGAGTAGCGCCCATGAGCTGGACGTTCGTGGTGCTTGCGCTGGCGCTCTTTCTCTTTGCGATCTACATCGGCTTTCTGTGCGGCCAGTGGGCGTGCGAAAAGCGCGTCATCACCAAGCGCGACTACTGGATTGCCAACTTTGCGGGAGCGGCGGCAGTCGTCCTACTGACCTGGGTGTTTTCGCTGTTCCCGCTGGTGCAGTTTGCGCCGATCGGTTGGCTCGGCGGCTTTATCGCCGGCCTTAAGATGAGCTTTGGCGAGTCCGTCGGCCCGTGGCGCAAGCACGACGAGGTCTTTAACGTCAACAAGGCTCACCGCGCCGCCGCCGACGCGGGCGATGCCGAGGAACGCCGCCGCGCACGTCGCAATGGCGCGGCCGACCGACAGCTCATCTCGGTCACCGATGACAGCAAGGGTGCTGGCAAGCATGCTAAGAAATAGTAAGAAGAGGTAACTATGGCAGAAAATAAAGACGAACAGCTCACCGACGAGGAGCTGGCACAGCTCCAGCTGGCAGAGGAGAACGAGAACGCCGTCGACCGCCTGGTCCAGGAGCTCGGCTGCCCCACGCGCCGCATCCGCCAGTTTGCCGCCCGCGTGCTGCACCTGCTTGCCGAGCGCGATCCGCAGCGCGTCGTGCCCTGCGTGTCCGCGCTGATCGAGGCGCTCGACCGCCCCGAGGCGCAGACCCGCTGGGAGGCCCTCGATGCCCTGACGGCGCTCGCCACCACCTGCCCCGAGCAGCTGGGCGATGCCTTTGAGGGCGCCGAGACCGCACTGTTCGACGAGATCTCCTCCACGCTGCGCTATGCCGCCTTCCGCCTGCTGTGCGTGTGGGGTGCCACGAGTGTCGAGCGTTCGCGCGAGGCTTGGCCCATCCTGGACGAGGCCATCCAGTGCTACCACGGCGACCTTGAGTATCGCGACATGCTCGGTTGCCTGTACGAGTTTTGCCAGGGCGAGATCGACGCCGAGGTTGCCGAGAAGCTTGCGCTGCGCCTTAAGTTCGATGCCGAGAACGGTAAGGGCAGCTATCTCAAGGCCCGTTCGAGCGAGATTTGCGAAATGCTTGTTAAACGTTTTGGCCTGGATCTCTCCAAAAAGAAGAAGCGTGCTAGCGTTAAAAAATCTGACGACGCCGAAGACGAGGAGTAACAGATTATGGCGCACGATGTAGTCCTGATTCCCGGTGACGGTATCGGTCCCGAGATTACGCAGGCCATGCGCCGCGTGGTCGAGGCCACCGGTGTCCAGATCAACTGGAACGTCCAGGAGGCCGG
>USAX01000121.1 GCA_900552705.1 uncultured Collinsella sp. | reverse complement strand
GAGATGGCGCGCGCCCATGCATCGTTTACCACGACGGTCGAGATCGAGTGCGAGAACCTGGACATGGTGCGCGAGGCCGTGGAAGCCGGCGCCGACATCATCATGTTCGACAACATGACCCACGACGACATGGCCGCCGCTATCGAGCTTATCGCCGGTCGCGCCAAGACTGAGTGTTCGGGCAATGTGGACGCCAGCAATATTCGCGCCCTGGCCGATCTGGGCGTCGACTTTATTAGCTCGGGCGCGCTGACACACTCCGCCCCGATCCTCGACCTCTCGCTTAAGCACCTGCGTCTGCTGGACGGTAAATAATGAACGCCCGCGAGCGCCGTCGTGCCATCATGGGCGTGCTCGAGGGAGCCAGGGAGCCCGTTTCGGGCAGCGCACTTGCCCGCGAGGTTGGCGTGAGCCGCCAGGTCGTGGTTCAGGATATTGCCCTGTTGCGCGCCGATGGGCACGATGTCGTGGCAACCAACCGCGGCTACGTGCTGCAGGAGGCCCCCAGCAGCCCCGCCGTGCCCACGCGCTTGGTCAAGGTTCGCCACAGCGTGGAGCAGGCAGGCGATGAGCTCACGAGTATCGTCGACGCCGGCGGCGCCGTGCTCAACGTGATCGTCAATCACCGCGTGTACGGTAAGATCACGGCCGACCTGGACATTCGCAATCGTCGCGATGTTGAGCGCTACCTGCACGATATCGAGAGCGGCAAGAGCTTTCCACTACTAACGGTGACGAGCGGCTATCACTTCCACCGCATTGCGGCAGAGGATGAGCAAACCCTCGACGAGATCGAGGCCATACTCAAGGAGAAAGGCTATTTGGCAGACCTGATGCCCTACGAGGACGATCTGTCGTAGCCGATGCTGCAAACGTCCCTAAGCGGCAATCTGACGTTCAATCGTCGGTCGCGTACCAAAGTACGCTTCCCTCCTCTTTCACGTCACCTTGCTCGCTTAGGGACGTTTTCGCTGACGTGAGCTCAACCTGCGATGGTGCCTAATTGGTTATCCGCACAAAAAAGGAGGCCTCCGCGGCGATGCGGAGGCCTCCTTTTTGTGCACGGTGTACTTGTGAGTGTGCAAGTGAGGGAGTTGTTACTCCTCGACGATCTCGGTGATCGCGCCGGCGGGGCAAGCGTCCTGGCAAGCGCCACAGGCGACGCAGGAGTCCTCGTCAGCGACGGTAGCGACGTCCTGGAGCTCCAGAACGCCAGCGGGGCAGGAGTCGACGCAAACGCCACAAGCGATGCACTCGTCGGCATCAATTACGGGATGAGCCATGGTAGTTTCCTCTCTGTTGACCGACGCTACAGGCGATGCGCGCCGGTTTGATTCGGGCAAAAACATACCACGGGAGCGACCGTTTGCAATACCCTCTGGCCGGCATCTTCATACCGTTCGCCGAGTATGCCAAGGTTTACTAAAAAACGCGCAGGTGGGGCCGTTGAGCTGCGCAAATGTTAGCTAAAGGTGACTTGTAATATTGAGCTATTGAGCGCGCCTGCGGAAAGGGCATCCCGTTATTTGGCCGAAAACCGGGTCGCAGTTTCCGGTTAGGCCCGCTAGCGGAAACTGCGAGCCGGCATCAGCTCTCAAAACGGGACGAGCTTTCCGCAAGGCAGCTCCAGACACCTTCGGACCCAAGCCTCAGCCATCTCTACATAGATCTCAATAGATTTGCCGAGAACTCATTCAGCGCATCTACCTGCGTATTTAAGAACCTAAACTCTCAGCAATAAGAAATCTTATATGAATTGACTTAGATTTTGTATATTCCGGCCCATAAGGGGATACACTACATCCTGAAAGACAAGCCGAAGCGCCACACGACAGACCGTCGAGGCGGCGCGAACGCAAAAGAGAGAGGGAATTTCTAATGAGTAAGATTCTTGGTATCGACCTTGGTACTACTAACTCCGCTATGGCCGTCCTCGAGGGCGGTTCTCCGACCATTATCGTGAACGCCGAGGGCGACCGTACCACCCCGTCTGTCGTGGGCTTCCGTGCTGATGGCGACCGCGTCGTGGGTAAGGCCGCTAAGAACCAGGCTGTCACCAACCCCAAGAACACCGTGTTCTCCATCAAGCGCTTCATGGGCCGCAAGTACTCCGAGTGCACCTCCGAGATCAAGACCGTGCCGTATGAGGTCAAGGAGGGCCAGGGTGGCCGTGCCGTCGTCGATATCGAGGGCAAGGATTATACCGCCGAGCAGGTGAGCGCCATGACGCTCGCAAAGATGAAGGCCGACGCCGAGAAGTATCTGGGCGAGACCGTCACCGACGCCGTCATCACCGTCCCGGCCTACTTCAACGACGCCCAGCGTCAGGCCACCAAGGACGCCGGTAAGATCGCCGGCCTCAACGTCAAGCGTATCGTCAACGAGCCGACCGCTGCTGCTCTGGCCTATGGCCTGGACAAGCAGGGCACCGACCAGCGCATTCTGGTCTTCGACCTGGGCGGCGGCACCTTCGACGTCTCCATCCTCGACCTCGCTGACGGCGTGTTTGAGGTTCTGTCCACCTCGGGCGACAACCACCTGGGCGGCGACGACTGGGATCAGCGCGTCATCGACTGGATGGCCGATAAGTTCCAGCAGGAGAACGGTGTCGACCTGCGTCAGGACCCCATGGCCCTGCAGCGTCTGAAGGAGGCCGCCGAGAACGCCAAGAAGGAGCTCTCCGCAGCCCAGCAGTCCACCATCAACCTGCCGTTCATCACCATGAACCAGTCTGGCCCGCTGCACCTCAACTACACGCTGACCCGCGCCGAGTTCGAGAAGATCACCCGCGACCTGCTCGAGCGCTGCAAGCAGCCTGTCACCAACGCCCTGCGCGACGCCAAGCTTAAGCTCTCCGATCTGACCGAGGTCATCCTCGTCGGCGGCTCCACCCGTATGCCCGCCGTCCAGGATCTGGTCAAGACCATGACCGGCAAGCAGCCCAACATGTCCGTGAACCCCGACGAGGTCGTTGCCGACGGCGCTGCCGTCCAGGGCGGCGTGCTCACCGGCGACGTCGAGGGCATCCTGCTGCTCGACGTTACCCCGCTGTCGCTGGGCGTCGAGACCATGGGCGGCATCATGACCAAGATGATCGACCGCAACACCACGATCCCGACCTCCAAGACCGAGGTCTACTCCACCGCTGCCGACAACCAGACCAGCGTCGAGATCAACGTGCTCCAGGGCGAGCGCGAGCTTGCCCGCGATAACAAGTCGCTCGGTAAGTTCCAGCTGACCGGTATCCCGGCTGCCCGCCGCGGTGTGCCGCAGATCGAGGTCACCTTCGACATCGACGCCAACGGCATCGTCAAGGTCTCTGCTAAGGACAAGGGCACCGGCAAGGAGCAGCAGATCACCATTTCCGGCTCCACCGCGCTTTCCGACGACGAAGTCGATCGCATGGTCAAGGACGCCGAGGCTCATGCCGAGGAGGACAAGAAGCAGAAGGAAGAGGTCGAGGTCCGCAACCAGACCGACAGCCTGTGCTACTCCACCGAGCAGACCCTCAACGAGCTGGGCGACAAGGTTTCCGCCGATGTGAAGTCCAAGGCCGAGGCCGCTATCGCCGACGCCAAGAAGGCGCTCGAGGGCTCTGACGTCGAGGCCATCAAGGCCGCTGGCGAATCCCTGCAGTCCGTAGCCTACGAGCTGGCTCAGGTTGTCTACGCCGACGCTCAGCAGCAGACCGACGGCGCCGCCGGTGCCCAGCCTGCCGACGATGACGTTGTCGACGCCGACTACGAGGTTGTGGACGACGAGGACAAGTAATCATGTCCGCCCGTAAAGCTCGCACGGAGGCGGCCGCCGCTGGCGCCGCCCCCGTTGACTCTGAGGAGAAGGACGTGAAGATTCCCGTAGAGGCCGTCGACGATACCGAGGCCAACGAGGCCGAGGCCGCCGAGGCTGCCGAGAACCAGGTAGAGGATTCCAACAAGGAGGCGACGATGACCGAGGACGAGATGGTGGAAGCCGCTATCCGCGCCGGTGAGGAAGCCGCCGACAACGACTTTAAGCTCAAGTTCGAGCAGGCCCAAAAGGAGCTTGCCGACGTACGCAGCGAGCTCGATGCTGCGGCAGAGGCTCAGAAGGCCGCCGAGGACAAGGCAAAGGACGCCACCGAGCGTACCGCCCGTCTGCAGGCCGACTGGGAGAACTTCCGTCGCCGCACCGCCAGCGAGCGTATCGCCGAGCGCGAGCGCGCGACCGAGAAGCTTGTCACCGCGCTGTTGCCGGTGGTTGACGATATCGAGCGTGCAATCGACCATGCCCGTAGCCAGGAGCTTTCCGACGACTTTAAGCAGTTCGTCGATGGCGTTGATGCGGTGCATGCCAAGCTGCTCGATGTGTTTGCGCACGAGGGCGTTGAGCCCATCGACCCCAAGGGCGAGGCGTTCGATCCGCTCGAGCACCAGGCCGTGGGGCGTGTCGAGGACGCATCGCAGTACGACGAGACCGTCAACGACGTGTACCAGAAGGGCTACCGCATGGCGGACCGCATCCTGCGCTCCGCGATGGTGACGGTGACCTACGGTGGCGAGAAGCGCCCCGCACCGGAGCCCGAAGCGGCGCCCGAGGATGCTGCGGCCGATACGGCTGAGAGCACCGAGGAGTAATTGAGAAGGGCCCCGGGGCAACACCCGGGGCCCTTTCTGGCCTAGTGCCATATGACAGTATGAGCCGCCGCCCGTTGAGCGGTGGATGAAACAGGAGAGGAGCTACGATGGCTGCAGGCAAAACCTTCTATGACATCCTGGGCGTATCCAAGAGCGCCTCCGACAAAGAGATCAAGAGCGCGTTTCGCAAGCTCGCGCAAAAATACCACCCCGATGCCGGCGGCGACGAGGCCAAGTTCAAGGAGATTAGCGAGGCTTACGAGACGCTTTCGGACGAGAAGAAGCGCAAAGAGTACGACCAGATGCTCATGTTCGGCGGCATGCCGGGCGCGGGCGGCGCGTATGGCGGCGGCTACGGTGCCGGCGCGGGCGCCAGCGGCTGGGGCGATATCTTCGACAGCATCTTTAGCGGCAACGGCGCTTGGGGCAGCGATTGGGGCTCGGGCTTTGCCGGGGCTGCGGGTAATGCCGGTGCCGGTGCGGGCCGCAGCCGTGCTCGCAAGGGCGGCGACCTGTCGCTGACTGTCGACGTGACGGCCGAGGACGCGTTTCGCGGCGTGACGCACAAGGTCACCTATCGCATTCCCTCGACGGGCGAGCAGCAAACCATTACGGTCTCGGTTCCCGCAGGTGCGGTCGACGGCGGCAAACTACGCTACAAGCGTCGCGGCGAGTATGGCGTTGCCGGCGGCGAGCGCGGCGACCTGGTCGTGACCACGCATGTGGAGGAGCATCCGCTGTTTAAGCGCAAAGGCGCCGACGTGACCATGGAGGTACCGGTCTCGGTCTACGAGGCGGCGCTCGGCTGCACGGTGGACGTGCCCACGCCCGGCGGCGCGACGGTTCGTCTGAAGGTGCCGGCGGGCACCCAGACGGGCAAGAAGTTCCGCTTTAAGGAGATGGGCGCGCCCGATGTTAAGCACCGTGGCCGCACGGGCGCGCTGCTCGTCGAGATCAAGGTGCAGGTTCCCACGAACCTGTCCGACGATGAACGCGATGCCATGACCAAGCTGCGCGAGGCCGACACGCGCGACTATCGCGAGAAGGTCAATCGTTACAAGGCGACGTACTAGGGCGGTCGCGGCGCACGCCCACGCCCGCGGGCTTATGATGGACGATAACGAGACGGAAAGGGGTCAGGTAGCATGGCCGAGGACAATAGGAACAAACCGCTGTACATGATCAGCGTGGCGGCCGAGCTGACCGGCATGCACCCGCAGACTCTGCGCGTCTACGAGTCCAAGGGC
>USAX01000120.1 GCA_900552705.1 uncultured Collinsella sp. | reverse complement strand
AATCAATCCCTATTCCACCGCAACTTAGAAATCGGCGATCAGCCCAGCGGACCCTGAAACAGTTCCTGATGAGTGCCCATTCTCACCAGCCTAATCACTGGGTTAGTCTTATGGGGAAGATAAAGAACGACCACATCGACCAAGCCATCGGATAGGTGGAAATCGATGTGGCCGTTGTAGTTTCCGCCCGGGTTTGAGAGCTCGTGGGCGCCATACTCCGCCGGAAGTGACCCATGAGCCACAAGCTCTGCAACCGCCGCTTTAAACTCACTTTTTAGCTGCGGATGCATGCGCATCGTTCGTTTGTAGTCCACCTTAAATTGAGCCTCGACTTTAATCTCGAACATCGCTATTCCTCATCGAGGAATGACATAAGCTCATCAGCGTTATTGAATGACAGGCTATCGTCCGGCAAAATCCCCAGCTCATGAGCCTCGGCGATCACCATGGCGCGCCTCGTCACCTCGTTGGGCACCTCCGCCCTTCCTACAATCTCAAAAGGAATCTTTCGCTGATTTACCAGCTGCCGAACGGCAAGATTGAGATAGGAATTGAGGCTGAGGCCGACCGAATCCAAGAACTCAGTCGCCTGCTCCTTGAGCCCCTCTTCGATTCGAACCGTCGTAGGCTTAACTGTTGCTGTAGACATTTGCGACCTCCTCGCCCTCGTCTTTTACACCAGTATACCCAATATAAATGGCAATCTGATGTTAGATAACATCAGATTGCCATGCGTATTCATGTCGCGTGGGCACGATTGATCTACATCAGCCCGCTGAGCGCAATGTCAACGGCCTCGTTGAGGTCGTCGGTAATGTGTACCAGATCCGGATCGAGCGGGCTAATCATACCGGTGCTCATCACCGGGCCGTTGAGCCAGTCGAATAGGCCCTGCCAGTACTCGGTGCCCACCAGCACGAGCGGCATGCGCTTGACCTTGTGCGTCTGCACCAGCGTGAGAACCTCGAACATCTCGTCGAGCGTGCCAAAGCCGCCGGGAAATACGATGGCGCCCGAGCTGTACTTAACGAACATGGTTTTGCGCACAAAGAAGTAGCGGAAGTCCATGCCGAGGTTCACGTATTTATTGAGCCCCTGCTCGTGCGGCAATTCAATGCCTAGGCCAACTGACTTGCCGTTGACACTCGCCGCTCCCCTGTTGGCCGCTTCCATGATGCCGGGGCCGCCACCGGTGATGACCGCCACGCCACGTTGCGCGATCTTGCGCCCGACGGTGCGCGCCGCCTTGTAGAGCGGATCGGTCTTGGGCGTGCGGGCGCTACCGAAGATGGTCACCGCAGGTCCAAGCTCGGCAAGCGCGCCAAAACCATCGACAAACTCTGCCTGAATTCGCAGCACGCGCCAGGGGTCGGCGTGCAGCCAGTCAGTCGACTCCTCGGGCGCCAGCAGGTTGGCGTAGGTGTTGTCCTTAGGAATCATGGGGCCGCGCATGACCACGGGGCCGCGGCGGTACGTCTCGTCGTAGGCAGGCTCGCCCTCGACGTTCTCATTCTTAATCATGGGTACTCCTATCGAGAAAAAGAAAAACGGGCGGGGTCGACGCTATGCGTCAAACACCCGCCCGAGCATCAACTATTCGGTATGGTACCCACGATGCATCAAGCACTTGCAAGCTATCGGTCAGCGGTCGCGCAGCCGGTGTCAACGAATGTGACGACCGGCTGGCGCCCGACCATTGCCGTTGCCCACGCTCTGCAAGCGTGTCTGTCGCCCTTAGTAATCCACCGCGGCAGGACTATTCATCCAATCGCTCACGAATGCGCCGTAGCGGCCCTCGATAATGGCCTGGCGGGCACGCTGCATAAGGTTGAGCAGGTAGTGGATATTGTGCATCGAAAGCAAAATGCCGCCGAGCATCTCCTTCTGCGTGACCATGTGGCGAATGAGCGCGCGGCTGTAGCCGCCCGTGCACACCGGGCAGGTGCAGGTGGGGTCGATGGGGCCGTCGTCGTGCGCAAAGCGCGCGTTACGGAAGTTAAGGCGACCTTCACTGGAGAACGCCGTACCCATGCGACCGGTGCGCGTCGGCAGCACACAGTCGAACATGTCGATGCCCACGCCCACGCCGCGTACGAGCGTGGTGGGGTTGCCGACACCCATCAGGTAGCGCGGCTTATGCTTGGGCATGTACTCGCTCACGAGCGGCGCCAGGGTCTCGAACATGGTCTCGTGATCCTCGCCCACCGAATAGCCACCGATACCATAGCCCGGGAAGTCGCCGCACTCCTCCAGATGGCGCAGCGAGCGCAGGCGCAGATCCAGGTGCATGCCGCCCTGAACGATACCAAAGAGTGCCTGGTCGTCGCGGGTATGCGCCTTATAGCAGCGCTCGGCCCACATGCTCGACAGCTCGACGGCACGCTCAACGTAAGCGCGCGTGGCGGGATAGCCCGGGCACTGGTCCAGCTGCATGCAGATGTCGGAGCCGAGCTTCATGGCGATTTCCATGTTGTCCTCGGGCGTCCAAAACACGTGGCGGCCGTCGTAATCGTTGACGATAAAGCGCACGCCCTCGTCGGTGAGCTTGACGGCATCGTTGTGGCTGAAGACCTGGAAACCGCCCGAGTCGGTGAGGATGGGGCCGTGCCAGTTCATGAACTTGTGCAGGCCGCCCAGCTCGGCGATGGTATCCTCGCCGGGACGCATGGACAGATGATAGGTATTGGCGAGCACGATCTGGGCGCCGAGCTTCTTGACAGTCTCGGTAGGAATGCCCTTGACGTTTGCCTTGGTGCCCACGGGCATAAAAATCGGCGTCTCGATGTCGCCGTGCGGGGTGTGCAGTACGCCGGCACGCGCGTGCGTCGTCGGGTCCTCGGCGATCAGGTCGAATTTAAAAAGGTTCTGGTCCATAAACTGGAACTCCTTGGTTGCGGTTCATACGCAAACCATTATACGGGCAACCCGCAAGAAGCACCGACTCGACAGAAACTGGCGCGAGGAGGATACGGCAGGGACACGGCAAATGAGCGTGGATTTTTGGACGCTTACCGGATGAGCGTGGATAATCTCCCACTTTTGCCCAAAGCACAGCCCAAAAACGGGAGATTATCCACTTTCATTCTGCGGGCACTCATTTAAGTACGTCCCCGATGAGTGGAGCTATTTACCAGCCACGGCAACGCCGATATTTTGGCAACGCCGATGTTTTGACAACGTCAGCGAGCGGTCACCAGGGCGAACAAATTGGCATGAAAAGAGGGCGGCATTGACCTTCTGGTCATGCCGCCCTCTTTGAATGACAAGTTGTCGCCCTGGTGACCGCGCAGCGTCGACCCGTTACGCGGTTTGGTAAAACCGCGTAACCCTACGGACGCTGGCCCATGCCACCCTCGAGGGTGACGGTCTCGCCGTTCATATACTTAAAGTCGGGACCGCAGAGCTGAACGACAACGCGGCCGATTTCCTTCTCGACGTCGCCGTAGTGGCCAGCCGGCGGCATGTGGACGTTGGCCTTGAACGCCTCGGGATAGGCATCCTGGAAGTTCTCGAGCGCAGCGGTCCAAGCAAGCGGGCAAACGATATTGACGTTGATGCCGTCCTTGCCCCACTCGTTGGCGGCAACGCGGGTCAGACCGCGGATGCCCTCCTTGGCAGCGGCGTAGCTGCACTGGCCATAGTTGCCAAACAGGCCGGCGCCCGAAGCAAAGTTGACCACGGAGCCCTTGGTCTCCTTCAGGTGCGGGTAGGCCTTCTGCATGTACAGGTAGGTGGCATACAGACCGGAGTAAATGGCGAGGTTGAACTGGTCCATGGTGTGGTCGGCGATGGTCACGCCCGAAGCGCTGGCCTGAGCATTGTTGACGAGGGCGTCGATGCGGCCGAACTCCTCAATAGCCTTGTCGATGACGTTCTGGACGACGGCCTCGTTGTCCTGACCAGCCGAAACATCGGCCTGAACAGGCAGAACCTTGACACCGTACTCGGCCTCGAGAGACTCCTTGGCGGCCTCGAGCTTGGCGACGTTGCGGCCGGTGATGACGAGGTTTGCGCCCTCCTTGGCAAAAGCGATATCGATGCCGTAGCCGATGGAACCAGCGGAGCCGTCCTTAAGCGTGGCCTTGCCGCCGCCGGTAACGATCACGGTCTTACCAGTGAAAAGTCCCATACAAAGTCCTTTCAAATCGCGACGGGCCTGCCCGTCGACTGCGCGCATCCAACTTCACGCGCCAAAAGCTAAAATGCAACTTTAGCGGGTTCAAGTGAAAAATAAAGCCCATGGCAGGCGAACGGCATAACGTCTTTCGGCGAAGGGATTGTCAAGTTAAAACTGGATAAAGTGGGCGAGTTTTTGCTATCGACGCGAGCCATCGAACACGTTTTGAAACTTTGCTGCGGCGCGCGGGAAGTCGGCGCGAGACTTTATCATAGGGTGACAAACAACGATGAGGAGCACATACCTATGACAGACGAGCTGGACCCCCAGACTCAACAGCATATTGATGATTCCGCAGACGTCACTGCAGATGCCGACGCTGTGACCTGCGATGATATTGACCTCGACGACCCCATCTTGGACGAAAGCGCTACGGCGGAAACCCCTGGCGCCGAAGATGCAGACGAGCAAAACGACGATGCGCCCGCTCAGGACGACGACCCCGTACAGGATGCCGCTCCGCAAGCTGCGGGCCCCATCGAGGTTTCTTCGGAAGAAGAGCTCGACGCCGTCATGGACTCCATGATGGATGCCGTCAAAGCGATGAAAGACGCCGTGGCCGACGCTGACGTTGACGCCGAGGAAGAGGAGGCCGCCGAGGCAGCCTCGACCTTCGTACCCGGCGAGACTCCGGTTGCCGACCAGGGCAGCACCATGCCCTCGTTTCTGCAGCTCGAGCATCCCACGATTGGCGCCGATGCGGTCGACCCGCACGCAGCAGGCTTTTCTGTGATCGAGGGCGGTACCGGCAATATCGCCGTGCCGCAGGCTGCCGATGCGGACGCTGCCGACACCGCTCGCCCGACCGCCCCGCACTCCTCCGCCGCGAGCCGCGATCTGGGGACCGCTGTCTCGAACACTGCGAACGCCGTGGGCACCTTTATCGCCCAGGGTGCCTCGGCCATGCGCGAGATGAACGCCGCGAAAAAGGCACTTGCCGATGCCCGCGCCCACCTGGCCGAACTTGAGCAGCGCATTGCCGATCAGGCCGAGGAACTCGAGACGCGCCAGGATATCGCAGGCCGCTACGACCAGATTGTCGCCGACCAGCGCCAGGCGATTGCCACGGCCCAAAAGACTGCAGCGGCCGCCGAGATTGACCGTGATGCCCACGCCTCCAAAGCGACAGAGCTCAAGGGTCAGCTCGAACAAATGAAGACAGAGGATGACGCGACTGAGCTCCGTCTGAAGGCCGCGCTCGATGCCGTGGAGGCCCGCGAGGCGAGCTCGCGCGAGACCGGCAACCGCCTCGTTCGACGTCTTGAGGATTCCAAGCGCATCCGCGACAAGGTGAAGGCAGAGCGAGACGTCGGCATTGCCGCCGCACAACAAACCGTCGACGCCACGCGCGCCCAGCTCGAGACGCTGCGTCATGAGTATGCCGAGCTGCAACGCAATCCCTCGGCAAATCCCGCCAACTATACGGTGCGCACCAGCGAGCTCTCGATGCAGATTTCCGACACGGCAGATGCCCTGCGTAAAGCCGAGGAAGATGTCCCGCGCATCACCGCCGACCTTGAGCACTCACTTGCCGCAGCCGAGCAGGCCGTCGAGCAGGCTCAAGCCCCTATCGCCGACGCAAAACGCGCGCACCAAGCCGTGACGACCGAAGCCGATGCCGCGCGCGACGAGTTGCAGACGGCGAAGACTGCCGCCGCGACTCGTCAGCGCGAACTGCGCGAGAAGATCGCCGCGGAGGACAAGGCACGCCGCGACCAGGAGCAGACCATCGCCAACGCCCAAGCAGATGCCGCACATGCACAGTCGATCATCGAACAGGCGACCGAGGTGCACGACCACCCAGAGATCACTGAGTCGCTTGCAGGATCCTTGGCCCGAGACAAAGCCGAACACGCCGA
>USAX01000119.1 GCA_900552705.1 uncultured Collinsella sp. | reverse complement strand
CGTCCCGGGCCCTCCACGGGGCAGGGGCTGACGGCCGTCCGGGGCGGTCGGCCAGCGACCACCGGTACGGCTCAATCGTATAACCGTGCAACGGAAAAGAGCCGCCCTTTCGGACGACTCAAACTGTAATGGGGCTATTTTAGCTGCGTCAAACATGCGGAATAATTTTTCTGGGGCGGGGATTAAATAATCATTCGGCACCCAATGATTATTTAATCCCCGTCCCAGAAAAATCACTTGAGCGAACGTTCGGACAAAAGTAGCCATAAGAGGCCAGTCCCAAATGGGCTGCTTTCAAAACTATGGTGGATTACGGGGCTGGACCTGTATTACTTGACCATGGGAAAAACCGTGAAATTAAAACCGCAGGTAGACGGCTTATCAAATATCGAAAATTGCCGGTATGGATGGGGGTCTCCGAATCATCCCCGTAATCCGGCATAGTTTTGAAATGGCACTAAAGCAGGCACAGGCTAAATATCGATTCCAAGGATAGTTGCGGTGGAATAGTTCCTGGATGCCGGGGTTTTGGCGGAAATCAGGAACTATTTCACCGCAATTGAGGAGGGGCGGGGTGGATGGCGGGGTAGCTAAAAGAGCCGCGTCCCAAATGAGCTGCTTAGGCTGGGTCGATGTCCATGCTGGCGATGAGGTTGATGCTGGTGCTGAGGATGTCTTCTAGCACGACGTCGCCCATGCGGATGGGGGCTTCAACGACCAAGCCTCGGATGAGGTCCATCGCCTGGGCGTGGAGTTTGAGCGGGATGGCTTCGGCCGTGCGTACGGGCAGCAGCGCCTCGTCGCCGCCGATACGGCCACGGTGGTGGTGAGCACGCGCATGGGACAGGTGAGCTCCTGATGTGCGAACGTATCACCGCGCGGGCAGCTGTTACCGGTCACGGAGCGCACCTCTACCACTGCGCCGTCTGCGTCGCGCTCTACCTCTACGGTCAGGAGGCACTCGGATGGGCAGGTGGTGCAGTTGAACTGCAGCGTTTCGATCGTGTTTATGCTCATGGCCTTACGCCTCCTCAATAGGATCGACGGACAGGACAATCTTGCTAACACCCAGGTCGAGTGCGCGCTGAATCACCTTTGCCGGCAGCGGGAAGCTTTCCATTACGCTCGGTTTAAACGGGCGGACCTTGCCTGCAAACAGTTCCTCGTCGCCAGCGAGAATGCGCACGCGGGCGGCGTCGACCGGTCGGCGCACGCGGAAGTTGAGCTTGGTGAGTGTCGTGGCCGTAATGCGTCCCGGCAGTGCGTAGCCCGCGATGCCGGCGGGGGAGACCGTGAGCTGGCAGCTCGGGTCCGCAGTACCGTGCTCGACATCCGCGCTGCCACCCAGCGCGTACGCCGCCGCGGCCGCGCCGGCGCGCTCGGACTCGGTCGTTACATTGTCTGCCAGGTCGTGCACGTGCAGCACGTTGCCGCAGGCAAAGATGCCCGGCACGCCCGTTTGCAGGTTCTGGTCCACCACGGCGCCGCGCGTACGTGGGTCAAGCTCAACGCCCGCGCCTACCGAAAGCTCGTTTTCGGGAATCAGACCAACCGAAAGCAGCAGCGTGTCGCATGGAACAACGCGCTCGGTTCCCGGAATGGGTGCCAGGTGCTCGTCGACTTGGCTCACCTCGACGGCCTCCACGCGATCGTGTCCGATCACGCGCGTGACGGTGGTGGACAGGTGCAGCGGAATGCCAAAGTCGTCCAGGCAGTTCTTGACGTTGCGGCGCAGGCCGTTGGCGTACGGCATGAGCTCGTACACGCCCTCGACCGAAATCCCCTCGAGCGTGCAGCGGCGCGCCATAATAAGCCCGATGTCGCCCGAGCCCAAAATGACGGCGCGCGAGCCGGGTTTGAGGTTTTCGATATTGATGTATCGCTGCGCCAGGCCGGCCGTAAACACGCCGGCGGGTCGGCTGCCGGGAATCTTGATCTCGCTGCGGGTGCGCTCACGGCAGCCCATGGCGAGGACGACCGCGCGTGCGGTGAGCTGTAGCATGCCGGCACGACTCATGAGCGTGACAGTATGGACTGCGGCGTCTCCCGCGCCCTCGCCCGTGCCCTGGTCGACCGCGCCCGCGCCCTTGCTCGAATCAATTCCAAGCACCATGCTGCCCAAGAACAGCGCAATTTCGGTCGCGCGCACGTGGTCGATAAAGCGCTGCGCGTACTCGGGGCCGGTGAGCTCCTGCTTAAAGTGCGAAAGGCCAAAACCGGGGTGTATGCACTGGCGGAGGATTCCGCCCAGATGCTGCTCGCGCTCCACGATGGCCACGTGGGCGCCAGCCTTATGTGCGGCAAGCGCAGCCGCCATGCCAGCAGGTCCGCCGCCGATAACGATCACGTCGAACGCCTGCGTCTGCACCGCCTCTGTAGCTCTGGTCTCCGCACGTACGTCACGCATATCAAGCGTCGTCATCCTAGCGTACCCCCTTCAGCGGTCCCTCAACCAGCCAAGATCCGGCGTCCTCCAACAGTACCTCGCTGGGCTCGCAGCCCAGCTCGCGCGCTAGGATCGCCACCACGCGGCTCTGACAAAAACCGCTCTGGCACCGACCCATGCCGGCGCGGCAGCGGCGCTTGACGCCCTCGACCGAAACCGCGCCTGGGCGGCGTCGGATCGCGGCTACAATCTCGGCCTCGGGCACCGTCTCGCAGCGACAGACGATCTGCCCCCACGCGGGATCGGACTCAATGAGCTCTTCCTTGCGCGCAAGCGGTGCACGGTCAAAGTCGTCCGGCGCACGGCGTATCGGGTCCCAATCGCCTCGTTCGCGCAGGGCTACGCCGGCACTGCGTAACACCTGCTCCATGCGCTCGGCAATTGCTGGCGCGCTCGCCACGCCCGGCGACTGAATGCCTGCCGCCTGGAACAGCCCCGGCACCACGGTCGACTGTCCAATAAAGAAGTCGTTCGTTCCCTTAATGACCGGGCGTCCGCCGGCAAACGCGCGCACCACGCGACGCGTGTCCAGATCGGGCACCAGCTTGCGCGCGCCGCTCAGCAGCGCGTTGACATCGCTCGCATAGGTCTGCGTGTCGCCCGGCTCGCGCACGGCGGCCGTCGCGGTAATCACGGTGTTGCCATGCACGGTGCCCGTGACGATAACGCCCTTGGACACCGGCGTGGGAACAGGGTAGAGCGGCATGAGCGCACGCGGCTCCTTGTCCAGCACCACAATGTTGCCCTGGCGCCAGACCATCTGAAACTCCTCGGCGCCCGCCATATGCGAGATGTCCGCTGCGCCGTTGCCCGCGGCGTTGATCAGATAGCGGCAGTGTACGTCGCCGGCGGGTGTCACCAGTGTAAAGCGCGCGGCTACGTCATCCGAGCCGGCAACTTCAATGGCCTCCACCGGTGCGGAGCGCATAAACGTCACGCCGTTGGCGACCGCGTTCTCCAGCGCGGCGATGGCGACCTCAAACGGATCGACAAAGCCAGTCGAGGGACACCGCAACGCGCACGTCGTCTTGGCACTCGCGCGCGGCTCCAGCTCGTGGATGCGCTCGGGGCCGATAATCGACAGCTCGGGCACGCCGTTGGCAAGGCCGTTGCTGCGCAGCTTCTCCAAGTGCGCGCGGTCTTTATCGTTGAAGCCCAGCACCATCGACCCGGTGCGGCGGAACAAAAATCCCAGCTCCTGGGCCCACGTGCCATATAGCTTGCAACCACGGGCGTTGACCTGCGCCTTTACCGTGCCCGGTGCCGGATCGTAGCCGGCATGCACCAGGCCGCCGTTGGCCTTCGACGCGCCCAGGGCGATGTCGTTGGCCGCCTCGACCACGCAAATGGACAAGTCATAGCGCGCGAGCTGCCGCGCGATGGCGCACCCGGTAATGCCCGCGCCCACAATCGCGATATCAAACGTTTCCGTCACAGTGCCTCCCAGACGAGTTGACAGGCTGTCAATAGGACTATCCTACGGTCTGCACACCCCCAGTGCGGCGGCAATGCGGCGAACAGCCCCTCTGCATCCGCCAACGGCACGCGAGGGGAGACTCAGGACCATCGGTGACCTCGTCTGTCGCTCCTGGTGTTAGAGGTTTGTCTCGTTCTGTAGCAGTAAACAGAAGAACTGGGTTCCAGATGTTACAGATCGAGACGTTTGCCAGACGGCCCCTCCGTTTGTCTTGATTTGTAACAGTAAGAGGAGGAAATCGGTCCTATGTGTTACAGATTGAGATTTAAAGTCAGGGAGAGATTTTCTGTCTCGATCTGTAACATCTAGGGACCGTTTTGGGGTCTAGATGTTACAGATTTAGATGAACCTATCAGTCGGTTTCGAATGTCTAAATCTGTAACGGTTAGACCTGTTTTTTGCCGAGTTGTTGTTACAGATTGAGATATTTAACGGAGGGCTCACCGTTCATCTCGATCTGTAACAGTAAGAACTGTTTTTGGGTTCTAGGTGTTACAAATTATGATTTAAGTCGAGGAGAGAATGGTTTGTCTAAATCTGTAACATCTGGGACTGTTTTTGCCGAGAATCTGTTACAGATTGAGATGTTTGTGTCCACGCTAGCCCCGTACCCAACCGTAGACCCATATAAACAAACCCCGTGGTAAACTTGACCGGACTGTAATTATTCCGAAAGGTACACCTCAATGTCCAAGTACATCTCCGAGCTCATGTCGCCGCAGCTTATGGGCGTCATCTATGCCTTCGTTGGCTTTATCATCGCCCTGTACGTGCTGTCGGTCGTCTATGTGTTCATCGACGCTCGCCGCCGCGGCGCCAGCGCCTACGTGGCATGGGGCATCATCGCCCTCATCCCGTTTGTGGGCCTCATCGCCTACCTGGTCCTGCGCCCGCACTCCTACGCGGCCGACCGCGAGGAACAGGAGCTGGACATGGCCCTGCGCGAGCGCCAGCTTGCCCAGTACGGCACCTGCCCGCAGTGCGGCGCACCCATCGAGAAGGACTTTGTGGTCTGCCCGGTTTGCGATACCCAGGTTCGCAATGTGTGTCCCAGCTGCCATCGCCCGCTCGATGCGCACTGGAAGGTCTGCCCCTACTGCCGAACTCGCATCCAGTAACGCATCCATCGCCGGGCCGGCCGTAAACCGCGGGCACCTCGCGTCACCCGCAAGCCGCACGTGCCACAAGCCACGCGCACCCCGCCCCACACGATGAAGCATGCGTAGAAAATCGCCCGCCGTGCCATTAAGGTGCGGCGGGCGCTTGTATACCAAGGCAACCTGCCTATAATGATGCAAGTTAAAACGCCGAGCGCATCGCACGCACTTGCATCAGGCATCCGAGAGGAGAAAACATACCCATGAAGGCACTCTACAATGACGGTTCGGTGGCCGAGCTCCCGCAGGACGAGGTCACGCACGTCATCCGCCACTCCGCCGCGCACATCATGGCGCAGGCCATCAAGCGCCTGTACCCCGAGGCCGACTTTGCCTACGGCCCCGCGACCGACAACGGTTTTTACTACGACGTCGACCTGCCCGAGGGCGTCAAGATCAGCGAGGACGACTTCCCCGCGATCGAGGCCGAGATGAAGAAGATCGTTAAGGAGAACCTCAAGTTCACCGTGTACGAGAAGCCCCGTTCCGAGGCCATCGCCCTTATGGAGGAGCGCGGCGAGAAGTACAAGGTCGAGCACATCGGCGACCTGGACGACGACGCCCGCATCACCTTCTACCAGCAGGGCGACTACATCGACATGTGCGTTGGCCCTCACATCTGCTACACCAAGGCGCTGAAGGCCTTTAAGCTCACCGGCGTCTCGGGCGCCTACTGGAAGGGCGACAAGGACAACAAGATGCTCACCCGCATCAACGGCGTCGCCTTTGCCACCAAGGAAGAGCTCGACGAGCACATGCACATGCTGGAGGAGGCCAAGAAGCGCGACCACCGCAAGATCGGCCGCGAGATGGATCTCTTTATGATGCGTGACGAGGCCCCCGGCTTCCCGTTCTTCCTGCCCAACGGCATGATCCTTAAGAACACGCTGCTGGACTACTGGCGCGAGATCCACCACAAGGCCGGCTACGTGGAGATCTCCACGCCGCTCATCATGA
>USAX01000118.1 GCA_900552705.1 uncultured Collinsella sp. | reverse complement strand
GTCACTTTGCTAGGCTAAAGCGAAGTAGATTTTTGGGACATGCTTTAATCTCTACTTTTGGAGTGATTTGGGCCGCTGGCGACATCGCCGGGCGATGTGCTCGCGCGGATGGGGCCGCTCGTTGTACCATAGCTGCAACTGACTCGTAAGGAGCATCCATGCCCATTCGCATCCCCGACGCCCTCCCTGCCGCCGCGCAGCTCGAGAGCGAGAACATCTTTGTCATGACCGAGTACCGCGCGCTGCACCAGGACATCCGTCCGCTGCGCGTGCTCATCCTCAACCTCATGCCCACCAAGATCGCCACCGAGACGCAGATCATGCGCAAACTCTCCAACACGCCGCTGCAGGTGGAGGTGGACCTGCTGCGCACCAAAACGCACGAGGCCACGCACGTGAGTGCCGGCCACCTGGAGACGTTCTACCGCACGTTCGACGACATCCGCGACATCCACTATGACGGCCTGATCATCACGGGCGCGCCGGTGGAGCAGATGCCGTTCGAGGAGGTCGACTACTGGCCCGAGCTCTGCCAGATCATGGATTGGTCCACCACGCACGTGCACTCTACGTTGCATATTTGTTGGGGCGCACAGGCGGGGCTCTACCATCACTACGGTATCCAGAAGCACGACCTGCCGGCAAAGGCGAGCGGCGTGTTCGAGCATTATCTGGTGAAGCCGCAAAGCCCGCTGGTCCGCGGCTTCGATGACCGTTTCTATGCCGTGCATTCGCGCAACACCGATGTGCGCCGCGAGGACGTGGAGGCTGAGCCGCAGCTTGAGGTCGTGGCCGTGTCCGACGAGGTGGGCCTGTACATCGTCAAGTCGACCGACAGCCGCCGCTTCTTTGTCTTTGGCCATCCGGAGTACGATACCGACACGTTGCGCCTGGAGTACGAGCGAGACGTGAAGCGCGGTCTCAACCCCCAGGTGCCGGCGCATTACTTCCCGAACGACGACCCCACCGCCGAGCCGCGTAACGTCTGGCGCAGCCAGGCTCAGCTGTTCTACACCAATTGGCTCAACTACTACGTCTACCAGACCACACCCTACGACCTGGCCCGCGCCGGCGAAGAGCACTAGGCCTGTCGGGAGGTGCGCCAGCCGTTAGGCGCTGATGATGTGGGGTAGCGGCAGGTCGTGGACATCGGTGGGAACGTGATCGACACGCTGCTCGTCAAAGGCGATACCGACGATTTGGCATGCGGGCGAGAGCATGGGCAGGTAGCGGTCGTAGCAGCCGCCGCCGTAGCCCAGGCGCGCGCCGGCGTGGTCGAAGGCTACGAGCGGCACGACGATCATGTTGAGAGCCTCGGCAGGCACAATGGGGAAGCGGACGCTGTCGATGTCCGTGGCCGCAAAGGTACGCGTGGGGTGGGCGATAAACGGGGCCGCGGCCGCGTCTCCAGCCGCGACTGCCCGCATGCACATGCGCTGGCCACAAGCTGCGGCGTCTGTTGCCGAGAGCATGCACGGATAGGCCACGCGCCAGCCGCGTTTGGCGGCAGCCGCGGCAAACGCGGCTGGGTCGACTTCGGAACCCATCGCGGCATAGACGGCAACGGTGTGCGGCGCCGCGGCATCCAAGCGGCCTAGCAGCTCAACCAGCCGCGCACAGATATCAGCAGACTTCGCCGCCCGCAAGTCCAAATCAAGAGCATCGCGCCGAGCAATCACCGCCCGCCGCAACTCAGCCTTGTCCATCCCGGCTTCCTCTCCCAAACCTACCAAAAAGGGACAGGTTTATTTTGGCAGGTTTTATCTGGGCAAATGTCGAAACCACCACAAAGGTGGCTGTCCCCTTTGTGGTGGTTTTGGCCCATGCGTTAACGCTATAACGCCGCGGCGATTGCTTCGGTCACAAACTTATTGAGTGACTCGCCCTTCTTTGCCGCTGCCAGCGCTGCTTGCTTGTGGAGCTCAGAGCCCGTTCTTACGTTGAACGAGCCCTTAAAAGCCCGCTCGGGTTCCTTACCCTTCTCGGCGCAAAACTCAAGGTAATCGTCGACGGCTTCGTGGAAGCATTGCTCCACTTCTTCAGCCGTGGAGCCTTCAAATACGATTGCGTCCCTAATGCCGGTGACCATACCTGTTAGCACATGCTGTTCGGCATCGAACTCGACTGGGGCGAAATAACCCTTGTATGCCAAAACGTTACTCATGACTACCTCCGACATCTTGCAGAAATCGAACGATGTTTCGAATGGTCCCCGCTGTCAATTCGTCAGATGGATGTGGTGCGTGCATTACGAACATCCTGCCATCTGATGGCCTGTAGAAGCGAACGCGCGATCCGGATGTCTTGCCTTTGTTGTCCATTTCAAAGCCATATGAAGCCATGACTTTTAAGAAATCGGTATACCGATACGTCGAAGGGCAGCTAAGCAGTTGGGCGATGAGTTTATCGGTCCGAGTCATCCCGCCTCACATTCTGCAACTATATCCTAGTTGCAATTTAAGTCTGATGCAAGCACCCTTACTATAGAACATGTGTACGTATAGAACAAGTGTTCGAACCAACACAAAGGCACCTGTGAACTGCGCCCCTTTGCGGTGGTTTGGGCTGAATGTTGCGCAACAAGGGCTGCATTTTTGGGTTTACCTTCATGGTGGAAGGAATGAACCGAAAGGAGCCCGCCATGTTTTGTCGCTCGTGTGGCATGCCGCTTGTCGACGACGCCCTCTTTTGCCCCGTATGCGGCGCACCCGTAGCACCCGACCAGGTCACGTCCACGCAGCAACCCCAGCCTGCCACGCAGCAATACGTGCCCGTGCGGCGCAAGCGTTCCAAAAAGCCCCTCATCGCACTCGCCGCGGTGCTTGTCGTGGCGGCGGGCATCGGCGGTGGCGCACTGTTCTACTTCACCCAGATTGCGACCACCCCAATCGACGAGAAAACCTTTCCGGACAGCGGCATGCGTGCGCTTGTTTCGACCAAGTACGACACTAACGGTGACGGCCGCATCTCACGCGACGAGGCCAAGGCGGTGACGTCGGTCGAGCTGGACGGCATCACGTCGACCCAGGGCCTGGGCAAGGTGTTCCCCAACGTTACCAGTGTGGAATATGGCGGGGACAAACTCGTCAACCTGGACCTCTCGGGCTGCGGTGACCTCAAGACCGTCGAGCTTAACTCGGCAAGCAACGTCACTGTCGTTAACCTGGACGGTTGCGACAACATCGAGAAGCTCGATCTTTCAAATGCCGCGGAGCTCAAAAGCGTCGATCTTTCGGGCAAAAAGAAGCTCGCCACGTTGGCGCTGCCGCAGGATACGAAGGTCAGCGGCGTTAAGGATACGCAGCTCGAGGAGTTGTGGCTGCCGGTGTACTACGAGGGTACCGACGAGGACGGTGTGCACGGCAGCACGTATGAGATTGAGCGCGACGAGGACGGCTATGTTACGGGGTATACGAGCAGCCTCAAACAGGGTGGTGGCATGGGCTACGACGTCGAGCACGACGAGTTGCATCGCATTTCGGAAATAGCGGAAGTTCGCTCGGGTGACTACGAAGATGAAAACATGTTCACGTACGATGCCGACGGAAACCTGACGCGCATCGATTGCGACGCCGCTATTGGTGATGCGTCGACCTCCACGACGTTTACCTACGATGCCGACGGAAGCCTGATCAACAAGACGACCCACGCAGGCTACGGCGAGAGTGCGAGTACGTATGTCTACCAGGGCGGCAACCTAGTGTCCGACACCGAGACCGGTCCGGGCAATCCTCGCACGGTCGTCTATTCGTACGGATATGACAGCGGCCGCGTGACGTCCTTTACGACGGACTGCCAGGGTGACACCGTGGGCACGAGATGGACGCTGACGCTGAATTACGAGTACGACAAGGAGGGTAATATTACGCGCATCTCGCCCGTGGCCTATGACACACACGGTAACGATTATGGTTCACTGAGTTCGTTTTCCACGGTTAATTACTCGTACAGTGGCGGCAAACTCGACCGGATCGATTCCACGCGCGATGGATATGCGGAGTTCTATTACGACGAGCACGGCAATCTGACGGCGGTCGATGAGTACACCGATGGCGGTTCGGATGACGAGTTTGAGTTTGAGCACGAGATCGAGTACCAGCGGTACTTCTGCAATAAGAGTGAGAAGAATAAGCCGGAGGAGTGGATCCGCCTGGATTCGAAGTACGACGTCTGCAACGGCAGCTGGGTCAACACCTCATCGTCTCGCAAAGAGCGCTTTGTGAGTCTGTATCAGCTCAATCCGCTGAAGGCGCAACTCGATCCGTTCCACAAGTAACGACCAGCCGCAAACCACCACGAAGGTGCCTGTGTCCCCTTTGTGGTGGTTTTGCTTGCTGTGGCTAGCCCAGCAGGTCGACTACGTTGAAGCCGGCGTTGCTCTTGGCGATGACGTCGCGGCCGCCAAAGACGCAGGTGGGCGACGCGGCTGCGATGCGCGTCACATCGGCGCCGAGCGAGCGCAGCTCACCGGGCGTGGCGGCGAGCATCTGGGCGCGACGCTCCTCGCGCGCGTGCGGATCGAGCCCGGCCAGGTAGGTCGTGTTGCGGCGCTTGGTGAGCGCGTACGGCTTCACCGGCGCGTCCATGCCACTTACGCAGCTCACGATAAAGCCCTCGAAGGCGGCCTCGTCGGGCTCAAAGCTGCCGAGCCATTCGCCTGCGCGTTCCACACGCTCAATCGAGGGGTCGATTGCCGGGTCGCGGTAGGTATAGAACGCCGTCTGGCGCTCGCCGGCTGCGCGGAATCCGCAGCCGTACGCACCGCCCTTCACGCGGATCTCGTTCCACAGGTAGTCGTAGGAGAGCGCGTTGGCAGCCACGGCCCAGGCTCCCGTCACGTCAATGCCCAGACGGCGCGGGTCGCACGCGCTTGCCGCAAAGCAAATGTCGCTGGGGATGACAAAGGCCTCGTGACGGTCGCGCGGCGTCGGCACCACGAGCGCGTCGCGGCCGGCATCGGCGCCGTCGCCAGCGCCCAGTCCCAGGTCGCCCGCGGCATCCCAGTACGCGTCAAAGTCCTCGTCGCTGCCGGTAAAGCTCGCCAGGCAGCCATCGGCCACAAAGATGCGCTCCGCCAGCTCGGCAAGCTTGGCGCGCAGGCCGTCCAGTCGCTCGTCAAAGTGGTCGAGCAGATCGCGCAGGAACAGGTAGAAGTCCACGCCCGAAAGCTGCTCGCGCACCACGGCCGAAGGCGAGCTGTAACTCATCGCGCGACCCAGCGCCGCCGAGTGACCGTTGTTGATAAAGCCCTGCTCAAGCCCAATGCGAATCTGCGTGAGCACGTCGCGAACGCGGTCGGCGTCGGCATCGAGCAAAAGCGTGCTCGACCACACCTCGCGCGGTAGGCTCGCCAGCGCGTCGATCTTTTCGGACAGGGCGCCGGCGCTCACCAGCAGATAGGGGCGCACGCCGTCCACGTCGGGCTGGGTCATGACCTCGGTCGTAAAGCTCAAAAAGCCCAGCTTGCCGGCGAGCAGGTTGTCGAGCTCCTCAGCCGAATGCTCGCGCGTGGGCAGCTGCTTGAGCAGGCGGCAGAGCAGCGTCACGTAGGGCAGGTCCTCAAATGCGACGCAGCTCAGGTCGAAGTACTGCATGACGTAGGCCAGGCGGTTGGTGGGAATGCCGTGGCGCAGACAGGGGATGGGCGCGGTCGTGTCCACAACGAGCGGCGGCTCGGGGCGCGCCTCGCCAATGTCGGACACGCGCAGGCGCGGCAACGTGGCCTTGGCCTCGGGCGTGTCCTCGGCCTCCTGCGCGGCACGCAGCGCGGCCGTGCGCTCGACCACATCGGCCAGCTCGGCATCGGTCATGGCATCGCGCTTGGCTGCCAGCTCGGCTGCCTCGGCGCCCTCCGAACCCTCGGCGGCGTCCACCGGCACCAGCTCGACCAGTGCCATGTGGTCGTTCTCCAGCACGAGCTCGCGCAGCAGGTCCTCAAAATAGCTGCCGTCCAGCTCGCCGCGTAGCTCCTCGTACACCGGGCCATACTTGAGCGCCAGCGTCGCAGCGTCGTCATCGTAGAGCCATGTGCTCAGCGCGTCGCACGCAATGGCCACGCCGTCGGCGATACCGTAGTCGCGCTGGCGCAGGTCGTACTCGTTGCTGCTGATGATGGCCTCCAGGCGCTCGCGCGGAACGCCGTGCTCGCACAGGTCGCGGCAGGCGTCCTGGAACACGCGGCGCAGCTCGCGCGCCACGCCGGGCTGCGCGTTTTGCAGCATGATGAGCTCGTAGGGCTGCAGGCT
>USAX01000117.1 GCA_900552705.1 uncultured Collinsella sp. | reverse complement strand
ACCTCATGAACAAGTTCGGCGACCGCGACCTCGAGGTCTACCTGATCCACGCCGCCGAGTGGAACGTCTCCGGCCACAAGCGCATGACCGAGAAGTCCGTCGTGCTCACCGCCTCCGAGTCCGGCACCACCCCCGAGGTCCTCGAGGCCGTCAAGAAGATGAAGGAAAAGGGCATTCGCGTCTACGCCATGACCAAGCCTGAGGGCCCCATCGGCCAGGCTGTCGGCGCCGAGAATTGCGTCAAGATGGCTTCCGATCATGGTAACGGTGGCTGCGAGATGGGCTACTACCTCGCCGACTGCTTCGGCCTGCGCCTGCTCAATCGCCGTGGCTGCTTCCCGCAGTTTGATAAGTTCATCGAGCAGACCAAGGACGTTTGGACCCACCTGGTCGACATCCGCAAGAGCTTCGAGCCGCGCGCCGAGGAGCTCGCCAAGAAGTACGCCCTGGCCCCCTACACCATGTTCATCGGCTCCGGTGCCCTGTGGGGCGAGACGATCCTGTTCTCGATGTGCATCCTGGAGGAGATGCAGTGGAAGCGCACCCGCTACATCACCTCGGCCGACTTCTTCCACGGCACCCTCGAGCTCGTGGAGCCGGGCGTCCCGGTCTTCCTGTTCATGGGCGAGGACGAGAACCGCAAGCTCGACGAGCGCGTCCGCGCGTTCCTGACCCGCGGCGTGACCGGCGACACCGACATCAACGTCATCGACACTGCCGAGTTCGCGATCCCCGGCCTTGACGACGAGTTCCGCGTCATCGTCTCCCCGTGGATCCTCTCCTCGCTGATCACCGATCGCCTTGCCGCTTACTACGAGACGGTCACCAAGCACAACCTCAACTACCGTCGCTACTATCACCAGTTCGACTACTAAGAGCAAATAACGTTTGTGTAATCGGGCCTCGCTCCTATATGGAACGGGGCCTCGCTTGGGTTGGAGAGTAATTATGAGCTATCCCCAGCTTGCCGTCATGAATATCAGCCATCGTTATTTTGACCTTGAGGAGTTCTTTTCTTCGGCGTCGGCTTCGGGCTACACGTGTTGCGAGCTTTGGACCGGGGCGATGCATCTGTATGTCGATTGCCATGGATACGATTCGCTCGAACGGGTACGGGAGCTGTCGCAGCGGTATGGGGTTCGGATTGTGGGGCTTTGTCCCGAACAGAACAACCCCAAGCCGTGGAATATCGCGGCGCGCGGGAATGAGGCGCGTGCCCGCACGCTCGCGTACTTTAAGAACGTTGTAGATATCGCGGCGGAACTTGGAGCCGAGCAGGTCATGGTCTCGAGCGGCTGGGCATTTTTGAACGAGCCGATCGAGGACGCGTGGGGTCGCAGCGCCTCGATGCTGCGTGCGATTGCCGAGCATGCGGGAGAGCGCGGCGTGCGACTGGTGCTCGAGGCCCTACAGCCGGTTGAGTCGATGATCGTGAACTCGGCGGCCGACACGAAGCGCATGATCGAGGCAGTTGATCATCCGGCACTTAAGGCGTGTCTGGATTTGGGCGCTATGGCGGTGGCAGGGGATACCATCGACGATTATTTCGATCTGCTTGGCGATGATGTCGCCCACGTGCATTTTGTCGATGTTGCGGCAGATGGCACGACGCATCTTGCCTGGGGTGACGGCGACCGCGATATGCGCGCCGACCTGGATAGGCTGGTGGCGCGCGGCTATCGCGGAGTTGTTTCGGCCGAGACCTATGACTGGCGCTATTTTGCCGACCCCGCAGCTGCCGATGCGCAGGTAATGGCAGAGTATCGTCGTGCGATTGGCGTCTAGGTGGGGTTGGGTTGCGACAATCCGCTCCTATGTTTCCAAATGAATACGGTGTGAGCCGAGGAGGACGATTCTCCCCGCAAGCACTCTAGTATGCTAAAGTACCCAGAAGACCGGCGGAGCTATGCCGGTCTTCTGTTCTATATGAAACACAGCATGAGGAGGCTCACCAGATGACGGCCACACCGTGGGGATTCCGGGACATATTGCCCGAGGAGGCTCAGGCGCGCGAGGAGATTGCGCTGACGGTGAAGGGCTGCTTTAGGGAGCATCATTACCTTCCGGTCGAGACGCCGCTGCTCGAGGACAAGGGCTCTCTCGAGGAGGGCGGCCGCATTGCGGACACCCCGTTTAAGCTCTTTGATGACGACGGTCGCCTGCTGGTGGTCCGTCCCGACAACACGCTGCCGATCGTGCGCCTGGTTTCGACCCGCATGCGCGCGGCCGATCTGCCGCTGCGTCTGCGCTACGAGGCGCCAGTGGTCCGCGAGTGTCAGCGCAATGCCGGCGGCTCGCGTCAGTTTACACAGCTGGGCTTTGAGCTTATCGGTGTGGGCGATACCGCGGGCGATGTCGAGATCGTCTCGCTGGTGGCGGAGGCGGTGCGCAAGCTGGCGCTGCCCGATGCACGCATTATCGCGGGCAGCGTGCGTCCGTTTAAGGAGCTGCTCGCGGCCTGTGAGGACCGCGAACTGGCTGCCGAGGCATTGCGTTGCGTGCACGCCAACGACTTTGTGGGCCTTGATGCCCGTGTGGCGGCAAGCGCCGAGCCCGAGGCCGTCAAGGCTGCCATCAGCGAGCTGCCGCGCCTGCACGGTGGCGCCGAGGTGCTCGACCGCGTCGACGCGCTGCTGGCGGCGGCGGGCATTGTCGCGCCGCTCACACGCGAGCTGCGTGCCCTGGTCGAGGGTCTGGCTCCCGAGGACGCCCAGGTGCTGTCCTTCGACTTCTCCATCATGAACTCGTTTGATTACTACACGGGCCTGGTCTTTAAGGCCTATGCCGGTGGCCTGCCCGATCCGGTGGGTTCGGGCGGACGCTACGACTCCATCTTTACCGGTGCATTTGGCGACGGCATTGAGGTGCCGGCGGCGGGCTTCGCCTTTTCGCTCGAGCGTCTGGAGGCCGCGCACACCTCGGCCGAGGACACTGCTTCCGATGGCGACCATGCCGTGGGCCGCGGCACCGAGGGTCCGCTGCGCATTGCCGTGCCCAAGGGCTCGCTCAAGGCCGACACGCTCGACGTGCTCGAGGCCGCGGGCTTGGATGTCTCGGAGCTGCGCGATCCCGGTCGTCACCTCATCGTGCGCGGCCGCGACACACGCGCTGGTGAGGGCACGGTCGGCGATATCGAGTTTGTCATCGTGCGTCCCAGCGACGCGCCCGCTTTTGTGGGCTGTGGCGGTGCCGACTGCGGCATCTGCGGTTGGGACTCGCTTATCGAGGCAGACCTCAACCTGCTGCAGCTGGTCGATTTGGGCTACGGCCTGTGCACCTTTATCGAGGCGGAGCCCGCGTGGCGCGCCGGTCAGGCCGAGCGCAACTATGCCCGTCGCGGTTCGCTTCGCGTGGCCACCAAGTATCCGCGCATCGCGAGTGCCTGGTATGCCGAGCGCGGCGTGAACGCCGACATCGTTTCGCTGCACGGCAACATCGAGCTGGGCCCCATCGTCGGCATGACCGATCGCATCGTGGATATTACTGCCACGGGCGCTACGCTGCGCGATAACGACCTGGTCATTACCGGGCGCATCATGGACTGCACGGCCCGCTTCTTTGTCAATCCGGGCGCCGCACGTCTGGATCCGCGCGTGCGCAATCTGGCAGATCGCTTGGCGGCAGCCGTGAAGGACAAGCATTTTGAGCCCGTTGCGGGCTCGGCACAATAGCGCGAGCACGCACGGGCGCCCCAACGTCCGGGCGGCGGGCCGACTGACGCCGCCGCCCGGTCTCTCGTTTTTCGAACAAAACCTCGACCGATAGGGGATACCGAAATGAAGACCATCAAGCTTGCTCCCGGTGAGCGCCTCGTTACCAACCAGCTCAACCGCAAGGGCGTGCTGCCGCAAAACATCGTCGACGCCGCCCGCGATATCGTGGCCAACGTGCGCGCCAACGGCGATGCCGCGGTGCGCGATTACTGCCAGCGTTTTGACGGTGTTGAGCTGCAGAGCTTCCGTCTTCCGCAGGAGCAGATCGATGCCGCGCTCGAAGGCCTCGATCCGGCTTTTGTCGCCGCGCTCGAAAAGGCTGCACGCCAGATTCGCGAGTTCCACCAGCGCGAGGTCGAGCAGAGCTGGTTTACCACGCGCCCGGACGGCACGATGCTCGGCGTTAAGGTGACCCCGCTCGCGGCGGCCGGCATCTATGTACCGGGCGGTCGCGCGCAGTACCCTTCCACCGTGCTTATGAACGCCATTCCCGCCAAGGTCGCCGGCGTTGAGCGCGTGGTCATGGTGACCCCGCCGCAAAAAGATGGTCTGATTAGCCCCTATACGCTCGCGGCGGCCAAGCTCGGCGGCGTGGACGAAATCTATATGGTGGGCGGCGCCCAGGCCGTGGCCGCGCTGGCGTACGGTACCGAGACCATTCCGCGTGTCGACAAGATTACCGGCCCGGGTAACGCCTTTGTCGCCGCTGCCAAGCAGATTGTCTCGGGTGATGTGGGTATCGATATGGTCGCCGGTCCCTCCGAGGTCTGCGTGCTGGCCGATGCCACGGCCAAGCCCATGGTGGTCGCGGCCGACCTGATGGCCCAGGCCGAGCATGATCCGCTGGCGGCCTGCTATCTGGTGACCTGCGACGAGCAGTTTGCGCGTGAGGTTGAGGCAGGTATCGACATCCTGGTGGCACAGTCCCCGCGTGCCGAGATCACGCGTGCCTCGCTCGACAACGAAGGCACCATCGTGGTGGCCGCCGACATGGCGGCTGCCGTCGAGGCAGTGAACACCGTGGCGCCCGAGCACCTTGAGCTGCATTGCAAGGATGCGATGGGCCTGCTCGGCGGCATTCGCAACGCCGGCGCCATCTTTGTGGGCGCTTGGAGCTCCGAGCCGCTCGGCGATTACGTTGCCGGCCCCAATCACACGCTGCCGACCGGCGGCACGGCCATGTTCTCCAACCCGCTTTCGGTCGAAGAGTTCGTCAAGCGCTCGAGTGTCATTTGCTATACACCCGAGGGCCTGCTCTCCGATGCTCCCGCTACGCAGCGCCTGGCCGAGGCCGAGGGTCTGTGGGCACACGCGCTTTCGGCCGCACTGCGCCGCCGCGTGTTGGAGCAGGGCGAGGATGCCGTGAGCGCCGAGTCGCTCGCCGCGGCCGACCTGACCAAGGTTGCCTGGCCGGGCGACGCCGTGGCGACGGTTGCCGAGGGCGTGGACCTGGCGGCTGCAAGCGCGGATGGCGCCGGCGCGACTGGCAAGGAGGCCTAATATGGCCGAACTCACGCCGCGCATGAAGGAGCTCGTCCAGCCCTACTTGGCCGGCATTGAGCCCTACGATCCCAACTTTACGCCCACGCGCATCAACCTTTCGGCAAACGAGAACACCTACCCCGTGCCGGCCGACGTGCGCGAGGCGGTTGATGCGGCGCTTGCCGCCACGCCGCTCAACCGCTATCCCGACCCCATGTCCAACGACCTGCGCGACGAGCTTGCCGCTTGGCATGGCGTGACGCGCGAGAATGTCTGCGTGGGCAACGGCGGCGACGAGCTGCTCTATAACTACCTGTTGGCGTTTGGCGGCGCGGGACGGACCCTGCTCAACTGCCCGCCGTGCTTTAGCGAGTATGCGTTCTTTGCGTCGCTCTGTCAGACCGAGGTGCGCGACGTGTGGCGCGACCCCGCGACCTTTGAGCTCGACCAGGCAGCCGTGCTTGCGGCGGCGTCCGAGTGCAACCTGGCAATCGTGACCTCGCCCAACAACCCCACGGGTGACGTGGCACCGCTCGACTTTGTCGCGGCGCTGTGCGATGCGTGCCCCGGCATGGTAATGGTTGACGAGGCCTACGTGGAGTTTGCCGACGATTCGTTTGGCGCGGTCACCACGGCGCAGGGGCTTATCGCCGAGCATCCCAACCTGGTGATTCTGCATACGTTGTCCAAGGCGTTTGGCGCTGCCGGTACGCGTCTGGGTTACGTGATCGCGGCGCCGGAAGTCATCGACGTGTTCGCGGCGATTCGCCAGATCTATTCAGTTAACGTGCTGAGCCAGGCGGCAGCACTTGCCTGCGTGCGTGCCCGTGATGCCTACACGCCCGTGGTGGCACAGATCGCATCCGAGCGCGAGCGCGAGCTGTGCGCCCTGCGCGCAATGGCTGCCGAGGGCATGCCCGTGGAGGCATGGCCGAGCGCGGCGAACTTTGTGCTCGTGCGCACGCCGCATGCCACGCGCGTGCGCGAGCGTCTGCGCGACGAGTATTCGATTTTGGTGCGCGACTTTAGCTACGCGCCGGGGCTTGCGGACTGT
>USAX01000116.1 GCA_900552705.1 uncultured Collinsella sp. | reverse complement strand
GCCTCGGGGACGATCTGCGCTGCACCCGAGGTGATGATACGCATTTGCTCGTCAACAGACAGCATTGGGTATCCTCCTTTTGCTATAGCACCCTCACCGGATACGGCGGTGCTGGAAGTTCATAAACTCTCTTATGATAACCAAAACGGCGCGGCCGAACACCTACGACAGGAAAATCCTCGTCCTGCCGCACGCGTCGATAACGACCGGCAAACGCGTGCCGTCACGTTCGACCAAAAAGCGCGCCCGCTGACGGCGCGAGCAGTCACGGCAACGGATCTGCCCCGTTGCATCCGTGGCGCAGGTGCCCTCGGCAGTCAGCAAGCAGTGCTCGCACGCCATGAGCTCGGAACGGTCGGCATCGACAGGCCCCAAGACACCGGAACAAGCGGCAAGCTCGGCAACACGCTCCGCATCATTGCCGAGCAACTCGGCCGACAAGTACACCCGCCCCGCCCCGAGTCCGCGCAGCCAGGTAAGCGTGACCCGATTCGCGCAGAACACCGGCGCCGCCACGTCAAACGTCATGCCCAGCTCGCGAGCGATCACCACCTGTCCCAGGTTGCGGCAGACGACGCGCCCGGCACGCTGCATAAGTGAGCGGGTCCGATCAACGTCACCCGTGCGGCACACCTCGTCCAGCACCACAACGGCGTCGGATAAATCGCGTTCTCCGCGCGGATCGGCATCCATCAGCTGCCAAGCAAAAACCATGTGAGCGGGAACCGCGCGCTCCGCCAACTCCGTCGACGCACCGCCATCCACCGCAGCGCCCTCAAAGGGCAGCACCTCAACGGCACGCGCAACGGGCGCAATCGCATCCGCCTCGGCCCGCATGTGCTCCAACACCGCCGCCGTCTGATCCAACACGCCGGCGCTGCGAATCAGATAGACCTCGCAGCCCGCGTCCACCTTACGTTTGCAATGCACGACGATGCGCTCCCCCGCAGCGGCATCCACGGGGCAAGGCACCTGTGGCCAGCGCTTGGGCACATCGGGACGCGCGTCGGCACCCGGGTAAAATCGGATTTCGAGCGTATCGCCCGCCGCCACGGCGGCATCAAGCTCAACCGTCACCTCTTCGTGACCCACCGCCACCAAGTGGCCCACGCGCACGCCCTGGTTGATCGCGCGCTCAAAGCTCATGAGCTCGGCACCCGAACGACCCCGCAGGTAAGCATCGGTAAACCCACGGTTAAACGACCTTCCCAGCTCGCGTTCAAGCTCTTCCACGGCACCGGAGTCCCACGCGCCGTCGCACAGCATATCGAGTGCCCGACGCCACACCCTCACCACGTTGAATACGTAATCGGGATTCTTCATGCGTCCCTCGATCTTGAGCGATGCCACGCCGGTGGCAACAAGCTCGGGCAGGTGCGCGATACCCAGATAGTCACGCGGACAAAGCAGGCGGTCTCCCTCGACGGCAACAACACTCTGCCCCGCCTCGTCCACTAGGTCGTACGCCAGACGGCACGGCTGCGTGCAGTCGCCGCGCATCGCCGATCGTCCACGCCGCAGGGCCGAGAACTCGCACGCCCCCGAATAGCCGATGCAAATCGCACCGTGGCAGAATACCTCGATGGGCACGCCCGTGGCACATAGCGCCGCAATCTCGTCGACCGTCAGCTCGCGTGCCGTCGTCACGCGCTCGACCCCCAGCTCATCGGCGGCAAGCCGCACGGCACCCTCGCTATGAGCGCCCGCCTGCGTGGACAGGTGAATCTCGACCCCGGGAATCGCCGCGCGCAGCGCGCAGGCCAACCCGGCATCGGCGACAATCAGAGCATCGGCGCCCAGCTCCAGTGCATGAGCTCCCAACGCCACCGCGTCGGACAACTCATCGTCAAACACGAACACGTTGAGCGTTACGTACACACGCACGCCATGGGCATGCGCCACGGCGCAGCCGCGCGCAAACTCGTTATCCGTAAAGCCATGGGCGCTCACACGGGCGTTAAAGCCGCCCAACCCCGCATAGATGGCATCGGCGCCCGCGGCGATGGCCGCAAGCATCTGGTCGAGCCCGCCCGCCGGCGCCAGCAGCTCGGGCAGCGCCGCACCGGCAGCATCCAATCCAGTCTCGTATTGTCCGCTCGGCCCCATCGTCCGAATCGCCATCGACAAACTCCTTACCAAGGTATGCATTCACTCTGAAAAATGCCGTCTTCCAGCATACACGAGGCCTCGCGCGCCCCGTTTGGTTTATCGTGTAATAACTTATGTCCATCCTGCCCCGACGGCACATCCACCGTCTGGCACGACATACCTGGAGGTCAATATATGGGTCCTCGCCAACGACAGGGACACAGCCGTTCAAAGACGCACGCCCTGCCCATAATCCTGCTCTCGTTTTTGGGCTTTCTGCTGATTGCGGGCGTGGCGTTTGGCATCGGCATGGTCGGTAACGTCAACCGCTGGCTGTCCGATCTGCCCGACTACACCGACGCCAACGCGTATCTGGTGAGCGAGCCCACCGAGATCGTCGACTGCAACGGCAACAAGATCGCGAGCTTCTACACGCAAAACCGCAAGTCCATCACCAAGGACGAGGTCTCCCCCTACGTGCTGCAGGGCACCGTTGACGTCGAGGACGAGCGCTTCTACGAGCACGGCGGTATCGACCTGTGGGGTATCGCGCGTGCTGCGGTGGCAACCCTCGGCGGCGGGCACGAAGGCGCCTCGACGATCACCCAGCAGCTTGTGCGCAACACCATCCTGCAGGAGGAGCAATTCGACTCGACCATTGAGCGTAAGGTGCGCGAGGCCTACATCGCCATCAAGATGGAGGACATGTACTCCAAAGACGAGATCCTCATGATGTACCTCAACACCATCTATTACGGCCACGGCGCCTACGGCATCGAGGCCGCAGCCGAGACCTATCTGTCCAAGAGCGCCGCCGACCTCACCCTGAGCGAGGCCGCGCTGTTGATCGGCCTTCCCAACTCGCCCTCGCAGTACGACCCCACGGTCAACCCCGACCTGGCGCTGTCCCGTCGCAACAAGGTCCTCGACAACATGTTGCGCCTGGGCCACATCACCCAGGAGGAGCACGATGCCGCACAGGCCGAACCCATCACCCTCAATGTGACCGAAATCTCGGGCAGCGGCGTCGACGTATACTCGCAGCCCTACTTTGTCTCCTACGTCAAGCAGCTGCTGGAGCAGGAGTTCTCGACCGACGTGCTCTTTAAGGGCGGCCTGACCGTCAAGACCACCATCGACCCCACGATGCAGCAGGTGGCAGAGAATGCCGTCCGCGAGCAGCTCGACACGCTCTCGCTTGACGGCCTGGACATGGGCATGGTCGTCGTCGACCCCAAGACCGGCTACATCAAGTGCATGGTGGGCGGCTACGACTACAACGCCGACGAGAACCACGTAAACCATGCCACGGCCAAGCGTCCCGTCGGCTCCACCTTTAAGGCCTTTACGCTGGCAACTGCCATCCAAAACGGCATGAACCCCAACGTCACCCTCAACTGCAACTCGCCGCTCAAGGCCAAGGGCACCACGACCGAGGTCCAAAATTACGCCAACCAGAGCTATGGCAACATCACGCTTAAGCAGGCGACGGCATACTCCTCCAACACCGGCTACATCCAGGTGGCGGAAGCCGTCGGTAACAGCAAGATCATCTCGCTCGTCAAAAAGCTCGGCATCGACCCCGCCAAGGACAACATCGAGGACGTTCCCGTCATGACCCTCGGCACCGGCTCGATCTCGCCGCTCGAGATGGCCGCCGCCTACGCGACGTTTGCCAACGGCGGCTACTATCGCCAGCCGATCGCCATCACCGAGATTGACTCTCGTACCGGTTCGGTGCTGTACCAGCACACCGACAATCCCTCACAGGTGCTTACCGAGGGCGAGGCCGCCGCGGTCACCGATGTTCTGTCCGGCGTCATGAAGGGCAGCGGTACGGGTGCTGCCGGCGCCCTGAGTGTCAACCAGCCCTATGCCGGCAAGACGGGCACCACCGACAACACCACCAACCTGTGGTTCTGCGGCTATACCCCGCAGCTGGCGTGCGCCCTGTGGACCGGCTATTCCGCGGGCGAGATCCCCATCCAAAAGTACGGCACGGACCTGCTGGGCGACAGCACCAACCTGCCTGTCTTTAAGCGGTTTATGAACACCGTTCTGACCGGTACCGAGCGCGAGGAGTTTGCGACCGGAACGGCGCCCACCTACAAGAACAACAGCGTCTGGAAGTTCTACGGCACCAACAACACCAAGAAGTCGGAGAACGACGACAAGGACAAGGACGAAGAGGAAGAGGAAACCACCACAACGACTACCACGACGACCACGACCACCGAGACCACGGGCGGCGACACCACCGGCGGCACCGGTACGACCGGTGGCTCGACGGGTGGCTCCACTGGTGGTTCGACCGGCGGCGATGGCGGCACGCCTACGCCTACGCCCACGCCCACTCCCGACCCCTCGCCCACGCCTGACGATACGGTCGGCTAAGAAGTACGCGACTAAAGCCAACAAGGCCCCGAGCAGCTTATTGAACTGCTCGGGGCCTTTTAGTTTGAAGCGACTGGGCGGTCGTTATACCAGCAAACAAAAAAAGGGGGTACCGACCAACGTCGATACCCCTTACAAGCCACTATGTAAGCGCACGCAGTGCCGAGCGCACGACCCGCACGCCTACTTGTGAGAATTGCTCAGCTTATTGATCAGCGCCTCGAGACGCTCGCCGTCCTCGGCCGTCTGGGCAATAACCAAAATCGTATCGTTGCCGGCAAGCGAGCCAAGCACATCGGGCAACTCTGCCGCATCAACGGCGGCGGCGATGCCGGAAGCCGTGCCAGGCTGAGCCTTGATCATAACCAGATTATCGGTACGCAGAACGCCCGTTACGAGCTCGGAAACCATGCGCTGCAGGTGCAGGTCCTCTGCCAGAACATAGATGCCCTCAGGGAGCTTACGCAGCCCCATATCGGCAATATCGCGAGAGACAGTCGCCTGCGTGCAATCAAAGCCCATAGCACGGAGCTCATCGACCAGCACACGCTGCGTGCGGACGTCCTTATTGCGCACAATATCTCTAATGGCATCCTGGCGCCCATTGCGTTTTTTAGCCATACAAACCCTCACTCCAAAAGATGGCGGAGACAATCAATCAGTGATTGAATAGTTTAACGCTATTTGAAGGCTTTTGTGTATAAGAACGCATTTCGAAACAATTCTATGCAAATTTGTTTCGTAATGAGCCGTTTAGGCGGTTTTTGCGCCCGTCCGGTTAAGAAAAGCTGCCAGATGCGTACACATCACGCAACGCGCGGGCTTGGCGCTAGCGATCGGCCCAAACAACAGACCGAGCCCCCGATGGTTATCCTTGAGCGCGGCGACCATTTGACGGGTTCGAGGCGCCTCGAGCATATCACGCATGCGGGCGGAACGCTCGATTGACGACACCCCATGCGGGCTCAGACACAAATTCTCGATGCAGGCGACCAGTCCGGCAAAGTAGAACTTTTGGCTTGCCAGCTTGAGCCGACCACCGCTATTTGCTTCCGAGAGTGAGTCCGCAAGCTCGTCGAGCGCTCGGGTGTCATCGGATACCTTGGCATACATGGTGGGATCAAAGGCATCTGCAAGCTTAGGCGCCACCGCGTGGAAACAAGCGTCGCCGCATCCGGAGACGCGCTGCGCCTGCGAGAGCGCGCATGCCATAAACCCAACTGTGCGAAACGCCTTGTCGCACAAAAGGCATGCCTCAAACAGCGGACGACTATACATCACGCCAGAGACTTGAGCAACCAAGCCGCCCAAAATCAACTGAGGCAGCCCGGCCACCATCGAAGATTTGCTATCAATGGAAATATGAGTAGCATCCAAGACGCGCGAATGGCGCTCTCGATGTGCATCATAGCGGTCGAGCGACACCGTGGGGAACACTATGTCTGCCGCAGTATCGCACGCGATATCGACCATCTTGGAAAGTGATTGCGGAGCAAACCACTCATCGGCGTTCATGGCGATGATTTGAGAGCCGCGCGAGGCAGCAAAACCGGCACGAAGACACGCGCCGCGCGTCGCGTCCTCGACGTCAATCAAATCAATATGGATGTCCCTGTCGGCAGCAACTTGAAGCGAATGGCGCACACCGGGCGCAGTATCGCGACAGACAACGACAATCTGCAAATCGTAGAGGTCTTGGTTCTGGATACTCTCGAGCGCACGCATCGCATAGCTGGGCGAACCTTCTACCACAAGGATCACCGAAAGTCGCGGATGCGAGCCACGTCGAACCA
>USAX01000115.1 GCA_900552705.1 uncultured Collinsella sp. | reverse complement strand
CACGCGCGGGCCGGCAAATGCCGTCAGGGCATCGGGCTCGGCCAGGATAATGTCGCCCTCCATGGCAAAGCTCGCGGTTACACCTCCGGTCGTGGGATCGGTGAGCACCGTGATATACAGGCCGCCCGCCTCGCTGTGGCGCCTAACCGCCGCAGAAATCTTGGCCATCTGCATGAGCGAGGTCACGCCCTCCTGCATGCGGGCGCCGCCCGATACGGTAAAGCCAACGACCGGCAGCCCCAACTCGGCCGCGCGCTCAAAGACACGACAGATCTTCTCGCCCACCACGGAGCCCATTGAGCCCATCATAAAGTTGGCATCCATAAAGAAGAGCGCGGTATCGCAGCCGCAGATTTTGCCCCTGCCGCACACAACGGCATCGCGCTCGCCCGAACGCTCGCTCACGCTCTTAAGCTTGTCGGCATAACCGGGAAACGAGAGGAAGTCCTTCGACGCCAGATTGGCATCCCATTCCTCAAAGGTACCCGCGTCGACCGTCATGCGCATGCGCGCGCGACCGCTCACGCGAAAGTGTTTGCCGCAACGAGGGCAGACCTCGAGGTTGTCGTGCAGGCGCGCCTCATCGATCACACGGCGGCACTCCGGGCATTTGACAAACACGTGGCGCGCGGGGAACTCGGCGCACGACTCGGTTATCGGCCCCTCAAGGACATTGACCGTCTTCGCTTTTCTATTCATCAGCATAGAGATGCCCCATCAGATCGGTGTGATACATGCCCGACAAAAACTCGTCGTTTGCCAGCACGTCGAGCTGAAGCTCGCTATTTTCGCTCACGCCCTCAATCACGAGCTCGCCCAGGGCCGAGCGCATCTTGCGAATGGCACCGTCACGCGTGGGCGCGCACACGATGAGCTTGCCGAGCATGGAGTCGTAGTACGGCGGAACTTTCGCTCCGGTAAACATGGCGGAATCCCAGCGCACGCGCGGACCACCCGGCACACGCAACGCGGTGACCGTTCCACATGACGGTAGAAAGTCCGGCGTTTCGGCATTGATGCGGCACTCCATGGCGTGGTTGCGGACCGGTACGTCCTCCTGCTCAAAGGGCAGAGGCTGGCCGGCAGCCACGCGCAGCTGCCACTTAACCAGGTCGGTATCGGTCACAAACTCCGTAACCGGATGCTCCACCTGCAAGCGCGTGTTCATTTCCATAAAGTAGAAATTGCCGTCATCTGAGTACAAAAACTCGATGGTGCCAGCGCCCTCATAGCCAACGGCACGAGCCAGGTCGCGCGCGGCCTTGTGCATGCGCGCGCGAATATCATCGCGTCCGTCGAGGCACGGCGCGGGGCTCTCCTCGATCAGCTTTTGGTTGCGGCGCTGCACCGAGCACTCGCGCTCGCCGAGCGAAAACACATGGCCCTGCTTATCGGCCATAATCTGTACCTCAACGTGATGCGCCGGCGCAACGAACTTCTCCATGTAGCACTCGCCGTCGCCAAAAACGGCCTCACCCTCGGCACGCGCCTCGATGAACGCCTTTGCCGCATCTTCCACGCGCTCGACCTTGCGAATACCGCGACCGCCGCCGCCCGCGCGCGCCTTAATAAGCACGGGGCAGCCGATGCGCTCGGCCTCGGCCGTTGCTTCCTCGGGGCTTTTGAGCAAATCGCAGCCCGGCACGATGGGCACGCCCGCAGCAGCGGCCGTTCGGCGTGCGGCGTCCTTGTCGCCCATGCTGTCGATCACCTCGGCCGAAGGACCGACAAACGCCAGACCGAACTTGTCGCAGTCGCGCACGAAGCTCGCCTTCTCGGAAAAGAAGCCATAGCCGGGATGGATCGCCTTTGCCCCCGACTTTACGGCACAGGTGAGCACGGCATCGTCGTTGAGGTAGCTCTCGGCAAGACGCGGGCCGCCGATGCAATACGCCTCGTCGGCAAGCTGCACGTGTAGCGCGTCCGCATCGGCCGTGGAATAAACGGCGACGGTCTTGATGCCCATATCGCGGCACGCGCGGATAACACGGACCGCGACTTCGCCGCGGTTGGCGATGAGCACTTTGTCGAACATGGAGCCTTCCTTAACTTTCGTGCATGAGTGCAAAAGACATATCGGCGCGGCAGCAAACCTCACCGTTGACGCTCGCTGTACCCGTCGCAAAGCGGAACGGCCCGCGCGCACGCGTGATGGAGCACACTAGATCCACCGTGTCGCCCGGGCGCACCGGACGCTTAAAGCGCACCTTGTCCAGACTCGTGTAGAACGGCGTCGCGCCGCGCGCCTCCTCATCGCCCATCAGCAGCACGCAGCAGTTCTGGGCGAGCATCTCGCACTGAATCACGCCGGGAACGACCGGGTTTCCCGGAAAATGTCCCTGCAAAAAGTACTCGTCGCCTGTAATCGCGATCTTGCCGTGGGCCTCGTCGCCCACCAGCTCGGCTTCGTCGAGCAAAAGCATCGGCTCGCGATGCGGTAATAGCTTCTTGAGCTCTTCTTTGTTCATGGATATCACCTATCCGATCCTCATGAGGCAGCTGCCAAACTCCACGAGGTCGCCGTCGGCCACGCAGATCTCGAGCACCTCACCGTCTGCCTCGGCCGTCACCTCGTTGAGAACCTTCATGGCCTCGATGATGCAGAGGGTCTCGCCGGCCTTGACCTTGGAGCCCACGCGCACAAACGGCTCGTCGCCCGGCGCAGGGGCAGCATAGAAGACGCCCACCATGGGAGCAGTCACCTCGGTGCCCTTGGGCTCCGGCGCGGCGGCAGGTGTCTGCGTGGCGGGTTCCGGTGCGGCAGGCGCGACTGTGGGAGCTGCAACTTGAGCGGCCACGGCACCCGGCATAGGCACGGGCACGGCAACCGGCTGCGCGGCACTCGCGCGCTCGAGTTCGACCGCGGTGCCATCGGGCTCCTCAACACGTACGCGCGTAAGGCCGCGGTCCTCCATCACATCGGCTATCTCGGCAAGTCTTTTGGAATCCATGCTCTAGCTCCTCGTATATCTACGCAGCGCGATGGCGGCGTTGTGCCCGCCAAAGCCCAGGTTGGTCGAAAGCGCCCAGGTAAGGTCGGCGCGAACCGCTCGATTAGGCGTGTAATCAAGATCGCAGGCGGGATCGGGCGTGTGGTAGTTAATGGTCGGGGGCACCACGCCCTGCTCGAGCGCCATGGCACAGGCCATGACCTCGATGGCACCCGTGGCACCGATCATGTGCCCGGTCATCGACTTGGTCGACGAGACGTGCGCGGCGCGTGCCGCGTCCTCGCCGAGCGCCCGCTTAATGCCTGTCGTCTCGGACGAATCGTTGAGCTTGGTCGAGGTGCCGTGGGCGTTGATGTAGAGACCCTCGGAAGGCTTGACGTCGCCCTCGGCTACCGCCAGCGATATCGCACGGGCAATGCCGGCGGCATCGGGGTCGGGGCTCGTAATGTGATAGGCATCATCGGTGTTGCCGTAGCCCACGACCTCGGCATAAATGTGCGCACCGCGCGCCTGCGCATGCTCCATGCTCTCGAGTACCAGCACGCAGGCGCCCTCACCCATCACAAAGCCATCGCGGTCTGCGTCGAACGGGCGGCAGGCCGTCGCGGGATCGGGGTTGGTGGTCAATGCGCGGCAGGACGTAAAGCCTGCAACAGCATCGGGGATAATGGCCGCCTCGGCACCGCCCGCGAGGATCGCGTCGGCATAGCCGTGCTTGATAGCACGGAACGCCTCGCCCACCGCATGGGCCGAGGTCGCGCAAGCAGTCACGACTGGCAGGGTCGGTCCCTTTGCCTTGTGGCGGATCGCGATATTGCCCGAAGCCATGTTGGGGATCATCATCGCAATCATATAGGGCGATGCGCGGCGAGGTCCACGATCGGCGATCGTGTGGACGTTGTCGACGAGCGTCTGCATGCCGCCCACGCCCGACCCCACGTAAACGCCCAGGCGCTCGCGATCGATGGCGCCTTCGGCATCAAAGCCCGCATCGTGCATGGCCTCGTCCGAAGCCACCAGCGCAAACTGAACGCAGGGATCGAGATGCTTGGCGTCACGCTTGCCAAAGTACTCGTTGCCGTCAAAGCCCTTGACTTCGGCCGCCACCTTGACGGTAAACGCATCGGTATCGAAGTGCGTGATCGGGCCGATGCCACAGGTCCCGGCGCACATGGCCGCCCAGGTGGCAAGCGCGGTGTTGCCGAGCGGCGATACGGCACCGATGCCGGTGATTGCAACTCTCTGTTCCATCATGGTCTCCTCATCCAAGCCGTTCTTCGGCCCTGGTTTCTACATCGCCATTCCGCCGTCGACGCGCACGACCTCGCCCGTAATGTAAGCAGCCGCATCGCTCGCTAAAAAGCGCACCACGCCGGCCACTTCCTCGGGACGTGCCATGCGCTTAAGGGGAATCTGTTCCTCGGTTGCCGTACGCACCTTCTCCGAGAGCTTTGCCGTCATATCTGTCTCGACAAACCCGGGGGCGACCGCGTTCGCTCGTACGCCACGAGGCGCAAGCTCGCGCGCCACCGCCTTGGTAAGCCCTATCACGCCCGCCTTGGAAGCAGCGTAGTTGGCTTGCCCGGCATTGCCCATCAGGCCCACGACCGAGCTCATGTTGACGACGCAACCGCCGCGCTGGCGCATAAAGGTCTTGGTGAGCGCGCGCGTCATATTGAATGTTCCCTTGAGATTGACATCGAGCACGCGATCGAATGCGTCATCGCCCATGCGCATGAGCAGGCCATCGCGGGTGATGCCGGCGTTGTTGACGAGCGCCCAAATGGAACCAAAGTCGTTGAGGACCGCTTCCACGCACGCGTTGACGGCAGCGGGATCGGCCACGTCGCATTGATATGCGCGTGCCGTGGCGCCAACCGCCTCACAGGCTTCGCACGTCTTGCGCGCCGCATCGACGCTGCCGGCATAGACGACGGCGATATCAAAGCCGTCCTCCGCCAGACCGACAGCGCAGGCGCGGCCGATACCCCGCGAGCCGCCCGTGACCAGTGCCACGCGACGTGAGTCGTTGCGCTCGAGCGCGCCGTTGTTCAAGTTGCCCATGTCATTCCTTTCGGGTTACAGCCCTGTGGACTATGCGAGCTCGTCGGCAATAGCTGCGACCTGCTCGGCCGTTTCGCACGAATACACGCGAACGTCGCTCAGCGTACGCTTGACCAGGCCCGACAGCGTTTTGCCAGGGCCGACCTCAATAAACGTGTCGATGCCCTGATTCTGCAGAGTATGCAGCGTGTCGACCCAACGAACGGCATGACTCACCTGATTGGCCAAGACATCCGATGCCGCTCGCGGGTCCGCCGGATAGGGCGCCGCCGTCATGTTTGCCATGACCGGAATCAGCAGCGGTGACGGCGCGTGGCCGGCTTGGATATACGTCGCCAGCCCCTCAGTCGCCTCGGCCATATAGGGGCTATGAAATGCGCCCGACACCGCGACTTTCATAGCGCGGCCGCCAGCCTCTTTTACTAGGACGTCGAGCTCCTGCAGCGCCTCGGGCGCTCCGGCAACAACCGTCTGCTGCGGACTGTTGTAGTTGACCGGCCAGCAGTCCTCGCCGGCCTGTTTTGCCAGGTTCTCGACTTGCGCCGCATCGAGCTTGATGACGGCGCGCATGCCGCCCGGATGGCGCTCGGCAGCCGCGGCCATCAGCGCCGCGCGCTCGCACGCGAGCCCAAAGCCCGCTCGCGTATCGAACGCCCCCGCAAAGGTGAGCGCGGCGACCTCGCCCAGCGAGAATCCCGCACAGGCGGCAGGTACCACGCCGCGCTCACGCAGGGCGGCAGCCGCTGCCAGATCGTGAACGAACACGCACGGCTGCGTGTTCTCGGTCTGCGAGAGTTCCTCCTTGGAGGCGCTTCGGCACTGCTCACTGGTCCCCGGGCGCACCTCGTCGACAATGGCGAACACCTCGGCGGCCGCCGGCGATGCCTCGATCAGGTCGACGCCCATCGCGGGGTGCTGGGCGCCCTGGCCGGCAAACAGAAACGCTACGCCACCCATGCGCACGCACCCTTCAGGACGTGCTCGGCGCCATCGACTAGGTCGTCAACGATTTCACGTGCACTTTGGCGCTCGTTGACCATGCCGGCAATCTGTCCACACAAAAACGAGCCCTCTTCGTAATTGCCGTCCTTGGCGGCCTTGCGAAGGGCGCCCGTGCCCATGGCCCCGAGCTCCTCGACGCTTACGCCCGCCGCCTCGCTCTTGGCGTAGGCGTTAGTGAAGGGGCTCTTGAGGGCACGCACCGGGTGTCCCGTCGAGCGGCCGGTCGCACGCGTCGAGGTGTCGTTGGCCTTCAGGACCATCTCCTTGTACTGCTCCGATACGGTGCACTCATCTGCGATCA
>USAX01000114.1 GCA_900552705.1 uncultured Collinsella sp. | reverse complement strand
ACAAGCCGGGTGACGTCTTCGACTTCGACCGAGATCGCGGCAAGATGTGCGCCATGGCCTGCCATGTGGGATTTCCCTATATCGATATCCTGCGCTATGGCGGAACCGTGCCTGGCAACGAGCCTGGCACGGCAAAGTTCTGCTGCCCCGAGATTGATACGCTGAACGTCTGGCTTGCCGAGATCGTCGACGAGTAACCGAGCGAGGATTTTCTCCCGTCGAAATATCGAGCGTGGACTATCTCCCGTTTTGGGCGCAATTTCGCACTCAAAGTGGGAGATAGTCCTCGCTCGATTTGTATGCGAGAATCCCGACCTCACTTATGCCCATGCTTAGGCGCACGCGTCGTTGTTCTGTGCGCGAGTAAGCTCAAATTTCTGCATTTCATCCAATTTCGGTACTAAAAATCTCTGCATTTCATCGATAATAGTCGATATAAATATCTGCATTTCATTTATCGAGGCGATGGGAGAGCTTATGTTGCGCAGGAAAATCGCTGATGAGCTTGATTGTTGGCAGAGATCCATTGAACGAAAGGCGTTGTTCGTCACGGGTTCTCGCCAAATCGGTAAGAGCTACTCGATTCGCGAGTTCGGTAAGTCAAACTACGCAACCTATATCGAGCTCAATCTCGCGGAAAATCGCCAGGCAAAAGATGCTCTTCTCGAGGCACGGGATGCCGATGATTTCATCAGCAGGGTGACGCTTCTTTCGGGAAAGCCGATAGCGCCAGGCAAAACGCTCGTGTTTATCGATGAGGTCCAAGAGGCCCCCGACATCATGACGATGGCGAAGTTCCTTGTCGAGGACGACCGTTGCCGCTGGGCATTCTCGGGGTCCATGCTCGGGACCCAGTTCAAGGGCGTCAGGTCTTATCCCGTGGGGTATGTCCATGAGCTCAGGATGTTCCCGCTGGATTTTGAGGAGTTCAGCTGGGCAATCGGGGTGAGCGAAGAGGCGCGGCGCTCGATTTGCGATGCGTGCCGCAACGAGACGCCGGTTCCTGGTTATATTCACGACGCAATGATGGCAAACTTCAGGACCTATATCGTCGTCGGCGGTATGCCGGAGATCGTGCAGCGCTTCCTCGACACGCAGGGTGATCTGGCATCTGTCCGCCAGCTCCAGTCCGAGCTGAACGGGCAATACCGTCGGGATATCTCGAAATACGCGAACGGGCGCGCGCTCCAGGTGCAGAGTATCTTCGACCAGCTTCCTGTCATGCTGGAGGGCGAGAACAAGCGTTTTGCGCTCAACTCGATCGACCCCAAGGCCCATTTCGAGAAGTACCAGCGCGACTTCGTCTGGCTCGTCGATGCCGGCGTCGCCCTCAAGACCGATATCGTAACCGAGCCAAAGTCCCCGCTGCTTAAGACAGCGCGACCGTCCCAGTTCAAACTGTACCAGTCCGATACCGGGATGCTGATGGCCCGTTATCCCATCGGGGTCGCTCAGGCGGCGTACCTCGACAGCAAGGAGCCCAACCTCGGCGGCGTGTACGAAAACGTGGTGGCTCAGCAGCTGGCTGCCCAGGGAAGAGGGCTGTATTACTACCAGACCAAGAAACGGGGCGAGGTCGATTTCGTGATTGACGGCCCGGATGGGACGGCTGTGCCCATCGAGGTTAAATCGGGGACGTATTACCATGCGCACGCCGCGTTGAACCATGTGCTTGAAACGGCCGAGTATGGCGTAAAGCGCGGGATTGTTTTCTCGAGAGGCAACGTTGAGCGTGACGGGGGCGTTCTCTATCTGCCTCTGTATGCGACTTGGACCCTTCCGGATGTTTTGGGCGACTTCCGTGCCGAGGGGATAAAACTGGAGGTCAAACCTGTCTAGGGTCAGTCCCGAATGCGACAAAGGGACAGTCCCTCCCGCCGAGCGTGGATTTTCTCCCGTTTTAAGCGCACTTGAACGCTCAAAGTGGGAGATGATCCACGCTGGGTGTATACCGATGGCGCGGCCCGTGCACTCGCGAACCTACAGCTGCTCGAGCATGGCGGTGCAGCCGGCGAGCACATCGCGGTAGGTGGCATCGAAATTGCCGGTGTACCAAGGGTCGGCCACGTCGCCGGGGCGATCGGTCCAATCGAGCAGGCGAGAGATCTTGCCCTCAGGGTCCTTGCTAAAGATGCGCTGCAAGCCGCGGGTGTTCTCGTTATCCATATAGACCATGTGGTCCCAGTCGCCATACTCCGCGCGGCGCACCTGACGAGCGCGATGCGCGACGACGGGAATCCCGACCTCGCGCAGCTTGGCAACGGTGCCATGATGCGGCGGGTTGCCGATCTCCTCGGTCGACGTCGCGGCGGAGTCGATGGCAAACTCACCCTCGCGTCCGGCGCGGCGCACCAACTCGGTAAACACCGATTCAGCCATCGTCGAGCGGCAGATATTTCCATGACAGATAAACAGTACACGTTGCATATGCGGTTTCCTTTCGATCGCCATCATCGAGCTCGAGTATCGCATCTACGCCTATGCCCTCGCCCGCCTGCGCTCCCAGCGAGCCAACTTGATCGTCACCAGCGTGAGCATCCAGGCCACAAGCGAGAACGCGGCGCCCACTGCGCCCACGTACGCAATGCCAATGCTGCTTACCACGGCGCCGCCCACTGCGGTGCCAAACGAGATACCGACGTTAAACGCCATGGGCTCAACCGAACTTGCGAGTACCATCGACTTGGGATGGCGGCTGCGCGCCACGTCCATAAAGTGTGTGATGCACGACACCGAGAACAGGTACATGAGCAGCGCCAAGCTAAAGACAAAGGCCAGCGCGAGTGGCATAGTGCCGCCCACAGCGAACAGCCCGAGTAACGCCGCAGCCTGCAGCACAAACGTCACAAGCAGCGCCTTCATGCCAAAGCGCGCATCGATCCATCCGCCCAGGATGTTCGAGATCAGGCAGAACACGCCGTAGGCCATAAGCGTGGTGCTGGCTTCGACCGTGCCCATGCCCAGCACCTGCTCCAGATAGGGCGTCACATAGCCGTAAAACACATAGACCGATCCCACGCCAAACAAGAAGATGAGCATGCCGGTGATGATGCTCGGCTCGCGTAGAAGTCCCGCCTGCTCGCGAAAGGTGGCAGGCTCGTCGGTTTGCCCGGCGCGCGGCATAAGCGCCACGAGCGCTCCGCAGATCAGAACGGCAAAGGTCAGCGTGCCGTACATGGCCACGTGCCAGTCGAGCGTGTCGGCCACAAACTTGCCGATCGAAGTGACAAAGACCATTGCCACGGAAAACGCACCGTACACGACCGAGATGGCAAGCGAGGTTTGCTGCGGGGACAGCAGCTCGGGGATGTACGTCACACCCACGGCGAGCAGTGCGCCCGAGACGGAGCCCAGGACAATGCGCGAGATAAACAGTACCTGGAAGTTGGGCGCCAACGCCATGACCAGGTTGCCGAGCACAAAGACGATGCTGTAGCACACGAGCAGCTGGTAGCGGCGGAATCGCCCCGTGCTGAGCGCAAGCACCGGCGTCGCGATAGCGTAGACGAGCGCAAACACGCTGATGAGCTGGCCCGCGGTGGCAAGCGAGATGCCGAGCTCCGTCGCCAGGTCGCTTTCGATGCCGATGACCACGAACTCCGAGCAGCCGAGCGAGAAGCCCAGCAGCACGAGCAGCGCCAGGCAGAGCTTGGTGCGCGCGGGGGAGAGCGCGGCGGCGGTTGACTTACTTTTAGGCGTGGTTGCGGCGGTCAAGATTGTCACTCCAATGTCGCATGAATAAGCGGGATTCAATCCCTGCAACTCTAGCAGAATGTGTCAGGTGCCTGCCCCCTTTGTCGCAGGCTGCGCTTGCCTGTATAGTCGCAATACAGGCGAAGATGGTCTCAGGTACATCGCGGGCGACAGGAGATCCCATGGGTATGCACACGACGAAGGTTGCGGTAGGCGAGGGCAAGTTTACGCTCGAGGCCCAGCTGACGGTGACGCCGCGGGGCATGGCGGTGTACGCTTGCTCGCCCGAGTTCGCGCACCTGGGCGCCACGGCACAGGCCATTCCGCGCCCCGAGCCCGGTCGCACGGCGACGGTGAGCATCCTGGCCGTTCCGTGCCATCGCGACGAGATTCCAGCGCACGATATCGCGGCGGCGCTGGCAACGCGCTTTGGCGTGCCGGTAGTCGCAAGCACGGGCTTTCATGTTGAACAGGCGAGCGGGGACGACCTGCAGCGCGTGCTCGACACCACCAAGGAACTCATCGCTGCGCTCGAGGAGGCCGCAGCCCGCATTCTGCGCGCCGGCTGGGATGAGGGCGGCGCAGGCGCCGAGGTCGTGGCGGTCGATGCCGCGACCGGCGAGGCGCTCGGCCACGTCGACCGCATCGAGGCCCATACCGGCGAGGGCATCCTGCATCAGGCATTTCTGACGCTTTTAGTCGAGGGCCGGGGCGAAGACGCGCGTCTGCTGCTCTGTCGCCGTAGTCCGCTCAAGCGCCTGTGGGGCGGGGTGCTGGCCGATAGCTGCGCCGGCCATCCGCTCCCCGGGGAAGACGTCGCGGCCGCCACGGCGCGCCGCATCAACGAAGAGCTTGGCATTACGCGCGATCCCGATCAGCTCAAGCACCTCGGACACGTGGTGTACCGTGAGGACCACGGCGACGGCCGCTGCGAGTGCGAATGGTGCGAGGTGTTCGCAGCCCATGTTGAGCCGGGCGAGCTATGCATCAACCAAGAGGAGATCTCGGAGGTGCGCCGCGTGGCCCCGTCCGAGCTCAAAGGCTACCTGCAGGGTCGCCCCGAGCAGCTGGCCCCCTGGCTTCGCGAGACCCTCAGCGACCCATCCATCCGTACGGCCCTCGCTATGTAACAAAGGTACAGTCCCTTTGCCATATCAAAACCGTCACAACATTCGATGAAAATCTCGAAAACGAGGAAAAGCGTCGAATGATGTGATGGTTTTTGTCCAGGGGATCGCTTCTCATCCAAAAAATCCCGCTTGACTGTATTGCAACAACACAGCGCAACGTAAGGGGTGTCCGATAACGGGCGCCCCTTTTTAAGTGGCAACGAGGCCGCGAATCCGGAGCGCCCCCAACAAGAAAGGTGGGGAGATGGAAGCGGAAAAGAAGGCGTTTAAGATTACCAAGCGCGAAATTGGCTTTGTGCTGGGTATCGTTGTCTTTTTGCTGGTGAAGTTTCTTCCTTTGGCGGAGCTGAGCTCGACGGTCGAGATCACGGTCGGCGGCCAGACCTGTCTGGCACTGACGCTCGCCACGGTGGTGTTCTGGGCGTGTGGCGTGGCACAGCCGGGCTTTGTGGGCCTGCTCTATTGCGCGCTGCTCGTTCTGTTCAAGGTGTGCGTGGACGACACGGGTGCCGCGAGCATCTCGGCGACGGTCGCCTCCACGTTTAGCTCGTGGACCAAAGCCACCATGTGGCTCGTCATCGGCGCCTACTTCATCGCCAGCGCGGTCAAGGAGTCGGGCCTGGGCGAGCGCATCGCCTATGCGTTTATGCTCAAGTTCGTGCGCGACGCCAAGTCGCTCATCATCTCGATCTTCGCGCTCACCTTTGTGCTGTCGCTGCTGATCCCGCACCCGTTTCCCCGCGCCTTCCTCATCCTCGCCGTCGTCTCGGTCATCGCCGAGTCCGCCGGCTACGGGGACGACGACAAGGGTAAGCTCGGCTTCCTCGTGTTTGCCGCTGCCGCCCCGGGTTCCATGTTCTTCCTGACGGGCGACTCCACGCTCAACCCGCTCGTTGCGCAGTACAGCGTCGAGGCCGGCGGCATGAGCCCGTCCTTTATCGACTGGTTCCTGTACATGAGCGTGCCCATGCTGGTCGCGCTGCTGTGCACCCTGTTCTTGGGCCTCTTCCTCTTTAAGCCCAGCAAGGAGCTCGTCTACGATCGCGAGCAGATCGTGGCCAAGCAGGCCGCACTCGGCAAGCTCTCCGTCAAGGAGATCCGCACCATCGTGTGGCTTGTCATCGCCATCGCGCTGTGGCTCACCGTCTCGGGCGATTACATCGGCTGGGTGACGCTTGCCATCGGCGTCGCGCTCGCCATGCCCATCATCGGCGAGGTCCTTACCCCCGCCAGCTGGAACGCTGTCGACATCAAGTCTCTCATGTTCCTGACGGCCGCCATGGCCGTGGGTTCCGTGGGCGGTGCCACCGGCATGAACGCCTGGATCGCCGATGTCGTGCTTCCCAGCTCCGTGCCCGAGAACATCTTCCTGTTCGCCCTGCTTGTCGCCGCACTCTCCATGATCATCCACATGTTCATGGGTTCGGTCATGGCCGTGCTCGGCGTGTGCGTGCCGGCGTTCATCAGCTTCGCGGCCGGCTCCAGCGTGAGCCCGCTCGCCGTGGCGCTCATCGTCTTCA
>USAX01000113.1 GCA_900552705.1 uncultured Collinsella sp. | reverse complement strand
GGGCAACGCGTGCTCGCCGATTGTGCTGGTCAAAGGCGATTTGGATGAAGCCGAGTGCTCGGGCGGCGAGCTGGCCGCCGGCGCGGATGGCGCCGCGTTGCGCAAGGCGCTCGGTGCCATCGGATATGCCCCCGAGGATTTTTGTGTGCTGGCAAGCGTCGCCGGCGCGGGCGACGGAGCGGTCGCGGCGGGCGAGGCCCTGACGTGCGACCTGTTCCGCGAGGCGCTGGAGACCTTGGACCCCGAGGCGGTGCTGCTGCTGGACAACAGTGCGGCCGATGTCATGCGCGAGACCTATGCCGATATGCTTGTGGCAATTGATGACTTTGACACCGCCATGCTCAAGCCCGGCCTGGTCGCCCATGTGCAGGGGCGCCGCGTGCTGGCGCTTGACGGTTTTGAGGCGGCGCTCACCGACAAGGCCGCCAAGCAGCGCATGTGGGCCTACATTAAGCAGCTGACCCCGGCGGCTGCACCGCTGTAGCGAGGTTGGCGGCAGCCCCTACATCACGGCGCGCAGCTCAAACCGGTCGCCGTTAATGCGGAACTGGCAGTTGCCGTTCATGCGCTCGACGGCAAGCATAATGCTCTTGGTGCCAAAGCCGTGCCCAGTGTGCTGAGTCACGGGCATGCCGTCGACCATGTGCGGCGCACGGCCAAACGTGTTGGAAACCAGCAATAGAAGCTGACCGTCTTCGTAGCGAAGATCCAGGTCGACAAACCGCTTGCCTTCGGGGGCGGCGCTCGCCGCGGCGATGGCATTGTCCAGGGCGTTCGATACCACACTGAATAGATCGACATCGCCCACGTGGACGGTTTCGGGCACGGCGGCGTGCAGGTCGGCGGTGATGCCGTGCGCGTTGATGTCCGCGGAAAGCGACGAGAGCGCAATGTTGACCGTTTCGTTGGCGCAGTAGCGGCGCACGGCGGTGCGGTCGTTGGTCTCGCAGAGCGCGTCGATGCGCTCGAGTGCCTCATCGGTGTGACCCTCTTCGATCAGGGCCGCTAGACCGCGCAGGTAGTGGCGCATGTCGTATCACATTGAGACCAAGTCAAGAAGAATCGCTTCGGTCGAATCGCGTCTTTTGGGTGAGTTCTCAACGTCCGCTGCCGCTGGTTTCCACCGTATGCCGAAAACACCCGGACGATGCCGTGCAGATCGCTTCGCTCTGCTATAGTCTCCCAAATTCACGTTTTCTATTGGGATGGTGGTTAATATGGGCGACATACTCGAATCGTTCCTGCGCGTGGCGATGGTGGTGTTCATCGTCGGTCCGCTCACTGCATGGGTCGCCCGTCGCGGCGCGCGCGAGCGCAGTGAGGCGACGGACAGCCTCGATCGCTTCACGGTGCGCATGCCCGCTGCCATTCGCACGATCATCGCCTGCTGCGCCGTCGCGTTCGAACTGCTCATGCTGGGTGTCTACGTCTGGCAGGGCGTCTCGTTGGGCGAGTGGGACCACGAACTTGTGTGGTTCGGTCACGCCATGGCGCTCGCGGGCATGGCCATCTGGGCCCTGCTGAGCATCCCGCGCATCGACGTGGACGGTGAGCGAATTCTCTCGCGTAACGCCTTCGGCATCCGCAAGGAGACGACGTTTGGCAACATCACCCGTGCAACGCTTCACACGCAGATGATGAGGATCGACCTGTTCGAGGGCGACCGGAAGTTCTGCTCGATAAGCCTCGAGGGGGTGTGCTCGCTCAACCTCCTCGCCCGTCTGGAGGAAGAGGGCATCGAGGTCTCGGACGCTGTTGACGGCCCGATGACCAAGGCGGGTCTGTGTTGGTCTGCCATCAAGCCGTTGACGATTGTTTTCAACGGTATGGCGCTCGTCTTCTCGCTCGTGATCGCCTTCATGGCTGTTTTTACCGACGCCGGTGCTCGTCTGCTCCTGCTCGTCCCATGCCTCTTCCTGTTCATAGGGGGACTCCTGCCTCTGCTCATGCTCAGCATGCCCGCCCGTGGTATCTACGAGATCGGCAGACAGGAGCGCGAACTCGGTTTCTCCTTCGCCGAGGAGATGGCGAGCCGAGGTGCCACGGGCACCTCGCTTGTCGACGACGATTGGTTCATCGAGATCAGCAACGCCCGCGTCGTGGCGTTCCGCCGCGATTATCTCAAGAAGGTCACGGCGCACGAGGATAGCGAGAGCGGCGACCGTTGCACGGTGACCACGAAAGGCGGTCGCAAAATCAAGGTGTACGCAGCGGGCAGCACGCTCGAGGACCTGCGCTCGTGGTTCAAACAGGGTGCCAAGGCCAGAAGCATGCTCGACCGTGCAGAGGACGTGCTCGAGACGACGTCTGATTGGGTTGTCTGACCTGTATCGTCTTTTCGGACACGCATGCTAGAGGCCCAATCCTTTAGAATGCATTCATCGACGACCGAGAGGACGGTATGCTATGTCCAACCCAGCCGCCAAGTACACCGACGAGTTCAGGCGCGAGACCGCCGACTACATCATCTCGACGGGCAGGCCGATAACGGAATGCTGCGCAGAACTGGGCCTGAATTCCAAGACCGTGAACAAGTGGGTGCAGAGCCGCCGGCGCGAGCTTGCCGGCGGGCCCGACCCCAAGGCCGAGGACCGCGAGCTTCGCGAGGCGAAAAGGCGCATACGCGAGCTCGAGATGGAGAACGCCTTCTTGAAAAAAGCCGCGGCCTTCTTCGCCAAAAGCCAGGCGTAGCCGCATGCTACCGGATGATGTTGGCGGAGAAGGCCGAATTCCCGGTGAAAATGATGGCCCGCGTGCTCGGCGTGAGCCGATCGGGCTTCTACTCGTGGCTCTCCAACGGCTGCCCGCGAGAAGACTGGTCGGCCGAGCGCGAGGCGGTCCGGCGCGTGTGGCTGGAGTCGGACCGCAGGTTCGGCTTCCGGTTCGTGAAATGCTTCCTGCCCGGCGAGTTCTCCGGATTGACCCTGTACAGGGTGCGCAAGCTGATGCGCGAGCTGGGAATACGCGGCTGCACGCCCAACGCCAGGAAGCGCACCACCATCCCCGACCCGAAGGCCAGGCCCCGGCCCGACCTGGTGCGCCGCGACTTCACCAGTCCCGTTCCAACCTGCAAGCTCGTGGGCGACATCACCTACCTGCGCACCGGCGAGGGATGGCTGTACCTGTCGACGGTCATCGACCTCAACACCCGCATGGTGGTGGGCTGGTCGCTCTCCGAGCGCATGACCGCCGACATCGTGGTTTCGGCGCTGGCGTCGGCCAAATCGCGCGGCTACGTGGCCGGCAACGCGATATTCCACGCCGACCGCGGCGCCCAGTACACCAGCAGGCTTCTGGCCGAATGGGCGCGCGACAACGACGTGCGGCTGTCCTGCAGCCGCGCCGGCAACTGCCACGACAACGCGGTGGCCGAGTCGTTCCTCGCCACGCTGAAGAACGAGATGTACTACAGGCGCAGCTTCCCGACCAGGGATTCCGCCAAGCACGCGGTGGTCGAGTTCATCGAGGCGTACTACAACCGCCGAAGGCCCCGCTCGACGATCGGCTACAAGGTGCCGGCCGAGGCCATGGCGGCCTTCTTCGAGAGAACCGAGCCCAAGCTCGAGGCCATGCCTATGGCCGCTTGATTTCTCGAGCATGCGTGTCCGAAATCTTGACACAGGTCAGAAGGCCTCGATGCCAGCGCTGCGCCGATATGGGGCAGCGGCCCCCCGTTGGCCGCCATGGCCCTGACTTCCGAGCGTATGCTGGCGCCGCTCGTCTTAAGACGTTGACCTCCATCCGGAGCCTGCGGTTCTCGCGCTCGGGCTCCAGGATCCGGTTCTACTCGGGCGTGCGGTTGTCGGCGGCGCGCGGCGAGCCGGTCTCGTTTATCGACTTGACCCGCCTCTCCACGGTGCTCTTGTCGAGGTCGCACTCGTCCATGGCCTCGCGCCTGGGCTTTCCGGCGTTGTGGAGATCGACTATCTTCCTCTTGAACTCGTCGGTGAAATGCCTCGGTCTGGGGCCGGTCGAGGCCGAGCCCCCGGTCCGGCTGGGGTAGCATGTCGCTGCGGACCATTGTCTTTCCTCTCGTTGAATATCTAGGCGCTGACGATTCTAGGCGATGGCCCTCTCTTGCTTCTTACACCTCGATTGTGCTCGCTACCCCCAGCGGGCCCGGATCGAGCGATTCGGGCCCGCTTTTGGGGCCTGCCGGAAACCCGGTGGTCAAAAAGGGCCAAATATGAGTACTGTTACCAGTTTGGTGGCAGCCAAATGGCCTCAAAAATCGGTGCCAGAGGCCAAAAGTGCATCGATTTTCGTTCTTCAGAGTCGCGATCGGGCTCCAAACAAGGCGATTTTGCTGCTCTGGACCGGAAAATCGATGCTACTAATTTGGTGACAGTACTCATATTTGGCCCTTTTTGACCACTGCCCCTTGGTCCAGGACAAAACGGGCTGCCCGAATCATGGGGCGGGTCCATTTTCGGCTGTCCTCAGCTTGCCAGTTCGAAAATGGACCTGCCGCATGATTGAATCTTTATTTCAACTTTACACCTAGGTTTACAGCTGTCTTGTCAGCTGTAAACCTAGGTGTCATACTAAAGCCCCAAGATTCGCCAAAAGAGAGGGGCCTTGATGGCACAGAGCGCGAACATGGATGCGTCGGAGCTTGCACGCGATATCGCGGCCGGCCTAGCATCGGCAACGACGGCAACGGAGCGCGCGGCACTGGTGCCCGCAGAGCTCGTCGAGGCCATTCAGCAACTTAAAACCCAACGCGACGCGGTGATCCTGGCGCACTATTACGTGGCGCCCGAGGTTCAGGCTGTGGCCGATTACGTCGGCGACAGCTTCTACCTGGCAAAGCTTGCCAAGAGCCTGCCGCAGCAGACCATCGTGCTGTGCGGCGTGGAGTTTATGGGCGAGAGCGCCAAGCTGCTCAATCCCACCAAGACCGTGCTGCTGCCCGAGCCGGGCGCGGACTGTCCCATGGCGCACATGGTCAAGCGCGAGACGGTCGATGCGGCGCGCGCCGAGTACGGCGACGACCTGGCCGTGGTCTGCTACGTCAACTCCACGGTCGAGATCAAGAGCTGGAGTGACGTGTGCGTTACCAGCTCAAACGCCGTCAAGATCGTCTCCGAGCTGCCGCAGCAGCACATCTTGTTCATTCCCGACCAGAACCTGGGCCGCTTCGTAGCCGAGCAGGTGCCCCAAAAGCACGTCATCCTCAACAACGGCTACTGCCCGCGCCATCACATCATCACCGTCGAGCAGATCGTTGACGCGACGGAGGCCCACCCCGACGCGCTCGTGCTGGCGCATCCTGAGTGCAAGGCTGACGTCCTGGCTGAGGCCGACTACATCGGCTCCACCGCCGGCATCATCAAGTATGCCGAGGAGTCCGACGCCAGCGAGTTCATTATCGTGACGGTCCGCGGCGTGCTCTACGAGCTCGAGCGCCGCTGCCAGGGCACCGGCAAGAAGTTCCACTTCCCCGCGGTGCAGCCCACCTGCGTCAACATGGACCTCATCACGCTCGAAAAGCTCGTGCGCTGCCTGGAGACGGGCGAGGGCGAGGTGCAGATCGGCGTCTCGGACGAGGCGGCAGACCAGGCCAAGCTCACGCTCGACCGTATGCTCGAGTACGCAGCGCGCTAGAACAATGTGACATGAGGGACAGTCCCGCATGTCACATTACAAGGGAGAGGATTCCTGTGGAAACCAAACAATACCCCGACATGGAGTGCGACGTCGTCATTGCCGGCTGTGGCGTGGCGGGCCTGTACGCGGCTCTCAACCTGCCGACGAGCACGCGCGTGATCATGCTCTCCAAGGGCGCTGTCGACGAGTGCGATTCGATGCTCGCGCAGGGCGGCATCTGCGTACTGCCCGAGGGCTCGGACTACGATGCCTTCTTTGAGGACACCATGCACGCCGGCCACTACGAGAATCGCCGCGAGAGCGTCGACATCATGATCCGTTCGAGCCGTTCGGTCATCAACGACCTGCTAGCGATGGGCGTGGATTTTGAGCGCAAGGCCGACGGCAGCCTCAACTTTACCCGCGAGGGCGCGCACAGCCGTCCGCGTATTGCCTTCCATGCCGACATTACGGGCAAGGAGATCACGACCAAGCTGCTCCAGGCCGTTCGCAAGCTGGATAACGTGCAGATTTTGGAGCACGTGGCCATGACCGACATCCTGACGGGCGAGCGTGACGGCGTCACGGTGTGTGTCGGTGTCGTCGCCGTTTCCGTGGACGAGGACAACTCGGTTCGTCCCGCCGACGAGCTGGCAAATGCCGCCGAGGGCGTGCATGCCGGCGAGCCGTTTAAGATTCATGCCCGCCGCACGCTGTGGGCGACAGGCGGTATCGGCGGCGTGTACGACCATTCGACTAACTACCCGCAGCTCAC
>USAX01000112.1 GCA_900552705.1 uncultured Collinsella sp. | reverse complement strand
TCGTGAACGCGCAGGTTCGCCTGGTGGGCGTGGACATGAGCACGCTGCTCACCGACCCGGTGACGCTCGGCGTGTACTTTGGCATGCTGCTGGGCAAGCCGATCGGTATCTTTGGCATGACGTTTGCTCTGGTTAAACTCAAGATTTCCGAGTTGCCGCATAATGTCAACTGGCACATGATCGCCGGTGTGGGCATTTTGGGCGGTATCGGCTTTACCATGTCGATCCTCATCAGCGGCCTCGCCTTCCCGACGGCCCAGTTTGAGGTTCTTGCAGCCAAGGCCGCTATTCTCGCCGGTTCGGTCACCGCAGCCGTGCTCGGCATGATCTACATGAGCGTGGTCTGCAAGCATCCCTCGCCCAAAGACGAGTAAGAACGCGAAAACCGGCTCCAGAACCGATTCGGGCGCGTTCAAAATGCGGATTCGGGCGGTGCTTGCCGCCTGCCAGACACGCCAGTGGTCAAAAAACGCCGTTTGTGAGTACTGTCACAAACGGCGTATCATTTTAGGTGCGGAAAATAATGAACAAAGTTATAAGAACTGTACGCTAATGAGTGACCATCGACTTCCAATTTGGCGCTAGCTGACGGTGATTAGGAAGTTTCAAGTCGAGTTTTGCCGATTTCGACCAAGAATCGCTGCTACTAAAAAGGTAACAGTACTCATATTTGCCCTTTTTTGGCCACAAGCCCTAAAACAAGCCTCGCCAAGGTCGGGAAGCGGGCCAAATCGCCGGCCTCGAGGCTTATTCCACCGTTCCGTAGACGGCGCCCCAGCCGTGGGCGGCCAAGGCGGAGTTGAGCTGGTCGCAAAGTGACTGGCGGTCGTAGTAGCCGGGCGGCAAAAGGTTCACGATCTCCATGAGGTCGGGCGCCAGGTCCAAGATTTCGGCCTGTACGATCAGATCCAGGCGGTCGATGGCGTGGCGGTCGTAAAACAGTCCGTCGACCAGGCGCTGCAAGTCGCCGAATTCCTCGGCCTGAAACGATCCGTACTCCATAGTGCCTCCTTGGGCGCCCCACGCCGGCATGCGCGGCGATTCGTAATTGATTGCGATGAACTTAATCTATCACGGCTTCATAACGTTGCGGCGGTGGCGGTCTATACTTAGACGAACTGCAACGTACCGCTTCGCGAAAGGTCGCACCCATGCAGACGATCTACCAGAAGATGGAAACCACCGAACTCGATACCGCCATCGAGGCGCTCAAGACCGAGGTCGCCGAGGTCAAGGCCAAGGGCCTGGCGCTCGACATGGCCCGCGGCAAGCCGTCGCCCTCCCAGGTGGACATCTCGCGCCCCATGCTCGATATCCTCAATGCCGACGCCGATCTGCACGACGGCAACGTCGATTGTTCCAACTACGGCTGCTTTGAGGGCATTCCCTCGGCACGCAAGCTGGCGGGGGAGTTCCTGGGCTGCCCCGCCGAGCAGACGCTTGTGCTGGGTTCGTCGAGCCTTTTGATCGAGCATGACATCGCCGGCATGTTCTGGCGTTGTGGCTCGTGCGGCAGCGAGCCCTGGGACGCCTACGAGGCCGCGCACGACGGCAAGAAGGTCAAGTTCCTGTGCCCCGTTCCCGGCTACGATCGCCACTTTGGCATCACCGCCGACTTGGGTATCGAGAACGTCCCCGTCGCGATGACCGACAACGGCCCCGACATGGACGAGGTCGAGCGCCTCGTTGCCGCCGACGATTCCATCAAGGGTATCTGGTGCGTGCCCAAGTATTCCAACCCCACGGGCATCACCTTTAGCGAGGACACCGTGCGCCGCCTGGTCGAGATGCCCACGGCCGCGCCCGATTTCCGCATCTTCTGGGACAACGCCTACTGCGTGCACGACCTGTACGACGAGACCGACGAGCTCGCCAACATCTTCGATCTTGCCCGCGCGGCGGGCACCGAGGACCGCGTGGTGGCCTTTGCCTCGACGTCCAAGATCACCTTCCCGGGTGCCGGCATCGGCTTTATCGGTGCGAGCCCCGCGGTCATCGCCGAGTTCTCCAAGCGCCTGAAGGCCGGTCTTATTAGCGCCGACAAGCTCAACCAGCTGCGTCACGTGCGTTTCCTTCCCACCATCGAGGCGGTCAAGGAGCACATGAAAAAGCATGCCGAGTTCCTGCGCCCGCGCTTTGAGGCCGTTGAGCGTAAACTCACCGAGGGCTTGGGCAACACGGGTTGCGCCACTTGGACTCATCCCCATGGCGGCTACTTTGTGAGTTTCGATGGCCCCGAGGGCTCGGCCCAGAAGGTCGCCGCGCTTTGTGCCGACCTGGGCGTCAAGCTCACGCCGGCTGGTGCCACCTGGCCTTATGGCAAGGATCCGCGCGACACCAACATCCGCATCGCGCCGAGCTATCCCACGGTCGAGGACCTGGAGGCTGCGCTCGATGTGCTGGTGCTGGCTGTCAAGCTCGTCGCTGCCGAGCTTGCGCGTACCGAGCGCGCCTAACGCGTAGGGCCCCGCAAGTCCGCGCCTAGTACTATCCGCACTTTCGATACGTAAAGGAGCGTATACATGGATTTGGGTATTTCCACCAACCCCACGCCAGAGCTCTACACCATTAAGGTGACCGGTGAGATCGATATCTCTAACGCCGATAGCCTGCGCAATGCCATCGACCTGGCGCTCGAGCAGCCCACTGAGGCCGTTGAGCTCGATTTTGCCCAGGTGAGCTACATCGATTCGACAGGCATTGGCGTGCTTGTGGGCGCCGCACACCATGCGGTTGACCACGGTAAGCGTTTTAGCTGCGTCAACGTGCAGCCCCCGGTGATGCGCGTGGTTCAGCTGTTGGGCGTCGACCAGGAGATTTCGATCACCGCTGCATAATCTTTGCCCCCAAAAGGGCGTGCCGTTTGGCATATGTTTGTGATGCGCTCGGACGTTTTGGCGTCCGGGCGCTATACTTGACCGAATGAATAGACGAGTTCCGGCCGAATGGCGCGGTGCGGGCTCGACTCACATCGAGCCTTGGAGGTATGTGTGTTTGGTATTGGAGAGGGTGAGCTCGCGATCATCGTGGTCTTCGGCTTTTTGCTGTTTGGCCCGGATAAGCTCCCGCAGATGGGCCGCACGATCGGCCGTGCCATCCGTCAGTTCCGCGAGACGCAGGAAAAGATGACGGCCGTTGTTCAGTCCGAGATTATCGATCCGGTGAGCGAGGTCGCGTCGGCCCCGGTCAAGCCCAAGAAGACTGCTGCGACCGACGACGATTCCGATGCGGACGAGGATGTCGCCGAGACGGCAGCGCCCGCCAAGAAGGAGACCTTTGCCGAGCGTCGCGCCCGTCTTGCTGCCGAGAAGGCCGCAAGCGAGGGTGCTGCTGAGGGCGAAGGCGCTGTTGATGAGGCCGAGGGTACAGAGCCTGCTGCTGCCGTCGAGCCCGAGCCTGCTGCAGAGCCCGAGCCCGAGCCGGCAGAGCCCACGACGGCTGACCTCTACGCCCGTCGTCCCCGCAAGCGCAAGGCCGTCGTCGACCAGCTCGCTCGCGAGCTCGAGGTCGAGGACGATGCCGAGGCTGCTGCCGCCGACGCCCCGAAGGGAGGCGATGAGTAATGCCGATCGGACCTGCGCGCATGCCGCTCTTCGATCACCTGGGAGAGCTCCGTCGCCGCCTGACCATCGTGGTCGTTTCGGTGTTTGCCGCCGCCATCGTGCTGTACTTTGCCACGCCCGTGGTGCTCGATATTCTTGAGGACCCCATCCGCTCCTTTGTGCCGGACGGTAAGTTTTACATCACCACCACGCTCGGCGGCTTTGGCCTGCGCTTCTCGCTTGCCATCAAGATGGCCGTGGTCATGTGCACGCCCATGATCATCTGGCAGATTCTGGCATTTTTCCTGCCGGCACTGCGCCCCAACGAGCGCAAGTGGGTTGTGCCCACGGTGCTCGCCTCGACGGTGCTGTTCTTCCTGGGTGCCATCTTCTGCTACTTCATCATCATCCCGGCGGGCTTTGAGTGGCTCATCGGCGAGACCTCGGCTGTCGCTACGGCGTTGCCCGATCTGGAGAACTACGTCAACATGGAGCTGCTCTTTATGATCGGCTTTGGTGTGGCGTTTGAGCTGCCGCTCATCATCTTCTACCTGTCCGTTTTCCACATCGTGTCCTATGCGGCCTTCCGCAGCGCCTGGCGCTACGTGTACGTAGGCCTGCTCGTGGGTTCGGCTGTGATTACGCCCGACGGCTCGCCCGTTACGCTGGGTCTCATGTATGGCGCCCTGCTCTCGCTCTACGAGATTTCGCTCGCCATCGCTCGCGTGGTCATTACCGCGCGCGAGGGCAAGGAGGGCCTGTTCGTGAGCCGTCTGGACCTGTTCTCGGACGACGAGGACGACGAGGAGTAAATCGGTATGCACGAGGTTGGCATTGTCAACGGCATACTCGATACAGTGATTCGCGCGGCGCGTGGGGCGGGGGCCTCGCGCGCCGTTTTGGTAACGCTTCGTATCGGGGATATGACCGAGGTCGTGCGCGAGGCACTCGACTTTGCGTGGGAGACGTTTCGCGATGAGGACCCGCTCACGCGCGGCTGCGAGCTTGCCGTGGAGGAGGTCCATCCACAAAGCGAGTGCCTGGACTGCGGCGAGGTCTTTGAGCACGACCGTTTCCATTGTCGCTGCCCCCAGTGTGGCGGCGCCAACGTGCGCCTGCTGCACGGCCGCGAGCTCGATATCGCAAGTATCGAAATCGAAACCCCCGACGATTAGCCCGCTAGCCATCTAATGATGGGGTATAAAGGGGCCAAAGTAAGGAGCGCTAAGTATGGCCGAGAAAACGATTGATATCGCGTCGCCGATCCTGTCGCGCAACGAGCGCCTGGCAGATCAGCTGCGTCAGCGATTTAATGAGGCAGGCACCTACGTGATCAATGTGCTGTCGAGCCCCGGCTCGGGTAAGACCACCACGATTCTGGGCACCAACGAGCGCCTGCGTGACAAGGCCGGCCTACGCTGTGCCGTCATCGAGGGCGATATCGCCTCGGATGTCGACGCCATCACCATGAAGGAAGCCGGCATGCCCGCCATCCAGATCAACACGGGCGGTCTGTGCCACCTCGAGGGCAACATGATCATGGAGGCTGTCGATGCCTTCGACCAGGCTGTGGGTCTGGAGAACATCGACGTCATCTTTATCGAAAACGTGGGTAACCTGGTCTGCCCGGTCGACTTTGACCTGGGCGAGAACCTGTCCATCATGATTCTCTCGGTGCCCGAGGGCGACGACAAGCCCATCAAGTATCCGGGCATCTTCCAGCACGCCGGCGCGCAGCTGCTCAACAAGGTCGACGTGGCCCCGGCTTTCGATTTTGACATGGATAGGTATACTAAGACACTCGATGACCTCAATCCGCAAGCGCCGCGGTTTGCCGTGAGCGCGCGCAAGGGCGAGGGCATGGATGCCTGGTGCGATTGGCTCATCGGGCAGATTGAGCAAGCAAGGGCGTAAGTCGGCCGCCATACGGGCGGGCGTAGCCGCAGAGATACGAGATAGGAGCCTCTTTTGAAGCTCATCATCGCCGAGAAAAACGATGCCGCGCGTCAAATCGCCGAGCGGCTGTCCACGGGTAAGCCCAAAAAGGACAAGGTGTACAACACCGCCATCTACCGTTTTGAGTGGAAGGGCGAGGAGTGCGTGACCATCGGCCTTGCCGGTCACATCCTGGCACCCGATTTTTGCGACAGTGTGCTGTTCGATAAAAAGCTGGGTTGGTATTCGGTCACCGAGGACGGCGAGATGTTGCCGGCCGATATGCCCGATGGCCTGGCCCGCCCGCCGTACGACACCAAGCGCAAGCCGTTCCTTGCCGATGGTATCTCCATCAAGGGCTGGAAGCTTGAGAGCCTGCCTTACCTTACCTGGGCGCCCGTCATTAAGCTGCCGGCCGAGAAGGAGCTCATTCGTTCGCTCAAGAACCTTGCCAAGAAGTCCGACAGCGTCATCATCGCCACGGACTTCGATCGCGAGGGTGAGCTGATCGGCTCGGACGCCCTCAACAAGGTGCGCGAGGTCGCGCCGGACTTGCCGGTCGCCCGCGCTCAGTATTCTTCGTTTACCAAGGCCGAGATTACGCAGGCCTTCGATAATCTTGTCTCGCTCGACCAGAATCTGGCCGACGCCGGCGAGAGCCGCCAGCACATCGACCTCATTTGGGGTGCGGTGCTCACGCGCTACCTGACGCTCGCCAAGTTTGGCGGCTTTGGCAACGTGCGCTCCGCCGGCCGCGTGCAGACGCCGACGCTTGCCCTGGTGGTCGAGCGCGAGCGCGAGCGCATGGCGTTTGTGCCCGAGGACTATTGGCAGATTCGCGGCATGGGCGCCGCTCAGGGTGCTGCCGAGGATGACCGCTTTAAGATTGCGCACAAGACGGCACGTTTTACCGATAAAGATGCTGCCGAGA
>USAX01000111.1 GCA_900552705.1 uncultured Collinsella sp. | reverse complement strand
AGGCGCGGGTGCCAAGACATCAGCTCGGGCACGTGTGCGCGTCAGGTCATCCGCACGATCAGCAAGCGCGGGATTGGTCGCACCGTAGCGGGCAACCATTCCGCACAGCGAGGCGCCCAGCGCGCCCACAAAGGCGCTCGCGCTGCCACCGCCGGGAACCGGCTCGCGCGCGGCCAGCGCCTCGGCAAACCCGCGGCAGGTCTTGTCCATCATCTCTTGGCTCATACGCATGCACCTTCAAGTCATATACATCGGTCGGGTGGTAACCGCCGACCAACCGCATCGATCACATAATGGTGCTAAGTCTAGCCCATAAGCACATGGGCGTCAGCGCACCTTGCCATCGCGGATTTCTATGGCACACGATAGGCGACAGCAACGCAAACATGGGACACATGGCCCACCTTTCGAGACTCCCGGGCAGCGGCAACTGGGGCATACATATAGGTAAGGAAACCTATGTTGGGGCAATGCTTAACACGGCACCGGACGACGAATGGAGGAACAACAGCACAGCAAACAAAGGCATCAGGTGCATGCGTAACCGCCGCCCCAGCGATCCGCGGCACACGATGTCCCTGGCAGACAAGGAGGACGTCACCATGAAGAAAAAGACCCTATCGATCCTTTCCCTTTGCATTGCCCTCTTTGCCGCACTCGCCCTTGTCGGCTGCGGCGGAGGCGCGTCGAGCGGAGGCAGCGGCGCCACGAGCAGCAAGGAAAAGGCCCCCGTCGCCGAAAAGACGGACTTTATCTGGTTTAAGGTCGAGATGCCCGAGGATGTTGGCGTAAGCGACTCCGCTGGCAAGAATGCCGACAGGGTCCAGCTCACCTTCCCCGAGAACAAGAACACCACGGTCGACCGCTTTATCCCCGTTTGGGAAGAGAAGATGACGGCAGAAGAAGCTCTTGCCGATGAGGGTCGAAAGAGCAGCATGTTCCAGTGGAAAGTTGGCGACCCCGTCGAGTACAACGGCAGGACATGGCTCACCGGAACGTGCGAGGACAACCGCGGCACCCATACCTATCTCTTTACCGACGTTGAACCGGGAAGCGTCTGCGTTCTCATCGCTAACTTCGATCAGCACGAGAAAGAAGCCGAGACGCTCCTCAACTCCATCGAGTTCCCCGACGACATCAAGGCGGCCGTCACCGAGGCCCGCGGCGTCGAGATTTCGAGCATCGAGATCAAGTAGCAAGGGTTCGCGCACGCCCGCACGAACGCCCCATTAAATGAGCGGGCACCCAACCCCGGGGAGGGCCGACGGCATCGGCCCTCCCCTCTTTTGCGCCCGGACATATTGCCACTTAACGGCGCAAATCCGGCCCCCAGAATGGGACACATGGCCCACCCGAACGAGCCGCTCGCGCGTACAGTAAAGACAGGTAATCCATGGGCGGTTACAGATCGAGGAGGACACGACCATGAAAAAGAAGGCCTTTGCGATTCTCACCCTCTGCATCAGTCTCTTTGCCGCGGTTGCCCTGGTGGGTTGTGGCGGAAGCGGCGGCGCTACCGGCAGCGGCGGGGGCGGGGGGGCAGGAAAAGCCGCCCGGGGGATGGGGGACGACCTCCTTTTGTTTTAGGGCCAGGGCCCCCCGGCGAGGGGGGGTGGGGGGGAGAAAGAAACGCCCGGGGGAGAGAGGACGCCCCATTTTTTTTTGTTAAGGGGGGGGGCCCCGGGGGGCTTCGATACCCCGCGCGCCGCGGGCGACACCGCCGATAGGGCCCAGTTTAAGTTCACCGAGAGCGAGCACGCCAGCGATCGCTTCATCCCCGTCTTCGATCCTGACAAGAACGCCGATGAACTGTTCGACTATGAGGCAAAGTGGAAGGCCAACTCCGGATGGACCGAGAGCGATCCCGTTAAGTACAACGGCAAGACCTGGCGCAGCGCCTACTTTACGCACTCGGGCGGCGTGACGACCGAGCACTTCACCGACGTTGACGGCGGCAGCGTGTACGTGCGCATCGACAATGTCGAGGAGCACAAGGATGCCGTCGAGACCATGATGAAGTCTCTGGAGTTTGCCGATGATATCGCCAAGGCCAAGACCGAGGCCATGGACGTCAAGCTCGACGATATCGAGATCAAGCGCTAAGCGACTGGCGAGCGCAACGGGAAACACGGACGCAGTGCAAACAAGCGACGGTGCCCCAGCGTTTCGTACTAAGGGAGGGCCGGTAAACCGACCCTCCCTTTCTTATGCCGATAGCCGGCGAACGCGAGAGTGCCGGACGCCGGAACCACCCCAAATGTGGCAACAGTACGAAAACGACAAACACCCCAACACGTCCGCCCGCCGATTTATAGCGCCGCGCACACAATTTAAGCCGACACCTTTAAACATCCGGGCAGTATAGTGACCAAAATGAGCGCATTACCGCACCCTGCGAATGGAGGAGTTATGACCGAACACCACGCCATCAGTCGTCGAGCATTTACGCTGGGCCTAGGACTTGCGGCGTTGTCGCCGCTTGCAAGCCTGCCCGAAACCGCGACGCTGGATATTCCCCTGCGCGCGGCATTTGCAGAAGACACGCCCACACCGGCGGCCACCCTCGACAAGTTCGTCATTCGCCTTCGCCCCGCGGGCTATTTTCGCACCGCGAGCGTCAACGAAGACGGCAACGTCATCGGCAACGTCTGCCACCTGTTTAATGACGGCACGTCCAGCAAGCTCATCCTTGAGCACGTAGCGACCGATACAGAAAATACAAATTGGTATGCCATCCGCACCCTGCTCAATTTCGAAGAGCACAAGAAGACGGGCTACAGCATTTGGTCAGTCGATGGCGACTCGGACAAAGATGGAAAGGTCATCCACGTATGGAGTGGCGAGCATGACGGCAAGGCCAGCCGCGCTTTTGCGTTTAAACGCCAGTCAAACGGAACCTATATCATCCGAGACCGGACGGTCGAGAAAGAAACCGAGAAAAAAGACATTAAGTACCTGGCAATAGAATCGGACGGCAAAGACCAGGACAGCAATAAGATGGTTGATTTCCGATCTCAGCCGAACACATTGAGCAGATAGGCCGTTCCCGCAGCTAGCCGAACGCCCCCGCGGCCCCCGCAGGTGCCCGGGGGCGCCGTTTTCCCAGTTGAAGGAACGGTGGAGATGTGTTTCGATGGGTCCGGTGGCCATGCTCCGCCCGCCGCCCGGCACCTCTTCCCAGACTCAGCCGAACGGCCGGTACGCCTATTCCGTTTTCCCTCAGGCTAGGACAGCGGGGCATCGCCCCTCTCGGCGCGCGCCCGCGCGATGAGCCCCGGCGTCAGGTCGAGCTCCCCGACGGGCACGTCCTCGATGCCGTACGCGTCCAGGAGCGCCGCCGCGTCCGCGCCGAGCATCGCCCGGAACGCGCGGGCGGGCGTCGCGAAGCCGAGCGCGCCGCGGGGCTCGGAGTTCACGTGCGACATGAGCAGCGCGCAGTCCGCCGCGGCCAGCCGGTCGAACCTGATCCCGGCGCCCTTGGGCAGCAGCTTCCTGATCTCGACGTGGTTGCGCTCGCACGCGCCCTTCTGCTGGCTCTGCCTCGGGTCGCAGTAGAACAGCCTCGTCTCGCCCTCCCGCTCGCCGAGCAGCGCCGCGATGGCGCCCTCGTCGGCGAACTCGCTCCCGTTGTCGGTGAGCACGGCGCCGAAGACCCTCGCCGTGCCGCCGGCGCCCAGCGCCGAGCGCACGCCCCCGAGCGCCGCCAGGACCGAGGCGCACGTGCCGTCAGGCAGCGGCAGCGCCAGCTGGAGGCGGCTCGGGCGGTGCAGGAGCGTTAGGAGTCTGGCGGAGTCGCCCCTCGCGCCCTCGACGGTGTCCATCTCCCAGGCGGCGGCGCAGGCGTCCTCGCCGAGCTCGAGGAACGCGGAATGCGACCTGCGCGCCGAGTGGGGCGTCGCCCTCTTCGGCGCCCGGTGCGACCTGGGCCTGTAGCCGACCTTGCGCCTGAGCTCCATGTTGGTCATGCCGTCGTAGCCCGCCGCGACCCAGCGGTAGATCGTCGAGGGCGACAGGTCCACGGGCCCGCCGTTGCGGGCGGACAGCTGCTCGGGCGACAGCCCCCGGCGCAGGCCGTCTCGGATGAGGGCGAGCGCCTCGGCCGCGGCGGGCTCGTCGGCGTCTATCCCGCGCCTGGACGAGACCAGGGCCGAGTCCGCGCACAGCTGCGCGGCGCGGGCGTCGTAGAAGACGTGTGGGCGCCGTTTGCAGCCGACCGCGCGGTACCGCCCGCACCCGTTACAGCAGCGCGGCCACGCGGCCAGGCGCGGGCAGGCCGCCGACAGGTCGGTGCCGGTGTCCACGCGCTCGCCGCGCCTCTCCCTCGGCGCCGTCACGAACCTGTGCGACGTCACCTCGGAGCTCACCGTCGAGGGCGACCTGCCCAGCTCCCTCGCGATCTGCCTGCACGAGGCCCCGCGCTCCAGCATCCTCTGGACCGTGTTCCGCTCGTGCCTGGTGAGCCTGCCGTAGGCCCTCGGGACCGCCTTCCCGGCCCCCTCCTTCCTCTTTCCGGACATGCCGTCCTCCGATCTCCCGGGGCCGGCCGGTCCGGCCCTCAGGGTATCGGATTCCCACATTCATCCGTACATGTTCGGATGAATGTGGGAAGTGTTCGGATGAGGTTGCCAATCAAGGACAGCAATAAGATCTGCCATAAGAGTAAGAGCATTCCGTGGGAGCTCGAACTTATCGGTTACGATATGAAAAAGAACGATGCCACGGTTAGCAGCCTCGACTGGATCACGTACAGCAGCTACGTCGACGGGCCCTGTTGGATGAAATACGTCGACAACAGCAAGTTCCTCGACGAACTGAGCATCCCGGGCACGCACGATTCGGGCACCTGCAGCGTGGACAATGACACCGAGCCCCAATCCTTCCAAGCAAAATGCCAGCAGGATTACATCCCCACGCAGTTGCTCGAAGGCATTCGCTACTTTGATATCCGACTTGGAAAGAACGACGAGAACGGCGACCCCGGCATCGACCACGGAGCTTGTTACCTGCTCAAAAAAGACGGGAACTTTATGCATCTCTCCGATGTCATCGGGTACTTCAATACGTTTTTGAGCGAAAACCCGACAGAAGCGCTCATCATGCTCGTGTCGCGGGGCAATGGCGAGGCTACCAACGAAAGCCTCACGACGGCCTTTGGCAAGGTTTTGGATGAGAACCCCGACCTGTTCTACACATCGAGTCGCATCCCCACGCTGGGCGAGGTGCGCGGAAAGATCGTCCTGCTGCGTCGGTTTGGGCTCGCCGGCAACAGCGTAAGCAGCCACACATGGGGCCTCGACCTCACCCAATGGGACGACAAAATCGCAGCACACACCGACAGCACCTCTATGTGTCTCGTTCGAGACGAGCGGGGCTTTGAAGCCGTGGGGAAAACGGGTGACGAAGAGCCCTATTGCACCAAGGTATACGCCCAGGACCATTACGAATGCACAGGAACCGACAAAATCGGCTGGGTCGATATGGCGCTGCAGGAGACAACCAAGCTCGCCCGCATCATGGTGGACGTCGAGGACAATGACGGGGCCAAGGTAAAGGTCCTGGAGCACAGCTGGTGTATCAACTACACCAGCTGCACGAACTACAAGCAAGGAAGCAATCCTTTTACCGCAGCACGAGTGGTCAACGAGCATCTATACAAGAGCCAGTATATAAACAGCACCGGAAATGAGAGCACAAAGGAGGACTGCCTCAAGCACATTGGCATCATTGCGTCCGACTTTGTTGATGCGGCACTGGCCCGAAGCATCTACCAGCGCAATTACGATGCGAAGCACAAGCAGACCGTTTCGTACTACCTCCCGACCCGTATGCGCATGACATACGGCGACTCGTTGAGCGATGCCTCGCTCCAGGATGGAAAGACCGTTGGCGAGGGTCGTTTCCGCCTTGTCGACAGCAGTAACGTACTCAGCGTGGCGGCTTCGGGCAACACGTTTGCTATCGAATACGTGGATGTCGACGCCCTGGGCAACGAGACCGTTACGGAACTGCAGGGTTCCGTGCCCATCGATATCGACCCGCGCGCACTGACGCCCCACTTTGAAGGGCTCGAGGGCCTTAAGGCCGGCGAGGACGTGCGCGCAAAGATCGCGGCGCCGCTCGAGGGCAAGCTCGAAGGCGATGCCTGCACCGCCCAGCTCGAGTTTATGCACGATGCAAACGGTGTGCCGGGCACGGCAATGGCCGAGGATGAGGCATTTGCCGCGGGGACGTATTGGGTGCGTGCGAAAGGCCTGTTGGGCGACGCGGCGCAGAACTACACGCTTGCCACCGACGGAGCCGCAAGCTTTACTGTGACGACTTCGGGCGACGCGGGCGACACCGGCAACGGTACCGGCGGCGGCAACGGCAACGATGCCAACGCGGGCAGCGCCGACAGGAACGGCAAGGGCAACAAG
>USAX01000110.1 GCA_900552705.1 uncultured Collinsella sp. | reverse complement strand
GCCTGGGCGCCTGGCGAGAAGGTGAAGTTTGAGGTAATGAGCGAGGTTGACGCTTCGAGGGTTGCACCGACAGTATCGAGTTACAGTGTCAAGGAATAATTCGCGGGAATAGGAAAGAGAGCGCGACCGTTTTCTCCGAACGGTCGCGTTTTGCATTAAGCCGTCGACAGAATGATTCGTGCAGCCATGCGCACGATGGAAGATGATGGAAAAGTCGAGCTAATAAAAGAAAGGCGAAACAGGATGGCAAAAACTAACTTGTTTACAACAATAACGCAAAAGCTTGTCTTTGGCGGTTTGCTGGCCGTTACAGCCGTGGCGACTGCCGGGTGCATCTGGATGTATTTGACGCGTAATCCCACAACGATCACCGATGATTCGATTCGTGAGGAGATTACTCCGGTCGTAAAGCTCGTGACGTACGAATATAACTTCACGCAGCTGCTCTCAATTGACGAAGCGGGGAATCCGCTTGGGTGGGAAAACCCCTTTACGTCTAAGCGATATGTCGCAACGATTGACGGCAAGGCTGACATCGGGATCAATGCCGATAAAGTGAAGACTGAAATCAAGCGGGTTGATATGAACGACAAGAGCTCAGAGGTCAAGAGCGTAAAGGTTACATTGCCTCACTCGGAAATTACCTCTTTCTCAACAGACCCCAATACACTGAAGAAATATGTTGAGGACAATGGTTTTCTGAACTGGAATCAAGTGAGTACAGACGATCTGAACGGTTTGTTGAAACAGGCTAAGAAAGAGCAGACCAAGAAGGTCAAAGAGAGCAATATGCTCAAAGAATCTGATGACAGAGCCCGTGGTCTGATCGAAAAACAGGTCAAAGCCCTATGCGGCGACGATGTCGATGTTAACGTTACGTTTAAGTAAGGGTGATTGGCGTGTCGGACAAACAGCAGCAGTTTGTTGAGGCGAAGCTCGAAAAACAGAAGAAGTCCGGTATTGGTTTTTCTTCGCTGGAGAACATAATGACTGGAGCATTTAATGGCGCTGGAAACGCCATTATGGATGTGGTCAAGGAGGCTCAAAAGAAATCGGGTGAATTGGCGGAAGCCGCTAGCCCGTTGGCGGATAATGCGCTTAAAGGTGTTTCGGACTTTGCAAACGGGATTGCTTCTGCAACCGCAGCCGCGGCGAACGAACGCTACAACGCAAAGCGACAAGAGCAACTCGGTCTGTCGTCGACGTTCATCGACGGTAATGGTAATTGGGTGTTGCCCGACCCGTTACTGACCAATCGAGAGCTTGCCGAGCTCGAGGCATTGACTGAGCAATACGAAAAGATGGTGGCGCCTTCAAAACTCAAACAGCTGACCGATAAGGCTGGGTCAAAGATACCGGAAAAACTTCGTGCTACCGTTGGAGATGCGCTCGACGGGCTTACAAGTGAGATTCAGCAACAAGAGCTGTATGCACAGGTTATGAAGCAGGTTGTCGATGGTTTCAAGGTTATCGAGGAGCAAGCTGCCAAGTACAGCGTTACTGAGGCGCAGATTGTTGAGGCCGCAAACACCACTCTTGAAAACGTTACTATCCGTTCGATTGATGAGCTATTCATGCTTCGGAGTTTTGACGTTGCGAAGATTGCGGCAGGTGAGAACGGTAAGCACCTGCTGCTTGCGGCGACCGAGGGCGCGGTGACGGGTGCTCCTGGTTTTGCCGGTCTGCCTTTCAATATCGTATTCAGCATGTTCCTCTATTATCGTGCGGTGCAGTCAGTGGCCATGATGTACGGATTTAACGTTAAAGAAGATCCGGCTGAAATGGTCATTGCGGGCGATGTGTTTTCAAACGCGATGGCTCCGTCTGCAGGTTCTGCTGATGGCATGGCTCTCGCAATCGGTAAGGTGATGCTTGTGGCCGAGATGGAGGGCGTGAAACAGACAGTCAAGAAGGGCTGGACGGCCATGGCGGCACGGGGCGGCGCGGCTATGCTTGTCACGCAGATTCGCGCTCTTGCTAATGTCGCTGCGCGTAAGGCGCTCGAGAATGCCGGTAAGAAGTCGATCGAGAGCAGTGTTTTCAAAAACGTACTCGAGCAAATTGGCAGGAATATCACTCAAAAATCCCTCGGCAAGGCTATTCCCGTATTTGGCGGCGCTGTCGGCGCCTTGTTTGATGTCTCGCAGATGAATCGTGTTTTGCAATATGCCAACATCTTCTACCACAAGCGATTCATCATTGAAAAACAGGAGCGTGTTGCAATACTAGTGGGTATGGAAACGGCCGCTGTGAACGGTGAGGTTGAGGCTTGCGATGCAGAAGGATAGCCGGCCGTGTTCTTCGATGGCGGAGAACTTTGGCGGCGTTTGGTGTAAATCGGTATAGGTAGGGGTGCGGACCTAATTGTGTGACAAGGGTACAGTTCCTTTGTCACATTCCCGGAAAGCCTGTTTGGCGCAGGGCCTCGTAGAGGACGATGGCGGCGCTGTTGGAGAGGTTGAGAGCGCTGATGCGGTAGTCGTCCGGGTCGACGAAGTTGCCGCAGATATCCTGTCGAAGGATGGCTTCGTGGCTGTCCTCGGTATGCCCGAGCGACTCCTCGTGGGCCTCCCAGGCGTCGGCGTTTTCGAGCGAGTCGCAATCGCGCAACATGGGGATGCGCTCGCAGCGCTCGGGCGCCGCGGCAAGCAGTGGCTCGGGAATCCCCGAGCTCTCGCTGCCAAAGACCAAAAAGTCACCGTCGCGGTAGGTACTTTGCGCATAGGTGCAGCGCGCCTTTTTGGTCAGCAGATGCAGGCGTTCGTCGGCGGGGGAGAGGCCGTTGCGCGCAAGGAAATCCTCCCAGCCGGCATAGGTCGTCACGTCCAAATTTTGCCAGTAGCCCAGGCCGGCGCGACGCACCGTCTTGTCGTCGAGCGAAAACCCCAGCGGCTCCACCAGATGCAGGAGGGCGCCGGTAACCACGCAGGTGCGGCCGATATTGCCCGTATTGGCCGGAATCTCGGGCGCATACAGCACAATGTTGAACATGAATCTCCTTGGCTCAGAATGAAAAACCACCACGAAGGGCACCTTCGTGGTGGTTTGGCGGTTACGTAGGCGGAAAAATGCTCGCTTGGATAAATCTAGGCGCGGTGCCAGTCGGTCAGGCAGGCATCGAGGGAGGCGATGAGCGCATCCTTGTCCATGTGACGGCCGATGATGCACAGGCTCGTCATGCGGTCGCCCGTCTCGTCGTCCCAAATCTGCATGATCTCGGGGTTCTCGTCGATGATCTTCTGCTTCTCGCCCTCGGGCGCGGAGTCAACGAACAGACCGTTCTCCATCAGGCGCATTTGGTGGCCGGCCTGCTCGAACATGTAGCACATGTCCGGATCGCCGGTCTGCCACAGCGGACCCTTGACGCGGATGACCTCGTCGGGCCACTCCTGCTCAACAAAATCGGTGAACTTCTGCAGGTCAAACGGCTTGCGGCGCGAGTACACAAAGGTCTCGATGTCGTACTCGAGCACCTCGGGGTCGTCGTGCTCCTCGGGATGCTCCATGGCCTCGATCCAGGCGGCGGAGTTGTAGGCGCGCATAAAGTCGAAGCGGTCGGTGTCGAGCAGCTCCTCCATGGGGACCTCGCCGTTTTGGGCCTCGACAATCACGGCGTCCTTCTGCAGGCTGCGCACGATAGCCTTGAGCTCGGCGATCTGCTCAGGGCTCACGGTATCGGTCTTGTTGAGGATCAGCGTGGAGCAGAACTCGATCTGCTGGATGAGCAGGCTCTCGATGTCGTCCTCGTCGATATCCTCGGCCAACAGGTCGCGGCCGCCGTTGAACTCGTCGTACATGCGGGCGCAATCGACCACAGCCACGATGTTGTCGAGTGCAAGCTTGGGCTGGCCGCCCACCTTGGCCTCGTCGCAGAAGCTCGAGATGGTGTAGGCGATGGGGATAGGCTCACAGATACCCGAGGCCTCGATGATGATGTAGTCGAACTTGCCCGAATCGGCGATGCCCTGCAGCTGGTTGGCAAGGTCGTCCGAAAGCGTGCAGCAGATGCAGCCGTTGGTGAGCGGGATGAGGTCGTCGGTCTCGGAAAGGCCGCCGTCGGCGATGAGGCTGGCGTCGACGTTGATCTCGCCGATATCGTTGACGATCACGGCGGCGCGGATGCCGCCGTCGTTAGCGAGGATGTGGTTGAGCAGTGTGGTCTTGCCGGCACCGAGGTATCCGGTAAGCATGATGATCTTCACGGGTTTGTTGGGCATATGCCCTCCTTTGTTAGACATGGCTTACAGTTGAATCTTATGCTAAACGCCTGCTCTTATACCCACGCGCCGGCAAATAACACAGGCTACTCCCAGGCTCCCCATACATCGGGGCAATAACCGACGGTGGCCTTTTTGCCGTTGCGCACGATGGGCTCGGCTAGAACCTGCTGGTTCTCGAGCAACTTGTCGAAGCGCTGGCTAGGGGTGAGGTGCTGGATGAGCGCGAGCGTCTCCTCGTCCTTGGCTTTGGGGTTGAGCAGCTTGTCGATGCCGCCGACCGCCTGCATCACGCTCGTGAGCTCGCCTTTGCTCATCTCCTTTTCCTTCAGGTCGATAAACTGCACCTTAATGCGGCGCTCCTTAAAATAGCGCTGGGCCTTCTTGGTATCGAAGGACTTTTTGGTGCCAAAGATCTGAATATTCATATTATTTGTTCCGCCGTTCTAACGAACGGCGGTCACCTCGACGCTGCAAAGCCATCTGATGGGCAATCTGCCTTTCAATCGTCGGGCGCGGGCAAAAGCCCAGCGCCCTCCTCTTTCAAGGCACCTTGCCTCATCAGCTGGCTTTTCGCTGACATTGATAGAACATCGAGGTGACCACCGCTGGACTTATCGAATAAAGTTGGTCCTGGCGCGATCGGCCTCGGGGGCTTCGATGCCGGCGGCCTGGCCTGCTTCGATACAATGCAGAAGCCAGGCCATGTTCTTGCCGATGTTTCGCATGGTAGCAAGGCCCTCGGCGTCCTGGGCGGCCTCGCCCGGCATGGCACCAAAGACGTTGTTCCAATAGGTGGAGGCGACCACGGGCATCTGGTTGATGGTGAAGTATTTATTGAGTACATCGAAGGTGGTCGACGTGCCGCCGCGGCGGGCAACGGCGACCGCGGCGCCCGGCTTGTGAGTAAAGGCCTTGCTGCCAGCATAGAAGGCGCGGTCGAGGGCCGAGAGGATGCGGCCGCTGGGATGCGCGTAGTAGACGGGTGAGCCAAAGACAAAGCCGTCGGCCTGCTCGGCGGCGGCAATCAACTCGTTGACCATGTCGTCGTCAAAGGTGCAGCGGCAATCGAGTTTGCCGCACTGGCCGCAACCGATGCAATCGCGAATGGGCTTAGCGCCTAGCTGAAACACCTCGGTATCGATACCCTCGGCGTTGAGCTGCTCGGCGACCTCGGCGAGTGCGCGGGCCGTGTTGCCGTTTGCCTTGGGGCTGCCATTGACCAAAAGAACCTTCATCACAAACTCCCTCTGCTGTCGGTGACTTCTGCAGAGGATTATCGCACGAGCGGGCAGATGGCGTGGGGCACGATGCCGGCCCCGAGGGCCCACGGCAGGCACGCTCACCAGGTACGAGCGGGATACGGTCCAGAGGATGTTGGAGTGCGGGGCCTCGTGCGAGCAGATTGTAAGGGGTCTGGGCGGGTCGCCCTCGATGGCGAGCCTTGAGGCCTTGGAAGGCGGGCTGCTGCGGCGGCTATGGTTTATACTAAGGCGGTTGCTATCGAGTAATTCATACTTGGTTTGATTCGATTGTGAATGCGTAACTGGGATGGAAAGCAAAGGAAACTCTATGGAAACAGAGGATGCTGTTTGCTTGATGACTTCGATTGCCTTGATTGTCCTTTCAATCCAATACCGAAGAGGAAGATGGCTCTGCTCAATTGCTGGATATGATGTCACAAAAAGGGAGAGCGACATTGATATACGCCCTTACGCAAAGCTGATTTCTTCTGTGACGTTATGGATGGGGCTGCTGTTTTTCTTGTGGGCGGTAGAGGGCTGGGTACGCGATTGGAATACCAGCGTTTTTGAAGTTTTGGTTCTACTTCTGTTCAGCTTGGCCTCTTTGTCGTTCGTGCGGCTCGTTAGGTTTGTGTTTATGAGGCGATAGCCAGCGGAAGTGGCTGGACGACAAAAAGGACCAATGCAGCCAATTGTCAATGGCATTTGATAGGCTTGGCTTAACAGATTTGCTCGAGGGAATATCCGTGGCGGGGGATAGGTTCTATCTTGTTGAGCACTTATTTGCATCAGGCAAAGTAAACCAAGAGTATCGAAACGGTGCCCCCGGGCCCCGGGAGGGACTGCGGGGACGTTCGGCTAACTGCGGGTACGACCTATTTGCCCAATGTGTTCGGTTGAGATCGGAAATTAACCATCATGCGCCCCATAACGCTAGTCCAGCTTGGTGCCCGGTAC
>USAX01000109.1 GCA_900552705.1 uncultured Collinsella sp. | reverse complement strand
TGCAACTCGAGGTCGTGCAGCGGGTGTTGGCCGATCGCTTTGGCCTTTCGGTTGCGTTTGAGCCCGGCGGCATTCTCTATAAGGAGACTATTTCGCGGCCGGTCGAGGGCGTGGGCCACTTTGAGCCACTGCGCCATTACGCCGAGGTGCACCTGCGCCTTGAGCCGCTGCCGGCGGGCTCAGGCGTGCAATTTGGTACCGCTACCTCGACTGACGAGCTCGATCTGAACTGGCAGCGCCTGGCGCTCACCAACGCCATGGAGCGCGATCACCTGGGCGTGTTGACCGGCTCGCCCATCACCGATGTGCGCATTACGCTCACGGGCGGCCGCGCGCATGCCAAACACACCGAGGGCGGTGACTTTCGTCAGGCAACATACCGCGCGATTCGCCAGGGTTTGATGCAGGCGCGCGAGGCGGGTGCGGCGGTACTGTTGGAGCCGTGGTACCACTTTGAGCTCGAGGTGCCGGGGGAGTGCGTGGGCAGGGCGCTCTCGGACGTCACGCGCATGGGCGCCGAGTACGAGCTGCCGGCGATGGCGGGTGACCGGGCGAAGCTCGTGGGTCGCGTACCGGCATCCGAGGTACAGGATTATGCGCTGGAGGTGGCTGCCTACACGAGCGGCCGCGGGCATTTGTACCTTGAGTTCGCTGGTTATGCGGCTTGCCATGATGCCGAGCGCATCATCGAGGCGGCCGCCTATGAGCCCGAGGCCGATCTGCCCAACACGCCCGACTCGGTCTTTTGCTCTCACGGCGCCGGCTACACGGTCAAATGGTACGACGTGCCCGCCGCGGCGCACGTAAAGGTCGATCCCGCCACCTTCCGCCCCTGGCGAGCAGCAGACGCCGAGTTTTTCGGCCACAGGTGATAGAAGGGCGGCCTCTTTGTCACCTGCTGTTGGTATAACTCGGTATAAGTTGGTATAACTATAGGCAGCGTTTGCCAATCCGAGGAGGCCGACATGAATCCAAATCCCTTTAAGCCAACGGCTGGCAAGCGCCCTCCGATACTCATCGGTCGCGAGTCGGTCATCGAAGATTTTGAGGAAGGACTCGACAACGGCGCCGGGGCGCCGGGCAGGCTCATGCTCATTACAGGAAACCGCGGCTGTGGCAAAACAGTTCTCCTGCGGGAGCTGCAACGTCTGGCCAGTGAGCGCGGATGGGCGGTTGTCTCCGATTCCGCTTCGCTTGGTTTATGCGACCGCTTGGCCGACGCACTCCGCTCGAATAAGCCCGTTGTGACGTCAATGGAGTTTGGCCCATCGTTTGGACGGATGTCGGTTGAGGCGGCGCGGGCAAAAGGCGAGACGTTGCGAGGGCTGGTCAACGAACGTCTCAAGAAACTCGGTCCAGGTAAGGGCATCCTGTTTGCGATTGACGAGGCTCAATCGGCGTCTATTGAGGAGCTGGCGGCCCTTGCCGTTCTTTATCAGCAGGTGCTGGGAGATCAGGATGCCACGGGCTTGCCCGATAGCGACCAGCGCGGTCTTGCGCTGGTCTTTGCCGGCTTGCCCAGCATGGTTGACGATCTGCTCGAAGAGCCGAGCGTGACGTTTTTGCGACGTGCCCAGCAGCGTACGTTGGGGACGATTTCTTTGCCCAAGGTGCGCGATTCGTATATCCAGACGGTCGAGTGTGCCGGTCTTTGCGTTGATGCGGGAACGGCGGACCTTGCAGCGCACAAGAGCATGGGGCATCCCTATATGGTTCAGCTGGTGGGATATTACATGTGGCGGTCTGCTGTCCGGCGTGGCTCGCAAGTCATTGAAAGGCGCGATGTCGAGGATGGCCATGCGGATGCCGTCTCCGAGTTCTACGAAGCGGTTGACGCGCCTCTGTATTACGGACTGCGCACCCCACAGCGTCTCTTTATCGAGGCCATGGCGGTTGACGAGGACAAGCCGACGCGCATGGCGGATATCATTGAGCGCTGCGACCGTACCCAGAGCTGGGCGAGTAAATATCGCGCAAGCCTGATTCGCGAGCGCGTCATCGAGGCTGCCGGATACGGTCTCGTCCGGTTTACCGTGCCCATGCTGAGCAAGTACATTCGCGATTGCGTTTTAATGTGACAAAGGGACTGTCCCTTTGTCACATTCGATCAACAGGAAGGGGAGCGATGGCGGTGTCGCAACAACCAAGCGCTATCGAGGTGCGTGGCGCGCGTGTCCATAACCTTAAGGACATCGATATCGATATTCCGCTGGGAAAGCTGGTGGGTATTGCCGGCGTGTCGGGCTCGGGCAAGAGCTCGCTGGCGCTGGGTGTTTTGTATGCCGAGGGCTCGCGCCGTTACCTGGAGGCGCTCAGCACCTATACCCGCCGTCGGCTGACGCAGGCAGAGCACGCTCAGGTGGACGAGGTGCTGCACGTGCCGGCGGCACTCGCATTGCATCAGCGCCCCAGTGTACCGGGCGTGCGCTCGACTTTTGGCACCATGACCGAGCTCAACAACAGTCTGCGTCTGCTCTTTAGCCGCTGCGCCCATCACGTGTGCCCGCATTGCGGGGCGCGTGTGGAGCCGAGCCTTAACGTGGCCGCGGGCCTGTCGCTCGCGTGCCCCGCATGCGGCCGCGAGTTCTATGCGCCGGGGGCCGAGGACCTTGCCTTTAACAGTGGCGGCGCGTGTCCTACCTGCGGAGGCACCGGCGTCATGCGCGAGGTGGACGAGGCGAGCCTGGTGCCCGACGAGTCAAAGACCATCAACGAGGGTGCGGTGCTTCCCTGGGGCACGCTGATGTGGGATCTGATGAAGCAGGTGGCCGGCGAGATGGGCGTGCGCACCGACGTGCCGTTTAGCCAGCTCACGCCTCAAGAGCGCGACATCGTGTTCCATGGCCCGGCAGTTAAGAAGCACATTCTCTACGTTCCCAAAAATGGCGAGGGCGCCACGCCGCTCGACTTTACCTATTACAACGCCGTCTATACCGTCGAGAATGCACTCGCCAAGGTTAAGGACGATAAGGGGCTCAAGCGCGTTGCGCGCTTTTTGCGCGAGGGACCGTGCCGCGATTGCGGCGGCACGCGTCTTTCCGACGCCGCGCGCCGGCCCCAGGTGCGCGGTATCAATCTGGCGCAGGCGGCAGCCATGACGTTGGGCGAGGCGATTGAGTGGGTGCGCGGGGTGCCCGCATCCTTGCCGACCGAGATGCGGCCCATGGCCGGGGACATCTGCGATTCGTTTTTGAGTACGGCCCGCCGCCTGGTCGACCTGGGCCTCGATTACCTTTCGCTCGACCGCGCCGGTGCCACGCTGTCTACGGGTGAGCGCCAGCGCGTGCAGCTTGCCCGCGTGGTGCGTAACCGATCGACGGGTGTGCTGTATGTGCTGGACGAGCCTTCGATCGGCTTGCATCCTGCCAATGTCGACGGCCTGGTGGGCGTAATGCGCGATCTGGTGGATGACGGCAACACCGTGGTTGTTGTCGATCACGATACGCGCGTACTGGCGGAAGCCGACTATCTGGTCGAGATGGGCCCCGTTGCCGGAGCGGGCGGCGGTCATGTAATCGCCGCCGGTACGGTATGTGAGGTCGAGCAATCGCAGGGTAGCCGCATCGCGCCGTTTTTGCGCTCGGACCCCAAGCGTCTGCGCCCGCAGGTGACTGACGACGAACTGTTCGACCAAGGCCATATCCGTATGGTGACCGGTGCCATCCATACCGTCAAACCGCTCGAAGTCGATATCCCGCGCGGTCGCCTTGTCGCGGTGACGGGTGTTTCGGGCTCGGGCAAAACGACGCTGGTGCTCGAGACGCTCATCCCGGCACTCAAGGCGCAGGCAGCCGGCGAGCGCCTGCCCAGGCACGTGCGTTGGATCGATGCCGAGGGTATCGCGCGCGCCAACCTGATTGACGCCACGCCCATCGGTGCCAACGTGCGCTCGACGGTGGCGACCTATGCCGACATCCATGACGAGCTGCGCCGCGCCTTTGCCCGTACGCCCGAGGCCAAGGAGGCAGGGTATAAGGCGGGCGCCTTTAGCTACAACACTGGCACCTTGCGCTGTCCTACGTGCGATGGCACGGGTTCGATATCGCTTGACGTGCAGTTTTTGCCCGATGTCGAGATCGTCTGCCCTGCATGCCGCGGCTCGCGTTATGCAGACGCGGCCTCGTATATCCATCGCGAGGGCAAGGACGGCAGCCTACTTACATTGCCGCAGCTCATGGATATGAGTGTGGACGAGGCCATTGACGCCACGTTGGGACTCAAGAAAGTCCAGGCGCGCTTGCAGACCTTGCACGACCTGGGTTTGGGCTACTTGACACTGGGCGAGCCCACGCCGGCGCTCTCGGGCGGCGAGGCGCAGCGACTTAAGCTTGCGAGCGAGATGGGCCGCGTGCAGGACGATGCCGTATTCGTATTCGACGAGCCCACGATCGGCCTGCATCCGCTCGATGTTCAGGTGCTGCTGAGTGTGTTTGACGGCCTCGTTGCCAAGGGTGCCACGGTTATCGTGATCGAACACGACCTCGACCTTATCCGTAATGCCGATTACGTGATCGACATGGGCCCGGGCGGCGGCGACGCAGGCGGACAAATCGTCTGTGTCGGCACGCCGGGCGACATCGCTGCCTGCTCCGCAAGCATCACCGGCCGCTACCTCTAACCGAATGTGACAAAGGGACTGTCCCTTTGTCACATTCCCGTTAAAGCCAGCATCTGTCGGCATGGCGCTTGAACAGTTTTCGCGTGAGGGTCAAAATGGCCTCAACCCATTCGCGAAATTTGCACGCCCTATAGTGAGTGGGCTCTCGCTTGAGCTGATGCTGCCAAGAGGCAGCCGATAGGGGCAATTATGGACAATCGAATCTTTGGGTATGCGCGTGTCTCTTCCGCAGACCAGAACCTGGGCCGCCAATTAGACGCGCTGGCAAGGTTTCCCGTGCAACGGAGCCAGATTTATGCTGACAAGGCAAGCGGTAAGGACTTTAAGCGTCCCCAGTACCAGCGTCTTCTTCGCAGGCTGCGCGAAGGCGACGTTCTCGTGATCAAAAGTATCGATCGTTTGGGCCGCAATTATCGTGAAGTCCTCGATGAGTGGCGACGCATCACGGTGGATAGGAATGCTGCCATCGTGGTGCTTGATATGCCATTGCTCGATACGCGCGAGCAGCCTGATGGCATTACGGGAACGTTCATGGCGGATCTGGTTCTTCAAATCTTGAGCTATGTGGCGCAGCTAGAGCGCGAAAACATCAAGCAACGCCAGGCGGAGGGCATCGCGTCGGCGCGTTTGCGTGGCGTGAAATTTGGAAGGCCGGCATTCGAACGCCCAGATAGCTATCGCGATGTCATCAAATTATTCGAAGGGGGAGAGGTTACGAGGCGAGAGGCTGCTGCGCTTTTGAACGTCAGCGTCTCGACGTTCGATCGTTGGAGACGGGCGGACGCGACCAGTTTTGACCGTTTGTCGTCTGCTCGTCCTCTTTAGCTAGACATTTTGACGAGGGGAGTTAATTACACAGAGCCCACTCCTTCCCTCGATGTTTATCCAGTTCACGCCCTTGAACCAAATAGTGCCACCGCGTTGCCAATTCGTCTGCTTTTTGACGAGGGCTATATATCGTGTTTTGTTTTGTATTTAAAGGAGGACGAAATGAAAAGGCGTTATGGAATGGCTCTGGTGACCGCGCTATTTGCGATGGTGTTTTGTGGGGCGCTTCTGCTGAGCGGCTGTTCGCAGTCTGAGAAGAAAAATGATGAACCTGATTATGCCGATGACCGTGCAATGGCTGTGATTGCTCAAGGTTATCAAAAGCGGTCGGATTATATCGAATCGCTTGGAGAAGATGCTGATCTAAGCTCGAATAAAGTGCGAAAAGAGATAATTAAAACCGAGATCGATAACGACAAAGAACTCAAAAAGGCGCCTTTTAAAGACGCTAAGATGCAGGAAGATGTCATCGCCTATCTCAACCTGCTTGACAATCAGCTTGATGTTACCAAGAAGTATGCGGAATCTGATCCTAAGTACTACGAGGAATGGGAAAAGGCCTACGACGCACGATCCGCACAGCTTAAGAAACTGGTCGATCGATATGACTTAACAGTCGATGACGAGTATCAAGATGAGTTTGACGAGCTAATTAAGAACGGTAGGACCGTAGAGGAGAAGACGCATAACGATGAGGTTATCAACGGTTTGCTCTCATCGGCGAATTTTGAGAAAAGTGATGATGGCTACGGTCTCTATACGTACACCGCAATCGTCGAAAATACCTCTGACATATCGTTCGAAAACGTTTATCTAAACGTTGCCCTTTACGATGCCGATGGTGTGAGGGCGGAAGAATGCTACGCAGATACATCTGCCTGGGCGCCTGGCGAGAAGGTGAAGTTTGAGGTAATGAGCGAGGTTGACGCTTCGAGGGTTGCACCGACAGTATCGAGTTACAGTGTCAAGGAATAATTCGCGGGAATAGGAAAGAGAGCGCGAC
>USAX01000108.1 GCA_900552705.1 uncultured Collinsella sp. | reverse complement strand
TGCCGCTCTTTTTGGGAGCGGGGGTCTGTGGCGAAGCGGGCGCGTATGCGGGAGCCGGCTGCTGTTGGGGCGAGCCGCTCGCGACGGGTATGCGCTGCGTGGTCTCGACGGCCTCGGTCCTTGCGGCAGGGTCGGGGCTATAGGCGAGGGAGTCATCCGCCTTGGCTTGCGGCGCATCAAGGGAGCCGGTCTGCTCAAAAGCGGGCTGGCTATCGCTCGCGGCTGTTCGCTCAACGGGTGCACCGCACGAGGTGCAGAACTTGGCATCATCTGCAAGACGCTTGCCGCACGAGGCGCAATACCGAGACATTGCCACTCCTTTCGCCACATTTCAATGCAATACGACGATTATACCCAGCATCCAAAATTCCCCATCATAAGTTGCGGTGAAATAGGGACTGTTTGGCGGTCTCAGAGCTTCAATCAGTCCCTATTTCACCGCAACTTTGGAAAGGCGCCTTTAGCCATTGGGGACGTGCCGAGCACTGGGGTATCATGGCTTGGTTGCTGTAACTCGCATTTACGCGCCTTGTAGGAAGGGGCTGCGCCCATGGCTTTTGAGCCTGCTCAACATAGCTTTATCACGCTCGAGGGCGTCGACGGTGCCGGCAAGTCCACGCAGGCGCACCTGCTCGCCCGTGCGCTCGAGCTCGCTGGCCACCAGGTTGTGAGCCTGCGCGAACCGGGCGGCACTGCCATCAGCGAAAAGATCCGTGCTCTGTTGCTCGACCCCGCCAATACGGCGATGGGCGACACCTGCGAGTTGCTGCTCTACGAGGCAGCGCGCGCCCAGTTGGTGCACGAGGTCATCGCACCCGCCCTTGCTGTCGGCAAGGTGGTACTGTGTGATCGCTTCTACGATTCCACGACCTGCTACCAGGCGTTTGCCGACGGCCTCGATCGCCAGATGGTACGCGACGCCAACAACCTGGCCGTCGCGGGAACACACCCGGTGCTCACGCTCGTCTACCATATCACGCCCGAGCAGGCGGCGCTGCGCATGGCCGCCCGTCGCGCGGCCGACCGCATGGAGGCAAAGGGCATAGCCTTCCAGGAGCGCGTCTATCAGGGTTTTTGTGCCATTGCCGCCGAGGAGCCAGACCGCGTAAAGCTCATCGACGCCACTGCGCCGATCGAGGATGTCTTCGCGCAGACGGTCGAGCAGGTTCGCGCGTACGGCCTCGATATCCCGCAGGATGCCGTCGTCGCCGCGCTTGCCCAGGAGGCCGAGTAGCATGGCCCCTGCGCAGACAAGCTTGCTCGCCAAACTCGATACCCAAGAACGCGTGCGCGACTTTTTGACCAACGCCGTCGCCAGCGGTCGCGCATCGCACGCCTACCTGTTTTTGGGCGCTCCCGGCGCCGGCAAGCTCGATGCCGCATGGGCGCTCGCCCAGGCATTCCTGTGCGAGCAGGACGGCTGCGGATCGTGCGACAGCTGCGTGCGCGTCGCGCGCCATACGCACCCCGACGTGCACTATTACACGCCCGAAAGCGCCACGGGCTACCTCATCGCCCAGACGCGCGAGCTACTCGACGACGTGCCCTTGGCGCCCATCCGTGCCAAGGGCAAGGTCTACATCATCGACCGTGCCGAGCAGCTGCGCGCCAACACCGCCAACGCATTGCTCAAAACGCTCGAGGAGCCGCCCGAGGGCGTCATGTTCATCCTGCTGGGCACCTCGGCAGACGTGATGCTGCCCACCATCGTGAGCCGCTGCCAGTGTGTGCCGTTTCGGCTGGTGTCTCCCACCGTGGCCGCGCAGGCCGTGAGCCGCGCCACCGGACAGGATCCCGCGCGCTGCCGCATGGCCGTCGCCGTGGCGGGAAGCCCCACGCGTGGTATCGAGTTCCTCAAGAGCGCCGAGCGTCAGGACGCCCGTCGCCAGATGATCCGTGCCATCGACTCACTCATTGCCGCCGACGAGGCCGATGTACTCAGCCGTGCCAAGTCGCTCATCGTCGCCGTCAAGGCGCCGTTGGCCGAGGTCAAGTCCACGCAGGAAAAGGTGCTCGAGCAAAATGCCGACTACCTGTCGCGTGGAGCATTGAAGCAGCTTGAGGACCGCAACAAGCGCGAACTCAACGCGCGCGAGCGTTCGGGTATCATGGAAGCGCTGGCGAGCGCGCGGACGCTCATGCGCGACGTGCTGCTGACGCTTCAGGATGAGGCGGCCGACGTCGTGAACGAGGATGTGCGCGACACGATCGGTCGGCTTGCCGCTGCGACCAATGTTGCGGGTGCCACCCAGGCGCTCGAAGCGGTCGCAACCGCCGAGCGCAACATCGCCAGAAACGTTACTCCCCAGCTGGCCATCGAGGTCATGCTGTTCGATATCAGGAAGGCACTGAAATGCCGTTAGTCGTACCCGTTAAGTTTACCTACGCCTCGCGCGACCTGTGGTTCGACCCGCAGGATCTGGATATCCTCGAGGCCGATTATGCTATCTGCTCCACCGAGCGCGGAACCGAGATCGGCCTGGTCACGGCCGATCCCTTCGAGGTGCCGCAGGACGAGATCGGTCAGCCGCTCAAGCCCGTGCTGCGCGTGGCGAGCGACATCGACCTGCAGCTTGCCGATGATCTGGCCATCCAAGGCGACGAGGCCATGGTCGATTTCCGTCGCCTGGTCAAGGAGCTCGACCTCGAGATGAAGCCGGTCGGCGTCGAGTATCTGTTTGGCGGCGAGAAGGCCGTGTTCTATTTTGCGGCCGAGGAGCGCGTTGATTTTCGTCAGCTCGTCAAGGACCTTTCCTCGACGCTGCACATTCGCGTCGACATGCGCCAGATCGGCGTGCGCGACGAGACCCGCCTGGTGGGCGGCTATGCCCAGTGCGGCCAAGAGCTCTGCTGCACGCGCTTTGGCGGACAGTTTGAGCCCGTCTCGATCCGCATGGCAAAAGAGCAGGACCTGCCGCTCAATTCCTCCAAGATCAGCGGCGTGTGCGGCCGCCTGATGTGCTGCCTGCGCTACGAGTTCGAGGCCTACAAGGACTTTAAGAGCCGCGCGCCCAAAAAGAAGACGCTTATCGATACGCCGCTCGGCAAGGCGCGTATTCAGGAATATGACACGCCGCGTGAGCAGCTGGTGCTGCGCCTGGAGAACGGCAAGGTCTTTAAGGTCAACCTGGCCGATATGACCTGCTCGGAGGGCTGCAAAAAGAAGGCCGCCGAGCAGGGCTGCAACTGCCGCCCCGACTGCGTGACGCGCGACGTGCTCGAGCGCATCGAGTCGCCCGAGATGCGTCTGGCGCTTATGGAGCTCGACCGCGAGAACGGCGTCGACGTGGGCGATGGCCTGTCGAGCGCCGACCGTCTGACCGGTACGTCGGTGCCCAAGCGCCGTCGTCGCGATGCTGAATCCGATGCTCGCGCCGGTCAGGGGCAGGGCGAGGGCCGTGGCCGCGGAAAGGGTCGTGGCAATGCCGCAACGTCCGAGGCCGAGGAGGCCGCCGGTGGCCGTCGTCGTCGCAAGCGCGCGGGCTCGGGCGATGTCGGCGAGGCTGCAGCTGCAGGCAAGAACGCCTCTCGCGAGCGCGAGGTTCAGCAGCCCGAGCAGCAGAATCGCGGCGGTGGTATGAACCCCACGCGTCGTCGCCGCCGTCACCTGTCGAGCGAGGAGCGCGAGGATGCCTTCCGCGCCGCAGCTGCTCGCGAGGCCGGTGCCGCTTCCAAGGGTCCCTCGGGTTCCGATGCGCCTGCCGACAAGGGCGGCAAGTCACGTGGCGAGGATGAGCGCGCGCCGCGTCCGCGCCGTCGCCATTCCTCGGGCACGCAACAGAAGCCCTCAGTGCCCTCCGTTGCCGATCAGGTCTCGGATGGCGAGGTCAAGGTCACGCGCCGCCGTCCCGGAGATGGCGGGGGAGCGGCTGCCAAGGCTTCGCGTGGCGCGGCTCGCGACGAGCGCGAGCCGCGCGAGGATCGCGGTGGCGAGGGCTCGGCCGACCAGGGTCAAAAGCGCCGTCGCCGTCGCCGTTCCCGCAAGCCGCGCCAGGATGGTGGCGAGGGCTCGACCCCGTCTTCGTCCGCACCACAACCGCCCGCCGGCGAATAACGCCCGCGAGCGGATTTAACCCGCCTTACCCCAATCGCGTCGGGGTACCATAGCGCTGAATCAACAACCCTCCCTGCGACCGAACGTAGGGAGGGTTGTGTCTTGAAGAGCCATCTGAACAAATTGAGCCGTCTGCAGGGTGCCGGCGCCCTACCGTTTGCGGACGAATTGCTGCCGTTTGCCGAGCGGGCGGCACGCGAGGCACTCGAGGCATTGTCGCCAACACGATGTGCCGGCTGCGAGCGCGCCGGTGCGCTTATTTGCCAAGACTGCCTGGCCGCGCTCACGCTCATCGACCCACGTCATAGCTGTACCCGATGCGGCGCCCCGTTTGGGGATTTGCTGTGCACTGAGTGTTCGGTCGAAGGCACGTCCTCGGCAATGGCGGAGGCGCTCGACCGCTGCCTGGCGTGCGCCGTCTATGCGCATCCGCTGCCGCGCATCATTAAAGCGTACAAGGACGCGGGCGAGCGACGTCTGGCTCCGTATCTGGCGGAGCTGCTCTACGACACCGCCCTGCATGCCCAGGTCGTAGCGCCCGAACGCTTGGGAGGTGTGCTGTCCGGTGCGGATGCGGTGGTGTTTGTGCCTGCGACGGCGGCGGCGTTTCGGCGGCGTGGTTTTGATCATATGGAGGCTATTGCGCGCCCATTTTGCGAGCTGTCGGGTGTTCCCCTGCTCGATGCTCTCGTCAAGTACGGGCATGGCGACCAGCGCGAACTCGGTCGTGAGGAGCGTCGCGAGCGTGCCCAAGGCATGTACGAGACGGTTGAGGACGTGCACGGCCGCCGCCTACTGCTTATCGATGACGTTATCACCACGGGCGCGACCATGGCAGCAGCCTCGGCGGAGCTCAAGCGCGCCGGCGCTGCGGCAGTCGATGGCCTTGCTATCGCACGTGTTTGGTAGGGGTGGTTTTGTGGCAGTGAAGATTGAGCGGCGCAACGAGCCGACAGGCGAACAGCTAGCGGCTTCCGTAATCCTAACAGGCGCTTCAGCGCTGCGCATGATGCGCGCCGAGCGCCGGCAGATGGGCTATATCAGCTGGAAGGACCTTAATCCCGATGAAGAGCGCCGTGTGCTGCGCACGTCGTCGCCCTCGACCGAGGACATCTATCTTCCCGACTTGGTGCGGATTGGGGCCGCAAGCGGCGAGGTGCAAGAAGATCTTTGCTTGCTGGTGGGATCAGCGGCGCAGCGCCGCCGCATGCCTGGCGTGGGCTGGTCCGTATGCTCCGGGTTGCCCGCCGGCTCGATTCTAGAGGTGGAACCGGGGGTGTACAGTCTATCTCCCGAGGCCCTTTGTGTTGCCATCGCGCGCGAGATCGGCTGCATCCAGGCGTTTGCCCTGGCCCAGGAACTGTGCTCTAAGATTTCACTGAGCGACCGCGGGAAGTATCTGCCTCCCTATACCTCGCCTGTTGTGAATAGACTTGCAAAGGATAAGGACCAACCGACAGACGTGGGCTACTTTGAAGTCGAGCCAGCGCTGACGCCCGATCGCTTGGCAGATTACCTCGCGGCATGCAAGGGGAACGCGGCCAAACAATTGCAGCGTCTGTGTCCCTACTTGTCAGAAAACCTGCGCTCGCCCATGGAGTGCATCATGCTCGCCCTGTTTTCGCTTCCGTTTCCCTATGGCGGATTTGCCTGCGGTCCCTTTAAGACCGACTACAAGATCGAGTTCGATGACCGCGCGCAGGCAATCTCGGGGATGCCCCATGCAGTTTGCGATGCATATCAGGAGGCAGCCCGGTTTGACCTGGAATACAACGGTGAGCTGGGCCATTCCTCCCGGAGGGGACGTATCCATGATGAAAAACGCAACACGGGCTTGATTACTATGGGAATCGAGGTCGCGACGGTCAACAACGAAATGCTCTGTGACATGGAAGCGATGGAAGCGCTCGCATGGCGCATGCACCAGCGTATGCGAAAGCGGTACCGGAATCGTGTCGATGCCCGCAGGAAGAAGCAAGAGGCGTTGCTTAACACGCTGCGGGCGTGTTTTGGGCTTAAGCCGGTCTAATACGCGTCGAAAATAGAGGGTTAATCATATGCCCTGGCCATAATATGGCAAATATGAGTACTGTCACTAAATCAGTAACAGCAAAATCAAGGAATTTAGGACTCGGAGGCGGCGTAAAGTAAGAAGATAATAAACAAATGTAGAATAACTAAGCATCAGGTTGGCGACACTGAGCGCAAAATCTGTCCGAGAGGCCAAAATTGCCTGTTACTAAATTGGTGGCAGTACTCATATTTGCCATATTTTGACCGGGGCACCCTAAGAAGGGTGCCCCGGAGCTCCCCACAGGGGAGCTTCGGGCTTCATAGGGGCACGAATAGCCCACTCCGACCTGCGAAATCTGTACTCGCGGTGCGAATGACGCCCTTAACCTTAAACTTTAGCTTGAACTTAGCTATAATGCGCTACGTTCCTACCAGGCTGTGGTTGCGGACGGACGAAATGCCCGTCCTAGTCCAAGACAGACGCGGTCAAAGGGATCCACGTAAGCGACC
>USAX01000107.1 GCA_900552705.1 uncultured Collinsella sp. | reverse complement strand
GACACCATCAAGCGCCTGATGCCCGCCGGCGAGATTGCCGACAAGGGCAAGATCTGCGTGGCCACCGTCAAGGGCGACATCCACGATATTGGCAAGAACATCGTCAAAATGCTGCTCGACAACTACGGCTACACCGTCTTTGACCTAGGCCGCGACGTCGATCCGCGGGAGGTACTCAAGACCGTCAAGGAGCGCGATATCAAACTTGTCGGCCTCTCGGCGCTTATGACCACCACGGTCGTCGCCATGGAGGAGACCATCAAGCTGCTCCATGCCGAGGTCCCGGGCGTCAAGATCATCGTGGGCGGCGCCGTGCTCACCCCCGAATACGCCAAACAGATTGGCGCAGACTACTACGCCAAGGACGCCGCCGAGAGCGCGCGCATCGCCGAAGAGGTCTTTGGGCAGTAACACAACGGAAACAACCGAGCACCAAAACGTGCCGCACGCGCCACGAGACGCGTGCGGCACGTTAAAATAGAGGGGACTATGCTCGTTTTGGCAGATAGGAGCGCAAGGATGGCGATCACGCCTGCAGAAATCGCGGAAACCCGCGGCATGGTTGAGGAGCAGAACCTCGACATCAGGACCATCACCATGGGTGTTTCGCTCATGGGTTGCGGTGACGAGAACCTCGACCGCATGTGCACGAAGATCTACGACCACGTGACGCACACGGCTGAGCACTTGGTCGAGACCGCCGAGAACCTCGAGCGTGAGTACGGTATCCCCATTGTCAACAAGCGCGTTTCCGTCACCCCGGTGGCGCAGATCGCCGCATGCTGCAAGGATGAGGACCTCACCCCCATCGCGCACGCCCTCGACCGCGCGGCCGAGGCCCTCGGCATCGACTACCTGGGCGGCTTCTCCGCGCTCGTCCAGAAGGGTATCGGCGACGCCGACCGCCGCGTCATCCAGTCCATCCCCCAGGCGCTCGCTACCACCAGCCGCGTCTGCTCCAGCGTCAACGTCGCCAGCCTGCGCGCCGGCATCAACATGGATGCCGTGCTCATGGCCGCCCAGACCATCATCGATGCCGCTAAACTCACGGCCGACCAGGATTCCGTCGGCGCTTCCAAGTTTGTCTGCTTTGCCAACATGGTCGAGGATTCCCCGTTTATGGCGGGCGCCGTCCACGGCGGTGGCGAGGCCGACGCCGTCATCAACGTGGGCGTCTCGGGCCCCGGCGTTATGGCCGCAGCCCTGGAGACGCTGCCCGACTCTGCATCGATGATGGAAGTCGCCGAGAAGATTAAGCAGACCGCCTTTAAGATCACCCGTGCCGGCGAGCTCATGAGCCGCGAGGCCGCCCATCGCCTGGGTGTCGAGAAGGGCATTGTCGACCTGTCGCTGGCTCCCACGCCCGCCATCGGCGACTCCGTCGCTCGCATCCTCGAGATCATCGGCGTGGGCACCTGCGGCGGCCCGGGCACGACCTGCGCGCTCGCTATGCTCAACGATGCCGTCAAGAAGGGCGGCGTCATGGCCAGCTCCAGCGTGGGCGGTCTCTCGGGCGCCTTTATCCCCGTGTCCGAGGACGCCGGCATGATTGCCGCCGTCGAGGCCGGCGCGCTCTCGCTCGAGAAGCTCGAGGCCATGACCTGCGTGTGCTCCGTTGGCCTGGACATGATCGCCATCCCCGGCGACACCCCGGTCGAGACCATCGCCGGCATCATCGCCGACGAGATGGCCATCGGCGTCATCAACAACAAGACCACGGCCGTCCGCGTGATTCCCGCCATTGGCAAGGGCGTGGGCGACTGCGTCGAGTACGGCGGCCTATTTGGCCGTGCGCCCATCATGCCGGTGAACCCCAACGCCGGCACCGTGCTTGCCCATCGCGGTGGACGCTTCCCGGCGCCGCTGAACTCGCTGAAGAACTAGCCTAGGGATACGAGGCGAGGAGCCCCGCCGCCGGGCGGCAGACATATAAGGTCGCCTGCTCGGACAGTCCTGACTCGCACGGAGAGCACATTAAGTGCTCTCCGGCTCGTGCGGAACTCGCGATCGACCTTATATGTCTGCCGCCCGGCGGCGGGGCTCCCGCACATCTCAACCTTGGCTGGGTTCTGGCTCAGTGGCAGTCGCTTCGCTTCTGCCCGCCTTGGTTGGTGTGGCGGTTTGGCGTTGGAGCGGTTCTTTTTCTGATATTTGCTGGTTGCGGCTCTTCTTTTGGGTGGAGTCGCTTTTTTGTTGCTAGGAGGTTGGCCCGTGGCTGATGGGGAGAATCGTTCTGAGCTGCTTTCCACAGATTGGAATCTGGAGTGGATGCGTCTTCAAGCTGATCGGCGGCGGGCTGACGATTCTTTTGAGTGGGATAAAAGGGCTCGGCATTTTCGGCCGTTGGAGACTGCCCCTTATGCTCGGGATTTTATAAAGCTGCTGGCGCTTGAGCCCGGCGAGTCGGTACTCGATATGGGGTGCGGGGCTGGGTCGATTGCTATTCCGCTTGCTCAGGCTGGGCATCCTGTGATTGCTGCTGACTTTTCCCCTGCCATGTTGGGCACGCTTGATGCTGGCATTGAGTACTATGGGCTCGAGGATCGCATTACGCCGCTTGAGCTTGCCTGGGACGATGATTGGGATCTGGTTGGGCCGGTTGCCAAGGCTGTTGATGTTGCCTTTGCCAGTCGCTCTGTCACCACGACCAACCTAAAAGGCGCGCTTGCCAAGCTCGACCGTACGGCTCGTCGGCGTTGTGCTGTCACGATGGTCGCCAACTCCAGCCCGCGCTATGATCTGCACTTGATGAACGCTATCGGCGCCTCGGTTACCTGCAGCAATGGCTTTGTGTACGCCTTCAACATCCTCATTCAGATGGGTGCGTTGCCGCAGGTTACATACTTTGAATCGCCTCGTCGCGATACCTTCGATAGCCTTGAGGCAGGTGTGGCGGATTTTTCCCGTATGCTCGAGCATGGCAACGAGGATAAGATCGACTGCCTGCGCGGCTACATCGCTCAACACATGATTGAGAACCCCCATGCCGGTGAGCCGGGCTCCAAGGGCGTGCCGCAGGGGCGCTATATGCTCGATCATGTCCGCAAGGTTCGTTGGGCGTTTATTGCATGGGAGCCGGTCTCTGCGCCCAGCTCATAGCCTGTTCGCAGCCCGCACCGCCCACTCACTCGGCATCCGCATTCTTTTTGAACTGGGCAAACGCGCTCCACACCGCGCCATTCCTGCGCTATCGTGGGACAGCTCACGTAGATTAAGGCCCCGTCGCGGGGCGCCCCATACATAGAAAGCGAGAACCCATGGCACTGACAGGAGCCCAGGTCAAGCAGCTTCGCAGCATGGCCCATCACCTCAACCCCGCCATCATCATCGGTAAGTCCGATGTCAACGAGGGCACCGTCGAGCAGACGGTCGCCTACCTGGAGAAGCATGAGCTCGTTAAGTGCTCCGTGCTCGATGGCTCCAGTCTTTCCGCCCGCGAGGCCGCCGAAGAGCTCTCCGAGCGTTGCCACGCCGAGGTCGTCCAGGTCATCGGCCGCAAGTTCTCGCTGTATCGCGAGTCCTCGCGCAAGGACATCGAGAAGATCAAGCTCGTCTAAGAGCCAATGATCCGGCGAGCCAGCATACATCAAGCTTGCGAGCGTCCGAGCAATTCGGACGCTCATTTTTTATCGCTCGACCAGCACGCGATTGAGCCGCCCCTCCACCAAGCGCTCGTATAGACGCCGCGTCTCGGGCTCGGGCACGCCATTGACCTGCTCCCTCAGATGGTGCATATGCCCGCTGTACAGCTCGACGATATCGCGCCGCCGCCCCGCCGCACTGTAGACGCGCATGGCGCAGCGCACCATATCCTCACGCGCCGTTTCCTGTCGAAGCCCCGACTCCGCCAGCCAAATCGCCGACTGCAGATCGTTTTCTTCTAGAGCGGCATTTGCTCCCTTAATCATGCAATCGATGTACTTTGACTGCATAATGCGTCGCATACGCAAAAAGTAGGTGGGGTTACAGCCATTGGGAACATACAGCGGTCCGGCATAAAGCTGCTCAATCTTAAGGCACAGCTCAACTAAATGGGGCCCGCGCGCGCCCGTGCGATTTCCCAAAACCTCGCGGCTTATCTGGTCAAACAGCCGTGCATCGGTCTTGACGTAGTCGCCGTTAAGTCCGATGCATTCATTTTGGATGAGCACACACGACTTGCCATCCGGCGTCGGTCCCAAAGCCGACCGCAAGCGCGATATCGTCGAGTACAGGTTGTTGCGGGCGCTATTGAACTCGGCATGGGGCCACAGCTCCATGGCCAGCGTCTCGCGATCGACGAGCGCATCCATGCCCAGCGCAAGCCGCTCGGCAAGTGTCGCCGCCTTCTTGCGGCGCCACATTTTGTCCGTAATGGGAAACCCGTCGCGCTCGGCGCGAAACGCCCCAAACATGCGAATCTCGATATGGTCAATGGCGTCGACGGCTTCAACCTCGCCGGCCTGGAACAGGCGCTCGCCCTCCCCTTCCAAATCGTCGCGCAGCGAGTACCGCGACAGCTCGCGCACGGGAAGCTTCTTGCGAATCCTGGTCGCCGGCTCGCCCAGACAATGCATGGCAAGGCGCGCAAAGAGCCGATACGATGGCTCCAGAATCCCCGCACGATTCATGGACATCCAGGCCGCAAGATCGCTGTCTCGGCCCGCACAGGCCAAATGCAGCGCCACCATCCAGGCCTCCGCTCCACCAACCTGCGTCTGGCTTATATCGAGTAGCTCCGCTTCCTCGCGCACCGAAACCATCGAGGTGTTACGCAGATACGCCGCGCGCTCCAACAGCAATGCGTTATCGCGCATGTACGCAATCGACTCCTCGGCAAGTTTGAGCACTTGGACCGCACGGAACTTTGCATTAACCGGCCGTCCCTCTGCCAGCGACTGCCAGCCTTCTAGCAACAGGCCAAACAGCTGAATCTGGTTGTCGCGCATGCGCACGGCAAAACGATCGAGCTCGTTGAATGCCGCGTCGTCGGTTACCGGCAAGCCGGAAAGGAGCCGCCGTGCCGCCAACACCATGCGCACCCAGATAGCCATCGCCTTAAGCCCACGTACGTCGAGCGCCTCCCGCACCACCGTCATCTCGTCGTCGCGCTCGTCGGTTCCCGCAAACGACCCGTCAAAAAGCTCCACCAGCATGCTGTCGGCCCGTATAACAATCCCTGCGATGTCGAGCTCACAGTCGTAGGCCTTGCTCGTTTTGAGCTGCTGTAGAACGCCGCCGTCATCTCCCCGCTCGGTCAGGCAGCGCTTGACCTCGATATGCGCGGACAACATATCGAGTGCGGTATGGGATGTCTCGATTTCTGGCACGGTCAGGTTCGTAGGAAGCCCAAGCCCGTTGTCCCCATAGCAAACAGCCGTCAGTGTCTGGGCCACCCTCCATGAAACAGGGTCTAATTCGCAGGCCGCCCGTTCGCCCCCGCGCTCGATGACCGATGCCATATAGCGAGCGAGCTTTGTATTGGACACGCTGACCGCTGCCAGATATACGCCAAGCGCCTCGGCAGGCGTTGGCTCTGGAGCCGGATCCTCGGCATCGATCGTGCCCAGCGCTGCTCGGCAGATATCGGCCCCGTGCCCCGTCAGAGCCAGATCGACCCCATACTGCCCAGCAAGTTCAAGGACCGCATCACGGTCCAAAAAGGCGTCCGCCAGGCCCATCGCCGCATCGCATCGGCCCGCCTTAAGCAAAATCCGGGCCGCCCTCGGAACAAGTTCGGGGCGAACCTCGGCCACCAACTTACGCAAACGCAAGCGTCCGTTATCCTCCGTGCCCAGACACGTAAAACTCCGCTCGGCGGGGTCCAAGCCAAAGATCGGGTAGTCGCGTACAAAGTAGGACTGGTCGACCATCGATAGCCTCACCCCGCAAGCCTCGAGTTCTGCGATATTGCCCTCGCCCATCAAAATCATGAGACATGCCACGCAAAACAGCGCATTATTGTCGAGCGAAGCCAGATCGACAAGTGCCGCGCCATATACGTTGACAATCTCGTTTTCGAGCAGACCGGCTACGTCGCCTTGGCCATACAGACCCGTCTGCAATGCCGAAACGAGCTCGGGCACGCCCTGCGTGAGCTGATAAAAGTCGAGCGATGTGCTGATCGAAAACGCCGATGCCCACGCCGAATACTCATAGGCATGCACCTTGAGCATCTGCGCATTGATCTTAACCGAATCGCCCAGCCCATGAATCAGTTGACGATTTGAAGGACGGCAGGAGATAAAGACCCCTACCCCCATAGCGCGCAGGCCGCGAATCCTGTCGATGAGGTCTTCGGTATCGTGCTGATCGAGGTTTGGCACATTATCAATCGCGATAAGGGAGTGCGGTTTGTCTTTGAGTTCTTCGGTAACCACCTCGAGCTGCATAAACACCTCGCGCCCAGTGGCGCGATCGGCCTCGATAATCCGCACGGGGCCTCGCGTCGGGTCGCATTTAACCTCATGGGTGTACTGCAGCAGCACCGAGGTCTTCCCAAACCCGTCGGGCGCATAAAGAACCACGATGCCGGCCTTTCGGCCCTTGGCGAGAAGCTCATTCATCAAGCGTTCGCGTCGCACCATATAGCCACCGCCCAGCGGCATCAGCTCGAGGTCGTCCATACTGCCCAAATCGTT
>USAX01000106.1 GCA_900552705.1 uncultured Collinsella sp. | reverse complement strand
GGTCGCCGCCGATCTTGACGCCGTGGCCGCAGTCGATGACGGAGTCCTCGGGGTGGAACTTGCGGTTGGCGCGCTTGAACGGCTCGGAGACGCGCTGCACGCGCTCGACGACGTCCATGGACTCGAGCAGGAACGGGTCGATCTTGGTCGTATCGCCCACCAGGCCGATGATCGTCTCGTTCTCGCCGCGCGAGACATCGGTCTTCAGGCCCTTTTTCTCAATCCAGCTGACGATATGGCTGACGGCCTCGTCGCTGGCGCTCTGCTTTAAAATTGCAATCATGGTGTGCCTCTCACCTCGATGGATAACCCTTGCAAAAACGGCCCGCATCGCGAGCCGTGTATATATGGTGCATGAGAGTTTATACTATCTGATTCGCTTTTGCCTTCTAAAGTGAGCCGTTGCGCCGCGTCTTCCCCGGAATTGCAAAGCTTTTTCTTTTATTTTGATAGCCCGTGGTGCACTTGGGTATAATGCCAAACGTTGGCCCTATTAGCTCAGGGGATTAGAGCGTCTGCCTCCGGAGCAGAAGGCCGTTGGTTCGAATCCAACATGGGGCACCATCGAACGTGAGACCGTCCGAACCTCGCATGGTCCGGGCGGTTTTTCTTATACCGACGCGACGTGATGGGACGTGGTATGGCAGCAACGGATATCGAGCGCGGACTCTCGACCGCCGAGGTCGAGGAGCGCATCGCCGCCGGTAAGATCAACCGCAACATGGAGCTCAAGACCAAGTCGGTCAAAGAGCTCATCATCGAGAACCTCTGCACGTTGTTCAATTTGATCAACGTGATCTTGGCGCTCCTGGTCATTGTGACCGGGTCGTTTAAGAACCTGACGTTTTTGTTCGTGGTGTTTCTCAATACCGCCATCGGTGTCATCCAGTCCATGCGTTCCAAGAAGATGGTCGATAAGCTTACGCTGCTAACCTCCAAGAAGGCCATCGCGGTGCGCGACGGCGCTGAGGTGGAGCTCGACCTGGACCAGATCGTGCTCGACGACATTATCCGCTTGGGGCGCGGTGACCAGATTCCCGCCGACGCCGTGGTGGTTTCGGGCGAGGCGCTCGTGAACGAGAGCCTGCTGACGGGCGAGAGCGACCTTATTAAGAAGCAGCCCGGCTCCGAGCTCATGAGCGGTAGCTTTATCGACTCAGGTCTGCTGCGCGCCCGCGTGATCCATGTCGGCGCCGACAACTACGTGGCCAAAATTAATAATGAGGCCAAGTACGTCAAAAAGGTCAATTCCGAGATCATGAACGCGCTGAACGCCATCGTGCGCTTTGCGAGCATCATCATGATCCCGCTCGGTTTGGCGTTGTTTGCCTCGAGCGTGAGCGAGCTGTGGGATGCCGCGGGAACCCCAGGCGATAGCGCGCTTTCGTGGTGCTTCTCCGAGCTGTTGGCTGGTCATGTGCCTTCGTCGGCGCTGCTGTCCACGGTGGGCGCCCTGCTGGGCATGATCCCGCAAGGCCTGGTGCTGCTGACCTCGTCGGTGCTCGCCATCGCCACGGTGCGCCTGGCCCGCCGCAAGGTACTCGCGCAGCAGCTCTACTGCATTGAGACGCTCGCGCGCGTCGACGTGCTGTGCCTGGACAAGACGGGCACCATCACGTCGGGCCGCATGGAGGTCGAGGGTACCTATCCGCTGCCGGTCGAGGGTATGGGTGCGGGGGAGGGCGACGCCGCCGTTCCCGTCGATACCACGGTGCTCGATTTTGCGCTGGCTAACGTCGCACGTGCGACCTCGGCCGATGCCAACGAGACCTGTCAGGCGCTGCTCAACTATTACGCCGACCGTCCGGTCGAGGTGTCCGAGCCACTGTCGGTCATTCCGTTCTCGTCTTCCAAAAAGTGGAGCGGCGCGTCGTTTGCACAGGGCTCATATGTGATGGGTGCGGCGCAGTTTGTGCTCTCTGATCGTGCGTTTGCCCAGGTCGAGAACCGTGTCGCCGAGCTTGCCGATACCTGCCGCGTGCTCGTGGTGGCGCGCGTGGACGGCTTTACGCCCGATGGCGATATGGTGGGCGAGGCCGAGCCCGTGGGCTTTGTGACCATCCGCGACGAGATTCGCACCTCGGCGGCCGAGACCATCGGCTACTTTAACGAGCAGGGCGTGACCCTTAACGTGATCAGTGGCGACGACCCGCGTACGGTGTCGTCGATCGCGCGCGTGGTGGGCGTGCCGGGGGCGGACGCTTATGTGGACGCCACGACGCTCGATACGCCGGCCAAGCTCGATGCCGCAGTGGACCGCTACCATGTTTTTGGTCGTGTGACCCCGCAGCAGAAGCGCGAGCTCGTGCAGGCACTCAAGCGCCGCGAGCACACCGTGGCCATGACGGGCGACGGCGTCAACGACGTGTTGGCGCTCAAGGAGGCCGACTGCTCCGTCGCCATGGCGGCCGGCTCCGATGCCGCGCGCAACGTGGCCGAGATCGTACTCGTCGACAACGACTTTGCCTCGATGCCTGCTGTGGTGGCCGAGGGCCGTCGCTCCATCAACAACCTGCAGCGTTCGGCTTCGCTGTTCTTGACCAAGACGCTGTTCTCGATGGGCCTGGCGGCGCTGTGCATCGCGCTGCCGCCGTACCCTTTCGAGCCGATTCAGATGACGCTCATCAACTTCTTCTGCATCGGCGCGCCGGGCTTTGTGTTGGGCCTGGAGCCCAACAATGCTCGCGTGAAGGGGTCGTTCCTGACGAACGTGCTCAAGCGGGCACTGCCGGCGTCGATTGCGGTCATTTTGGCCGCGGCGCTCGATATCTTTGTGGCGCGCGTGTTCGGCTTTAACCAGCTCACGCTGTCTACGATGTGCCTACTTACGTCGTGCGCGGCGAGCGTCAGCCTGATCTGGCGTATCTCGCAGCCCCTCACGCCCTTACGTGTGGCGCTCTTTGTGTTTGTAGTTGCCGGCATCCTGGTGGGCGTTATCGGATTCCCGAAGCTGCTGTCTATTGCCAACCTGTCGATGGGCCAGATGGTTATCTTGGCTGTCATCGTGGTCATTACCTGCTCGGTGTTCTTTAAGCTCGCCACGATGATGGATTCGCTCAAGCCGCGTCGTCGTCATGCCGCAACTGGTTTTGGCCGCGGTGTGCGCGTCCGCTTGGGTCGCGGTGGCGGCAAGGTGAGCTCGACGGGTTCGACGGCGGAGCGTTTTGCCAAGCGCGTCGCCGCCGACATGGCGCAGCGCCGCGAATCTCGCACCGTTCGTGAGGCCGAGGCCCGCGCACTCGAGGGCGTGGCCCAGGCCCAGCCCAAGAAAAAGAAGGGTAGCGGAGCCAAGCGCTCTCGCGTAACCAAGTCCGCCCAAGGCATCAAAGTCTCGATGCCGAGCAAAAAGAAGAAGTAACTACGCGCCCTGGCGATGTTGAATTGGTGCCTTGCTCCTGTGGGGCCGTGGCGATGTTATGCTCTAACCTCGATTGTTTGAATTGCTTCGAAAAGAGGATGCCGTGATCTGCCCGCATTGCCTTAAGACTATCGAGGACGGCGCCTCGTTCTGCCCCTACTGCAACGCCTATGTGGGTCCGGGCGATGGTCCCGAGCACACTGAGTTCGTGTTCTGTGAGGGCTGCGGTGCCCGTCTTTCTCCGCATGATCGTACGTGCCCCAAATGCGGACGCCCCGCTCCGGGTATCCTCTCCGAGGACGCGGCAGCATCCGACCTGGCAGCGGGCCGCACGGCGGGCTTTCCGCGCCTAACGCAAGAGCAGATCGATACCGAGGTGCCGCATGCGCCGGCCTCTGCCGCTGCGGTGCTTTCGGACGCCGCCGACCCCAATGAGACCTGCGTGCTGCCAGCTTTCGATAAGGATTTCGGTATCCCCAAGGTCGATATTCCCACGCCCGTTTCCCTGCATGACGATGCTCAAAAACCCAAGCGCAAGGTGCACCCCGACGAGGACGCCTATCACAAGCATAAGCGTCATATCCCCAAGCCGCTCGTCGTCATCGCGGTCCTTGCCGTCGTTTGCGGCGGTGCCTATTGGTTCGTGACGACCGATCCCATGGGTGTCATGCCCGGCTTTTACGACCAGTTTGGCCAAGCTGCACAGACCACCTTCCCCACGCGCCAAAAGGGCGAGGCCACTGAGGACGATACCAAGCAGGACGATTCTGCCGAGGTGGTCCAGGAAGAAACCGTGCTCACCGATGATCAGCTCTATACCAGGCTCGACGGTCTGTATCAGACCATCGTGTCCTACGCTGACGAGGACCAGATTGGCGAGGTCATCGATTCCTTTAACAATGGTTATCTCCGAACGCCGCTGTCCACCCGTCAGGAGCTGTCGCAGAGTGCCTACGCCCTGCGCGACCAGATCAAAAAGACGCAAGATGAGCTCAACAATCTTAAGTATCAGGACGATACGGTCTATGCGGACGACATCGCCCACTTAAAGCAGCTTGCCGAGTGGATGTATGAGCGCGTTGACGTGATCTGCCAGAGCTGGGATATCTCGCTGGCCATTCCCGATGGCGAGTCGATGAGTTCCCACCAAAGCGAGATCCTGGCGCCCATCGCGCAGGGTGGCAACAGCGCGCTGAACCAGTACGACGCCAATGTGGGTTCCTGGAAGCCGCAGCAGCGTTCCTAAAATTAGTTCGCCATAGTCGGCATAACCTACGTGCGCAATTGATGTAAGCCCGTGCTTATTGCTACAATTCGTACAAATATGCTTTAAACGCACGAGGAGGGAACCACATGTTTGGTTTTAAGAAAGAGCTCTACACGCCCGAGTATCAGCTTATCGGCGACGAGTGCGCCGTAATCGAGACGTCGAAGGGTACCATCAAGGTCAAGTTTGACGGCGAGGGCGCTCCCATTCATGTCGCTAACTTCTGCGAGCTTTCCACGATGGGCTTCTATGATGGCCTTAAGTTCCATCGCTATGTGCCCGGTTTTGTTATCCAGGGCGGCGACCCCAATACCCGCGACATGTCCGGCGCCGACGTCGCTGCCGGTCTTGAGGGCCCCGACGGCATGCCCGGCACCGGTGGTCCCGGCTACTGCATCAAGGGCGAGTTTGCCACCAATCCGCGCAACAGCCATGTCGATGGCGCCTTTGCCATGGCACGCTCCATGGATCCCGATTCCGCGGGTTCGCAGTTCTACTTCTGCCTGGGTGCCCAGCATAACCTCGATTCTGGTTACACCGTCTTTGGTACCACGGTCGAGGGTCTCGATGTGATTTCGCAGCTGCGTGCCGGCGACGAGATCGTCCATGTCGAGATCGTTCACGAGTAAAGGGGACTTCCTTGAATAGCCAGCTGATCCAACAGGGCCGCGCCGCTTACCGCGCGGGTGATTTTTCTGCTGCAGCCCAGATGCTTGGGGCGGCAAAGACTCCCGATGAGATTATGGGCGAGGCCGATCACCTTCGTGGCAACGCCTTGATGCACCTGGGCATGTATGCCGAGGCCGCCGAGGCCTATGCCGCCGCCCTCAACGACGGTACCTACGGCAAGCGCGGCGCGCTGCTCACCAACCGCGGCAAGGCGCTCGCCGCCGTGGGCGACTACACGACGGCCGCCCAGGCGTTCTCTGCCGCTACGCAGGATGCTTCCTATGCCACGCCGTTCAAGGCCTATCTGGGCCTGGGCAATGCGCTGTTCCAGTCGGGCGACTATGCCAACGCGGGAACCGCCTTCCGTCAGGCTGCCATCGACGGCGCCAATCCGGCTCCTGCCGCCGCACTCGGCGAGCTCGGTCGTTGCTTCATTAAGCTCGGCCGTCCGGCGGATGCCGTGGAGACTTACCGCACGGCTATCGACTTTGCCGGCCCCCGCGACGACACGCGTGCGCTCAACGCCGGCATGGGTCAGGCGCTTTCTGCCGCCGGCCGTCCCTCCGACGCACTCGACGCCTTTAATGCCGCTACTGCCGATGGCATCTACCAGCTCACCTCCGAGCAGGCCGATGAGCTTGCCCGCGTGCAGGATTCGCTTGCCGCGCTGTCTGCCCAGACGGCTATGGCCACGGCTCCGGCGCCCGCGATGGACGCTCCTGCCGTCGATCCGCTCGATCCTACGGGTGCGACCGGTCAGTTTATGCCCGATCCCTCGGACACCGGCTTCTTTACGCTGTCCGAGTCCGAGATGGTCCAGCAGGACCGTCAGGATCGTAAGCAGGCCAAGGTCCGTCGTCGCCATCGCCACACGGGGCTCAAGGTCTTCTTGGTGCTGCTTCTGCTGATTGTCCTTGCCGCCAGCGGTCTTGGCTTTGCCTACACGCGCGGCCTGGGCTTCCCTTCGCAGGAGTCTGTTGTCACCGACCTGTTCCAGGCCGCAGGTGACGGTGATACCGCCAAGGCCGAGTCCTGTCTGGCCTCCAGCCTGTCCGAGGACGCCAAGTCGATGATCATTTCCTCGATCCCGCAGGGCGCCACCGTCTCCATCGAGGGCATGGATCAGTCTATGACCGAGACCACCGCCAAGGTCAAGGCGTCGCTGTCCAAGGGCGGCGAGCAGGAGTACACCGTCAAGTTCGTGCGCTCCGACGACCATATCGGTTGGGCCGTCTCCTCGCTCGACATCGATCTCTCGGCCGCTGACAACCAGTAGTGACCTTATGAGATTTGGCGCTGCCCGGTGCTTCACCGCAAGTGAGGTGCCGGGCTTGCGCTAGT
>USAX01000105.1 GCA_900552705.1 uncultured Collinsella sp. | reverse complement strand
GCTTGCGCCAGATCGAGGTCCCGGGCAACCGCAAGGCTAACCTGCTCGATCTGTCGCCCGTGCTGGCGAGCGCGACCTGCGAGTTTGGTGCCCATATTCCGGGCGCCGACGGTCGCCACTTCCTGCCGCAGATGGCCGCGGACAGCGAGCTCGACAAGACGCTCGACTCCACGTTGTTTGTGCCCTATACGGCCGATGCCCGTGCGCACCTGCGTCCGATTCGCTTCCGCGCCGATATCGCCAACGTCAACCGCTGTGTGGGCACTATTTTGGGCAACGCGGTGACCAAGGCGCATCCCGAGGGCCTGCCCGCCGGCTCCATCACCATCGATTGCGATGGTTCGGCCGGTCAGAGCTTTGGCGCCTTCCTGCCGCGCGGCATTACGCTTAACGTGTGCGGCGACGCCAACGACTACTTTGGCAAGGGCCTTTCGGGCGGCGAGGTGTCGGTACGCCCCAACCCGCATGCGACCTACAAGTTCGACGAGAACATCATCGTGGGCAACGTGGCGTTCTTTGGCGCCACGAGCGGCCGCGGCTTTATTAACGGCCTGGCAGGCCAGCGTTTTGCCGTGCGTAACTCCGGTGCCACCGTGGTGGTCGAGGGCTGCGGCAACCATGGCTGCGAGTACATGACGGGCGGTCTGGCGCTCATCCTGGGCGAGGTCGGGCAGAACTTTGCCGCCGGTATGACGGGCGGCGTGGCCTATGTCTTTGACCAATACGGCACGCTCGACGCCCGCGTGAACCACGAGAGCGTTGAGCTCAAGGCCCCGACGGCCGACGAGCTGGCGCAGATTCGCGCGCTCATCCAGGAGCACGTGGACGCGACGCAGAGCCCGCGCGGCATTAAGCTGCTCTACAGCTTTGAGACGATGGGCAAGCACTTTGTGAAGGTCATTCCGACCGAGTACGAGCGCGTGCTGGCGATTGTCGCTGCTGCCGAGGCCGTGGGCAAGACGCATGCGCAGGGCGAGGAGTTGGCGTTTGACATCGTGACCGGTCGCGCGAGTGCCGCGGATGTCGCTCTCTTTGATGTCGCGGTCGGTGCTGCGGGCGCTGCGTCCGTGGCTGCCGGCTCTGTTGCTTCGACCAAGAAGGAGGCGTAAGTGCCATGGGTAAGCCCGGTGCTTTTCTTGATATCGATCGCGTGACCCACGAGCTGCGCCCCGTGGAGGGGCGCAGCCGCGATTTCGATCCACTGTACGTGGAGCTCGATGACGATGCACGTCGTGCCCAGGCGAGCCGCTGCATGATGTGCGGTGTGGCGTTTTGCCAGATGGGCGCGAGCTTTGGCATGGCGCGCCCGAGCGGCTGCCCGCTGCACAACCTGATTCCCGAGTGGAATGAGCTGGTGTACCGCGGCCGCTGGGACGAGGCTGCCGAGCGTCTGTCGCTCACCTCACCCATGCCCGAGTTCACGAGTCGCGTGTGCCCGGCGCTGTGCGAGGCCGCATGCAACCTGGGTTCGGTCGATGGCCGGCCCACGACGATCCATGACAACGAGCGTGCGATTAGCGACCACGAATGGGCAAACGGTGGCCCGCGTCGCTTTGAGCCGGCGGGGGAGGGCGCGCCCACGGTTGCCGTGGTGGGCTCCGGTCCTGCTGGCCTGGCGGCAGCATGGGAGCTTGCGCGTCGTGGCGCCCGCGTGACGGTGTTTGAGCGCGACGACCGCCCGGGCGGTCTGCTCATGTACGGCATTCCCAACATGAAGCTCGAGAAGTCTGTGGTCGAGCGTCGCGTGGCGCTCATGCGCGAGCTGGGCATTGTGTTTGAGCTGGGTGTCGACGTTACGAACCCTGCGGTGGCGGCCGAGCTCGATGACTTTGACGCCGTCGTGGTGGCTGCCGGCGCTCGTGCACCCCGCGGTCTTTCGGCTGCGAACGTGGATGCTCCGGGCGTGGTGTACGCGGTGGACTACCTGACGGCCTCGACCGTCTCGGTGCTCGATGGCGGCGAGCCCGCGGTGAACGCGCGCGGCCTGGACGTTGTGGTCATTGGCGGTGGCGATACTGGAAACGACTGCGTGGGTACCGCCGTGCGTCAGGGCGCGCGCAGCGTGCGCCAGTTTGAGTTCTTGCCGGCTGCGCCCGATAAGCGCGCGGCGAGCAACCCCTGGCCGCAGTGGCCCAACGTTAAGAAGACCGACTATGGCCAGCAGGAGGCTATCGCTGCGATGGGTGGCGAGATGCGTGCCTGGGGCGTGGATACGCTCGAGGTGCTGCTGGACAAGAAGGGTGCGGCTGCGGGTCTGCGCGTGGTCGATCTGGACTGGTCGGCGGGAAAGCCCGAGCGCATTGCGGGCTCCGAGCACGAGGTGCCGGCGCAGCTGGTGCTCATCGCCTGCGGCTTTACGGGTCCCGAGCACGGCGTGTTCGATGCGGTGGGCGTGCCTGTTGCCACCGCTGGTCGTCCGCTGCCGGTGATGGCTGCCGAGGGCTCGCACCTCGCGGCTCGCACAGAGGGTGTCGCCGCGGATGCCGCACCGGTGTACGTGGCCGGTGACGCCCGCAACGGCAGCTCGCTCGTCGTGAACGCCATGGCCGATGCCCTGGCCTGCGCAGCCGAAGTCGCCGAGGCGCTGGAGCTGTAAAGTAGTCATTTAAGAACGTCCTCAATGACTAGTCATTGGGGACGTTCTTTTTTGTCTAGTCGTTGGGGACACTCTTTGCGCGCCTTCGAGCGATTTGCTTGTTTGTCGACGTACGGGTGTTCATTTGTCGACTTCTTTGGCTGTGGCCACCTGTTGTTTCTGTGGTGGCTGCGGGCATCTGGCTCAAAAGGGCGGGTTGGCTGTCTATGTCTACCTGCTGTTTTGTTGTGGTGCGCATTTTCGGTCAAGCTTTTCGTCAAGTGTTTGGTCAGCATCTGGTTTGCAGCCGGAGGCCTATTTTGCCCGCGCTGGTCGTGGCTGCCCACCCTCCTCGTAAGCTCAAATTGAGGTCTATCAGTTTGAGGAGGATGCCATGACTGACCACGCTTTTGACCGAGCAGAGCTGGCTGAAGCCGTCGGCAACGATATTGCCGACATGGCCCATTTTTGGATGCTGCGGAAGTTCCAGTTTTTGGAGCCGGCGCGCGAACAGTTCGAGATCATTGTCGACCCGTGGCTCAGCTATTGCACCGAGCCTTCGCAAAACGAAATCATGGCCTACAACATGGCATTTACCGATTGGCTGCTGTTTGAGCGCCCCTATCGCCATGGCAAAACGCTGCTCGAGCTGTATGTTGACGAGCCGCCGGCATCGCTTTCGCCTGCCTCGCTCAAGCGGCTCGAGCAGGTACGCGACACGCAGTATTTCTCGCGCTTTGGCATTTTGGACAAGGATCCTGCGACTGGTATGGTCGCGCTGAAGGACACGCGCACCGACCGTCGCTTTGATGTCTACGACCCGCATATCGTGCAAAAGGAGCATTGGAGCGACGGAGCGATTGCGGTGCGCCTCGCCTGCGTCGACGATGTCTGGCTGACGGCGGGACAACTCTATCTGTATGACATCGCACGCCTGAGTGACACGGCGGTCGATGGGCCTGGTGCGGTGCATCCGGAGGACCTGCAGGATGGCTTTGACACCTCGTGCATCAGCTTCTTCTTGCGTCTGGTCCGCGACATCATGGGCGCCCAGGGGCGGTACGTGAAGTCACTCAACATCTACGAGCAGGAGTGGGAGTAGGGGATGGACCTGGCGTTGTCCTGCCTTGCCTTCTGTCTTTATGTCTCGATCTGTAACGTTTAGGGACAAAAAACCGGTCTACCTGGTACAGATCGAGACGTTTGTCGGCGGCAGCAGCGGCGGCGATGGCCCATTTGTCCGATGTGGTGGTGATGGAAGTGTCTAATACCGTTCTCAAACACAAGCATACGGCTCGCAACACGTTGGCGCGGAATAGGATGCTTGCCAGGCTCACGGAGGCGGCTGAACTAGGCGTGCTGCTTGTGACGCACGACAATGCCGAGCTCATGTGGCTGCGGCGTCATGTGGGGACCGATGACATTGCGGAGCCCGAGCCGTATTTGTTCTGCTTTCAACATGATTGGGATACGTTGACACCGGCGGAGCGAGCACTGCGGACCATCAAAGGGCTTGCGGAATTTCATCCCGATTGGGCGTTTTGGGGCTATGACGCGGCGCTTTTGTGGGGTCTGGAGGTGCCGAATGATCTGCTTGGGTCACGATATCTTGTTAAGACAGGTTGCTCGGTGCCGCTGAGCGCAGGATGTCGGCTGTTGCGTCCGCAAGCGGCGGGCGCACTTGAACAAGTTGACGGCGTGCAGGTGACGTCGTTTTGGCGCACGGTGGAGGATTGCCTGCTGCTCGCGCCGTTTTCGTACGGGTTGGCGATTGCCGATTCTGCATTGAGGGCAAGAGGCGTATCGCACGATGGTCTGTGCGAGCGCCTCCGCTCCGATTGCGAGGGCAGACGAGGGTATCGCAGAGCGCAGGTGATCGCGTCGTATGCGGACGGGCTGTCCGAAAACGGCGGCGAGTCTCGTTTTCGGGCGTTCTTTATTGCATACGGTTTTCCGGTGCCAGAGTTGCAGGTGGAGTTTCGCGACCCGCTCGATCCGAGCCAAGTGTTTCGTGTCGACTATTTTTGGCGGCTCGAGGACGGAACATGTGTCATCGGCGAGCTCGACGGAAAGGGGAAGTATACCTTGCAGAACGGCGAGGGTCGGGAGTCGGTCGACCCATTCGTGACAGAGCGTCAGCGGGAATCTCATCTGACAATGCTCGGGCATAAGGTGCTTCGGTTTACGTTTAACGAACTCAAAGACCCGGGGAAGCTGGTCGAGAAAATGAGGCTGGCTGGTATTCCTCGGCAGGCTGAATTGGCTGAGGAGTGGAGATGCCAGTGGTATGGGCGCTGAGAGGTTTTGTCTCGATCTGTAACGTTTAGAGGCTGTTTGAGCTCGTAATTGTTACAGATCGAGACAAGCCGGTGAAACGTCGACCGAATGTCTCGATCTGTAAAATCAAGGGCCTAATAACCCTGTACCTGTTACAGATCGAGACATTTCCCTGGTGTCGCTGGGGTGGGACTGCAACGTATTCCGTCCCCCACATCCCCTCTTTCCTCCGTTAACCGATATGTCTGTGGCAATCGGGCTGCACTGGATAACAATGGACAGATGTTCAAGTTTTCTGAGGGGGAGGAGCTCGATATGGCGTCTGCCGATCGTTCTACGTTGTTTATCAATGCGACCATTCTGGATGGCTCGGAGCATATGGAGCCGCAACCCGATATGGCCGTGGCCGTTGAGCGCGGTGTCATCACGTGGGTGGGGCCGAGTGCTGTGGCGCAGGCGCCTGCAGGTGCCGAGGTCATCGACCTGGCCGGCGCGTACCTCATGCCCGGCCTCATCAATATGCATGTGCACCTGTGCGGCTCGGGCAAGCCTGTCTCGGCCGGCGATGCGGGCGCACTTATGAAGAAGCTCGATAATCCCGTGGGCCGCGCCATCGTCCGCCACATCCTCAAAGGCAGCGCCCAGCAGCAGTTGGCAAGCGGCGTGACCACGGTGCGCGGTGCGGGTGACCCGCTGTTTGCCGATATTGCCGTGCGCAACGCTATCGACGCCGGCAAGTATCAGGGTCCGCGTCTGGTGGCGCCGGGAACGGGTGTCACGGTGCCGGGCGGTCACGGTGCGGGGCTGTTCGCGCAGGTCGCCGATACCCCCGATGAGGCGGCCGAACAAGTGCGTGACTTGTATGCGCGCGGTGCCGACGTCATCAAGCTGTTCGTGACGGGCGGCGTGTTCGACGCGACCGAAGTAGGTGAGCCGGGCGTGCTGCGCATGCCGGTCGAGGTTGCCGCAGCGGCGTGCAAGGCTGCGCACGAGGTGGGCCTGCCGGTTATGGCTCATGTCGAGAGCACCGAGGGCGTGAAGGCCGCGCTTGAGGCCGGCGTCGATACGATCGAGCACGGTGCCCCGATGACTCCCGAGATCTTGGAACTGTACCGCGGCGCCGCGGGCACGCAGCTTGAGGGGCGTGCGCCCAGCGTTACCTGCACTATCAGCCCCGCGCTGCCGTTTGTGCTGCTCGATCCGGAGAAGACCCATTCGACCGACACGCAAAAGAAGAACGGCGACATTGTGTGTTCGGGCATCATCGAGAGCGCCCGTGCCGCACTGGAAGCTGGCGTTAAGGTGGGCCTGGGCACGGACTCGAGCTGCCCGTTTGTGACGCAGTACGACATGTGGCGTGAGGTTGCCTATTTTGCCAAGTACGTGGGCGTGAGCAACGCCTTTGCGCTGCATACGGCTACGCAGATCAATGCCGAGCTGCTGGGGCTGGGCGGCGAGACCGGTACGATCGAGTGCGGCAAGGCTGCCGATATCTTGGTAACGCGCAAGAACCCGCTCGATGATCTGTGCGCACTGCGTGAGCCGACGTACGTGATGTGCCGTGGTGATCTGGTGCGCAAACTCAAGGTGAAGCGTATTCCCGAGGTGGACGCCGAGCTCGACGCGATTATGGCCATGCCTGCCGAGGCGTTGGCCGAGGAGCTTGCCCGCGACGGTGTGGCGTAGACGAGTCAAAGGGACAGCTCCGTTGCCGCATACAAAAAGCCGAGGTCTCAACACGAGGCCTCGGCTTTTTTATCGAACAAATACTTAAGATTTGGGACAAACAAACCTGATTAATTTGTCCCGCGTGCGGGCGCTAGGAGC
>USAX01000104.1 GCA_900552705.1 uncultured Collinsella sp. | reverse complement strand
GTCGCCGCAGCACCAGAAGGTGATGCCGCGCGCGGCCTCGGGGTTCGAGATGTCGCGACGCACGCGGCCGACCCAAATCAGGTCCTGGTCGGACGTATCCATCGGCATGGGGAAGCGGTCGTGTGCACCCTCGGCACCCAGATCGTCAACCAGCTTGACGCCGGGAGCGGCAGCCAGCGCAGCACGGGCCTCCTCGACCGTAATATCGCGCTCAAACTCGAGCGTAATGCTCTCGGAGTGCGAACGCAGCACGGGCACGCGCACGCAGGTGCAGTTCACGCGCAGCTCGGGCAGATGCATGATCTTACGGCCCTCGTTTTGCAGCTTCATCTCCTCGGAGGTAAAGCCCTCCTCCTTGACGCCGCCAATCTGCGGAATCAGGTTGCTCGCCAGCTGGGCGGCAAATGCACGCGGCTCGGGAATCTCCTCGCCGCGACCCAGGGCGGCCAGCTGAGCCTCGAGCTCGGCCATACCGGGAGCGCCGGCACCCGAAGCCGCCTGATACGTCGAGACGATCATGCGCTTCACGCCGGCGAGCTGATGCAGCGGCCACGTAGGAACCAGGCCGATGATGGTCGCGCAGTTGGGATTGGCGATAAGGCCGTGATGCCACTTGATGTCGTCGGCATTGATCTCAGGCACAACCAGCGGCACCTCGGGATCCATACGGAAGGCATGGCTGTTGTCGACCACGACGGCGCCGCGCTTGACGGCCTCGGGCAGTAGCTCCTTCGCGATGTCGTCGCCGGCGGCTCCAAGCACAATGTCACAACCCTCAAAGGCCTCGGGACAAGCCTCTTCGATCACGATCTGCTCGCCGCGGAACTCGACGGTCTTGCCCGCGGAGCGTGCACTTGCCAGCAGCTTGAGCTTGCCGACCGGGAACTCCTGCTCGTTAAGGCACTCGAGCATCTGGGTGCCCACGGCTCCCGTCGCGCCCAAAATAGCAACCGTGTACTGTTTCATGCTTCCCCCTTTAAAGGTTGTGGCTTTTGCCCGCACGCCGAGCAGGCTGGTTTTTCTTGCCCAGTTTATACAAAAACGGGACGGGCATGAAACCCGCCCCGTCGAAACGAAACTGAAACGAAACGCCCTACGGTAGATTTTTAGGCATGTCCCAAAAATCTACCGGGATGGTCGTTACTTGCGGAAGGCGGCCAGGGCGGGATCGACCGGCGCGGAAGCCTCCAGGTCGGAGACCTTTACAATGCCGTTCTCGTCGGAGAAGGCGCGGTAAATGGTCCGAATCGCCAGGTCGAAGTCCTTCTCCTCGACGCCGATAATGATGTTGATCTCGTCGCAGCTCTGCGAAATCATGCGCACGCTCACGCCGGCCTGGCCGAGCATACCAAACAGGTGGCCGGAAATACCGGCGCGGCCGCGCAGGTTGCGGCCGACGGTCGCGATGAGCGCCAGGCCCTCAACAACCTCGATCTCGAGCGGCTCGACCTCCTGCTGAATGTCGCCCACGAGCGAGTACAGCGAATCGCGCACATCCTGCTCCTGCACCACGGCGCCAAAGCGATCGACGCCGGTGGGCATATGCTCAACGGAAACGTCATAGCGCTCGAAAACCGAAAGCGCGCGGCGCATAAAGCCGACGCGGGGCTTGGTACGGTCGCGGGCCACGTTGATGGCGACAAAGCCGCGCTTGCCGGTCACGCCGGTAATGATGGGCTCCGCCTCGCCCTCGTCTGCGGTCTCGCTAATGATGGTGCCGGGATCCCGCGGGGCGTTGGTGTTCTTGATGACCAGCGGAATGCCCGCCTCGCGCACGGGGAACACGGCCTCCTCGTGCAGAACGCTCGCGCCCATGTACGAAAGCTCGCGCAGCTCCTCGTAGGTAACGCGCGCGATGGGCTGAGCCTCGGGAACAATACGCGGATCGGCAGAATAGAAGCCCGAGACGTCAGTCCAGTTCTCGTACAGGTCGGCACCCAGGCACTTGGCCAGGATCGAGCCCGAGATATCGCCACCGCCGCGGTCGAGCAGCTTGATCTGCCCCTCGCGCGTCGCGCCGTAGAAACCGGGCATGACAAAGCCGCCCTGCTGGCCATACTCCTGCACCAGCTCGGAAGTGCGGTTCATGCTGAGCGTACCGTCGTGATGGAACGCCACGACCGTCGCGGCGTCCAGGAACGGCAGGCCCAGGTACTCGGCCATCAGGCGGGCGGTAAAGTACTCGCCGCGGCTCACGAGCTCCTCGGTGGAGTAGCCGCCCGAGCGGGCGCGCTCGGCAAAGGCCGCAAACTCCTCGCGGATGGGATAGGTGAGCTCCAGCTCGTCAGCGATATCAAAATAGCGCTGGCCGATGTCCTCGAGCAGTTCCTCGCACGACACGTGATACTTAACGTGTGCGTTAACCAGATAGAGCAGGTCGGTCACCTTGGTGTCACCCTTAAAGCGGCGACCGCAGGCGGAAACCACCACAAAACGGCGGGCCGGGTCGGCATCGACAATGGCCTTGATCTTCTTGAAGTGTTCGGCGTCGGCGACCGACGAGCCGCCAAACTTGGCAATCTTTATCATGGCGTGGAGGTTACCTTTCTAAAAGCCTCTGCAAACCTGTTTTGCGCGCTCTGATACCATGGGTTCACCGATTGGGACCAAGGCATCCGAGGAGCAGTGTTATATGGGAACTTATCATAGTACACGAGGACGCACTTTATCGTGCTCAAGTAAGGTGGCAATCCGCACCGGCATCGCTCCCGACGGGGGTTTGTTCGTCTCGGACGAGCTTGGCACCCAGCAGCTCGATATCAGCACACTTGCCGATAAATCGTACTTTGAAATCGCTCAAGATGTGTTGGGAATGTTACTGAATGATTACACGCCCGAAGAAATTTCGGCCTGTGTGAATGAGGCATACCGCGGCACGTTTGCAAGCGAAGAGGTCACGCCGCTCGTCAAACTCGACGCCGCACCGGGCGCCGACGCCCCTCAAACCTATGTAATGGAGCTCTTTGGCGGCCCCACGAGCGCCTTCAAGGACGTCGCCCTGCAAATGCTCCCCCGCCTCATGGCCCGCACCTCCGCCAAGGACGGCGGCGCCGAGCGCATCATGATCGTCACCGCCACGTCGGGCGACACCGGCAAGGCTGCACTCGCCGGCTTTGCCGATGCTCCGGGCACGGGCATCTCCGTCTTTTATCCCGAGGGCAAAGTCAGCCGCGTGCAGAATCTGCAGATGTCCACGCAGGAGGGCGATAACGTCGCTGTCTGCGGCATCCGCGGCAACTTCGATGACGCCCAGAGCGCCGTCAAGCGCATCTTTGCCGATAAGGAGCTTGCCGAGCGCCTGGAGGCCGCCGGCACCGTGCTTTCGAGCGCCAACTCCATCAACGTCGGCCGCCTGGTGCCGCAGGTCGTCTACTACTTTGCCGCCTATGCGCAGCTGCTGCGTGCCGGCGCTATCGAGGCCGGCGACGCCGTTGAGTTCTGCGTGCCGACCGGCAACTTTGGCGATATCCTGGCCGGCTACTACGCCAAGCGCATGGGCCTGCCCGTCGCCAAGCTCGTCGTCGCAAGCGACAAGAACAACGTGCTGGCCGACTTTTTGACCACCGGCGTCTACGACCGCAACCGTCCGTTCTTCACGACCATCTCGCCGTCGATGGACATCCTTATCAGCTCCAACCTGGAGCGCATGCTCTACTTCCTGTCCGACGGCGACTGCGAGCTCGTTGCCGGCCTTATGGAGCAGCTGGCACAGACCGGTCGCTACGAAGTGCCCGCCAATCTGCTCGCAAAGATTCAGAGCGTCTTTGGCTGCGGCTGGGCCAGCGAGGACGAAGTCCGCGCTGCCATCAAGAGCTGCTGGGACGCAAACGGCTACGTGATTGACCCGCACACCGCCTGCGGCTATCACGTCTTTGAAAAAGTCACCCCCGCCGAGGGCGCCAAGGCCCGCGTGCTACTTTCGACCGCCAGCCCCTACAAGTTCCCGCGCGCCTGCTGCGACGCTCTGGGCCTCGACGTTCCCGAGGATGATTTTGAGGCTATGCGTGTGCTCGAGCAGGCCACCGATACGGTCGCCCCGGCACAACTTGCCGAGCTCGAGTCCAAGCCCGTCCGCTTTGAAGACGTCTGCGACGTCGATGAGATGGCAAGCTACGTCGAGTCTGCAGCAAAACGAATGAGCACCAACTAAACCCCTTATTAAGCGCCGGCGAAAGCCGGCGCACCTTCTTTTTATTAAGCTTTCGGGATGATGACGAGCATGCGAGCGGGTCTGGCCGTTTAGTTCGTCGCGAGTTCCGCACGAGCCGGAAAGCACTTAATGCGCTTTCCGAGCGAGCCAGGACTGCCCGAGCAGCGAACTAAACAGGCAGACCGCCCAGGAGATTCCCATGATCAAAATCACCGTCCCAGCAACCAGCGCAAACCTAGGCATTGGCTACGACACCCTCGGCATGGCCGTCAGCCTCTACTCGCACTTCACCTTCGAGCGCGCCGACAAGCTCACCATCACGGGCTGCCCCGAAGAGTTCCAAAACGAGAACAACCTGGTCTACGTGAGCTTTGTCGATGCTCTGGCCGCCTGGGGCGAGTCGGCCTTCCCCGTCGCTATCGACATTCAGACCGACGTGCCCGTCGCCCGCGGCCTGGGTTCCAGCTCCACCTGCGTTGTCGCCGGCATCATGGCTGCTGCTGCGCTGACGGGCCACACCGTCGACCGCGCCGAGCTCGTCCGCATCGCCACCGAGGTCGAGGGCCATCCCGATAACGTCGCTCCCGCCATCCTTGGCGGCGCCGTCTGCTCCTTTACGCCGACCGATTCGCTCCCCCAGTGCCTGCGCTACGAGGTAAGCGATCGCTTGCGTTTTATTACCGTGATTCCGCCCTACGAGGTACATACGAGCGAGGCGCGCAAGGTCGTGCCGCAGGAGATTCCGCTCTCCACCGCCGTATGGCAAATGGGCCGCATCGCCGGCATGACGCGCGGCCTGGAAACCGGCGACCTGAATCTGATTGCCGCCGCCAATGACGACCGCATCCAAGAGCCGTATCGCCGTCGCCTGATTCCCGACTACAACGCCGTGCGCGACACCTGCCTTAACGGCGGCGCCAAGACCATCTGGATCAGCGGCTCGGGCTCGACCCTCATGGCTGTGACCGACGACACCATCGTAGCAAAGTTCCTGCAGGTCAAGCTGCGTGAGCAGTTCCCCAAGTGCGATACGCATATTCTGACGTGCGACACGGAGGGCGCCCAGATCGAATACCTGTAGTCGCCGTCCCGTATACCCGCCGGGGAGGCCAGGGGCTTTGCCCCCAAATCGTCCTCGGACATGACAGGACCCCCGCTGCGCACTTCGTGCGGCGGGGGTCCTGCCGTCCTGCGGAAAGATTTGGGGGCAAAGCCCCTGGTCTCCCCTACGTTAACTTCGTTGGCGGCGGCTACAGGGACCTACGCTCTGGAAAGTCGCCGGGCTGATGTTCTGCATTTTATTGATAGGAGCACTTATTAAAGGCAAGCCTCGGCGATGCGGCGTTTGAGTTCGTCGATGCCGGTGCCGGTCTGGGAGCTTGTGATGATCACGTTCTCGGCCGGGACGTTGAGCTGCTTTTTGATGGCTGCTGCCTGGCGGGCCTGCTGGGTGCGGCTGAGCTTGTCGGCTTTGGTGAGGCAAACGATAAAGTTGAACTCGTTGCCCTGTAGGTAGTCGATCATGTCGTGGTCGAGCTTGCTGGGGTCGTGACGAATGTCCACCAGCGAGACCACCAAGTTAAAGCTGCGCTCGGAGTCGAAAAAGTCGCCGATAAGCTCGGCCCAGCGGTCGCGCTCGGCCTTGGAGCGACGGGCGAAACCGTAACCCGGCAGGTCCACGAAATGCACGTCATCGGCCTCAAAGAAGTTGATGTTGCTCGTCTTGCCCGGCGTACTGGAAACCTTGACTAGGTTCTTGCGGCCAAATAGCTTGTTCATAATCGACGACTTGCCCACGTTGGAGCGGCCGACAAAGCTCACCTCGGGGCAGGTGGACTCGGGAATCTGCGAAACCTTGCCATAGCTGGCGACGAACTTGGCAAGCTGGTAGTTAATGGAATCGGCCATGGACACTCCTTGGTCGTAGGATCTTGCAAAAAACGCGCTATTGCGCAGCGGCAATGCGTCGAACGATATCGAGCGTGATATCGCTTGCGGCACGCGCATACTCGAACAAATCGAACTCGCGGTCGCAAATCGCATCATACGCCTCGTCACAATTATCGCTGATAGCACGCAGCACCAGGCAATCGACACCATTTTTGGTTGCGACATGGGCAATTGCCGCGCCCTCCATGCCGACACAATCGGCATGCGTCGCCTCAATGGCATCATTGCGCATGGCGGCGCCCGTCACAAAGCGGTTACCCGTGGCAATCGTGCCGACCAGGAACTGCTTTGCGCCCTCGTTCGAGGCGGCTGCATCTGTCGAAGCGTTGACAAAGCCACGTTCAGCAAGCACATCGGCAGCAATATCGACCAGCGCAGGCGTCGAGCCAAACTCCTCGAGCCCCGGTGCAGACTCGGCGATAAGCTCGGTATCGGTATCTAGATAGCGCAAGCATTTGCCAATGACAACATCGTCGATGTGGAGCTTGGGATTCAGGCCACCTGCGATACCAGAAAACACAACTGCCTGTGGAGCATACTTGCTAATGAGGTGCTGTGTTGCGGCGGCAGCGTTTACCGTGCCCATACCCGCCGTCGTGGCGACAA
>USAX01000103.1 GCA_900552705.1 uncultured Collinsella sp. | reverse complement strand
AGCTGATAACCACGCTTGCCTCCCGAAATAAAAATGGTATCCCAAAGGACACATGTCTCATCAATGAGCGTCCGGTAGCGTTTTTTCATACCGACCGGACTGCAGCCGCCGCGAACGTAGCCAGTCGCCGCAAGCAAATCCTTCACATGCATCATGGCCAAGGACTTCTCCCCCGCGGCACGCGCGGCGGACTTTAGATCGAGCTCGTCGGCAACAGGGATGCAGCACACGACATGGTCGTTGGACGGCGTCACGCAGACCAAGGTCTTAAATCCTTGTCCGGGCTCCTCGCCAAGCTGCTCCGAAATCGCGACCCCCAGGCCCGCCGACTCATCACCATCGTCTTCGTACGTATGTAGAACATAGGAAATGCCGGCGCTTTCCAGCTCGCGCATCGCATTGGTTTTTGGCGTCTTTACAGCCTTTGCCATGGCATATCCTTTCCCTCGCATTCGGACGCAAGGATTAAGTATATGTCCAATTCGGCTGCATACGTCACTTCGACACAGCAAGCGCCATCGAATCACAAGGAGTCGATGGTGCCCATAAACTGAATCGCCTATTTATTGAGCATCAAGTTGAGCCTGACGCTCCCGGTCACGCCTGAGCAACGGCGCCAAAAACTTGCCCGTATAACTTTGCGGACAGTCCGCAACCTGCTCCGGTGTGCCCGAAACCACGACGGTTCCGCCGCCGTTACCGCCCTCGGGGCCCATATCGATCAGGCGGTCGGCAACCTTGATGACATCAAGGTTGTGTTCAATCACCAGCACCGTGTTGCCCGCATCGACCAAGCGCTGCAGCACATCGAGCAGCTGGCGGACGTCCTCAAAATGAAGGCCGGTCGTCGGCTCATCCAAAATATAGAACGTCTTGCCCGTCTGGCGTCGATGAAGCTCCTTGGCGAGCTTCACACGCTGCGCCTCGCCGCCCGAGAGCGTCGTGGCGGGCTGGCCCAGGCTCACGTAGCCCAAGCCTACATCGTACAGCGTCTGGAGCTTGCGCTTAATCTGCGGGATATTCCCAAAGAAGGCCAGTGCCTCGGTGACGCTCATGTCGAGCACGTCCGAGATGGTCTTACCACGGTAGGTGACCTCAAGCGTCTCGCGGTTATAGCGTTTGCCGCCGCAGACCTCACAGGGGACATAGATATCGGGAAGGAAGTGCATCTCGATCTTAATTTGTCCGTCGCCCTTGCATGCTTCGCAGCGACCGCCGCTCACGTTAAAGGAGAAACGTCCCGGCGAGTAGCCACGCGCCTTCGACTCCGGCGTACTCGCAAACAGCGCGCGAAGATCATCCCACAGGCCAATGTACGTAGCAGGGTTGGAACGCGGCGTGCGACCAATCGGCGACTGGTCGATATCGATAACCTTATCGATACACTCGATGCCCTCGATTTTCTTATACGGACCCACAGGGCGCGTCGAACGGTGAATGGCATTCGTAAGGGCAGGCGCGATGGTGTCGGTAACCAGGGAGCTCTTACCCGATCCCGACACGCCGGTAACGACCGTAAGCGTACCAAACTCGATCTTGGCGGTAACGTTTTTGAGGTTGTTGGCGCGGGCGCCCGTGATCTTAAGGCAGCCGCGACCGGGCTTGCGGCGTTCATCGGGAACCCGAATCATTCGCTTGCCGGTCAGGTAGGCACCCGTCATCGAATCGGGGCACGCCATGATATCGGCAGGCGTTCCCGCGGCGACCACGTGTCCGCCGTTCACGCCCGCGCCGGGGCCCATGTCGATCACATAGTCGGCAGCACGAATCGTATCCTCATCATGCTCGACGACGATGACGGTATTGCCGATATCGCGTAGGCGCTCAAGCGTCTTGATCAGGCGCTCGTTATCACGCTGATGGAGGCCAATCGATGGCTCGTCCAAAATGTACAGGACACCCATGAGGCCGGCGCCGATCTGCGTTGCCAGGCGAATGCGCTGGGCCTCGCCTCCGGAAAGCGTCGCCGAGGCACGATCGAGGGTCAGATAGTCGAGTCCGACATCGACCAGAAAACGCAAGCGCTCCAGGATTTCCTTGACGATGCGCCCGCCGATAAACTGTTGGCGCTCGGTGAGTTCCAAGCCCTCAAAAAACTCGAGCGACTCGCGGCACGATAGGCAACAGACCTCGTAAATGGACTTACCGCCTACGGTAACAGCGAGCATCTCGGGGCGCAAACGAGCGCCGTGGCAGCTCGAGCACGGCTCCTCGCGGATGTACTTCTCCAAGCGCGCCTTGGTGTTCTCATTCGTCGTCTCGGTATAGCGCTCGTACAGGATATTGCGCACGCCCGAGAACCTGGTGTCCCACTGGCTGCGGCGCCCATCGAGCTTTTGATAGTCGACCGAAATCTTCTGGTCGCCCATGCCGTCTAAAAACGCGCGACGCACCCGCGGAGGCAGATCCTCCCACGGCGTATCGACGCTCACCTTAAAGTGTTTGCAGACCGCAGCGAAAATCTGCGGATAGTAGTTAGAGTTGCCAAACAGGCTGCCAAAGACCCCGTCGGCGATCGACTTCGAGGGGTCTTCGATTAGGGCCTCGGCATCGACCGTCTTCTTAAAGCCCAGGCCATCGCACTCTGGGCACGCGCCATAGGGCGCGTTGAACGAGAAATCACGCGGCTGCAGGTCATCGATGGAGTGCCCATGCTCCGGGCACGCTAACGCCAGCGAATACTCCAGCAACTCGCCTTCGGTCCCCTCGGGAGCGTCGCGGTCGGGCAGCAAGTATACGTTCACATTGCCGTGCGCCAGCGCGGTCGCCTGCTCAACAGACTCGGCGATACGGCCCAGAGAGTTCTCACGGATCACGATGCGATCGACCACGACCTCGATATCGTGCTTGAACTTCTTGTCCAGATCGATCGGATCGTCGAGCGAGCGCACTTCACCGTCGACACGCACGCGGCTAAAGCCCTCGGCGCGAAGGTCCTCAAACAGTTTGGTGTACTCGCCTTTTCGCCCGCGTACCACCGGTGCCAGCACAAACGCGCGGCGGCCCTCCCCCGCCGCCAAGACCTTGTCGGCAACCTGATCGGTCGTCTGACGCTCAATGACACGGCCACATTCGGGACAGTGCGGGGTGCCCACACGGGCGAACAGCAGGCGCAGATAGTCATAAATCTCGGTTACGGTGCCAACCGTCGAGCGCGGGTTCTTGGATGTCGTCTTTTGATCAATTGAGACAGCCGGCGAAAGGCCGTCGATTGAATCCAAGTCGGGTTTGTCCATCTGGCCCAAGAACTGGCGCGCATAACTCGAAAGGCTCTCGACGTATCGACGCTGGCCCTCGGCATAGATAGTGTCGAATGCCAGCGAACTCTTGCCCGAGCCAGAAAGACCGGTAATGACCACGAGTTGGTCACGCGGAATGGAAACATCGATATCACGGAGGTTGTGCTCACGAGCGCCGCGAATAACGATAGAAGAATCAGACATGGAAGCTCCTTGCCTCCTATTGCATCGAATCATACTGCCGATGAGTTTAGCGCACTCGACGCGCACAGATGTTCGTAATACAAGATTCGCAGACCTTTAGCTTTGCGTATCGGGCGCTTTGTTTCTCGAAATGCCGTGGAAAGGTTACAGTAATCTAATACTGAACTTAATTTGCTGTACCAGAGGAACGTCCATGACCGAAGATATCCCCCTTGAAATCACTTCGAGCGACATGGCCAATCTGCCCATATTCATCGCCGTCCTTATCGTGGCCACCGTCGTCGTGCGCGTGTATTTTTCAATCAAACGCAACGAAAAGCCACCCATTGCCTGCGTCTTTTGGTGCGCGACGCTCCTCATCCCGCTCGGCGTGGTAGCTGCATGGGTTACGAATCAATTGCTCGTAAATGAGGGCAGCTCCCTATGGGTCCTTTCTTATTCGGCGCTCGGTGCTGCCGCCGTCATGCTTCTTGTCGAGCCCTTGGTTTCGGGACTTATCGACCAAACCGACCTTGCGACGGGAACGGTTGCCTGTATTTGCCGTGACATCCTTGTCATCGCCGCTGTTTCAGCGCTCTCGTTCGTTTCACTCGAAATTGCCTGCAACGAAACGTTCTATCGCATTCCCGCCAACTCATTCGGGTTTTCCGTCGGGCTGCTCGCGACGGTTCTGCTCTCCCTTTATTTGCTGGGACAGCGTCATGGAGGCGTCATGGCTCTCGTGCCCGTCGCCTGCTGCATCCTTGGCATTGCCGAGCACTTCGTCATAACGTTTAAAGGCGAAGCCATCCTGCCAAGCGATATCTTGGCCCTTGGCACCGCAATGGAAGTGAGCGAGGGATACGAGTTTACCTTTACCGCCGGAATCGTAACCTCTCTCGCCCTGCTGGAGATTTCCCTGGGGCTTCTTTCGCTCATCCGACCGCGAAAGCTCCGTACGCCCACCCATGTCTTCCCCGCTATCGCCGCTAACCTCTGTGCTTTTCTGCTAGTGACCGTTGTGGGGCTCTCAGGCTTTTCCAACATCGACTTGGAGCAGGCGCTGGATTTTGGATTTGACCGTTGGCAGCCCATCACCACGTATGCGTCTCAGGGTTTTATCACTTCGTTCACCGAAATGGTCAACGAGTTGCCCATTGAGAAGCCCGAAGACTATACGCCCGATGAGGCGCAGAGCATCGAGCAGGAGCTCGCCGCCGCCTACGACAGCACATATGGCTCGAGCGAGCAGCGCGCGGCGGCCGTTGCCCAGTTCAATGAAATCAAGCCGACGATTGTTGCCGTCATGAATGAGAGTTTTAGCGACCTTTCGTGCTTTGAGCAGCTCCAGGCGGCCGGGTACACCGGCCCCGCATTCTACAACTCGCTTCCCGACACACTTGTTCGCGGCACCATGCTCGCTTCGGTCGCCGGTGGCGGAACGGCGAACTCCGAATTCGAATTTTTGACCGGAGCGACAACGGCCTTTGTCGGATTAGGCAAGATCCCCTATCAGCTGTATCAGATGAATGGCGTAAACAGCCTGGCAAAGGACCTTAAAGAGCTTGGGTATACCACTACCGCTATGCACCCGCAAAACCCCGTCAACTACCATCGAGATAAAATCTATCAGCAGCTGGGCTTTGGAGACTTTCTTTCAATCGGCGATTTCGAAGGTGCGCCCTATTACCATGCCGGCGTATGCGACTACGTCACCTACGACAAGATACTCGACCTGCTTAGAACCGACGAAGCGCCGCAGTTCATCTTTGACGTCACGATGCAAAATCACGGCGGCTACGACTATGGCACCGTTCCCGCCGAAGAGCTGACAAACTATTGGGTCGAGGGAGCCAGCGAAGGCGCCAACAGCGCGCTCAACACCTATCTCACCTGCATCAACGCATCCGACCGGGACCTCGAGTACTTTATCAACGAGCTCCGCAACATCGGCAGACCGGTTGTTCTTGTCTTTTTTGGCGACCATCAGCCGAGCGTCGCAACGACTCTCAACGACGAGCTGTACCCTCAGGAAGATACGGCAAGCCACGCTTTCCGTATCTATCAGTCGACATATCTCGTCTGGGCTAACTATGAGATCGCCGGCAATACCGAGCTCAACGTCTACAACACCGTCGGGGCAAACGAGATTGCAGCCATTACCCTTAATAAGATCGGCGCCCCGCTCACCAATTACCAAAAGGCCCTGCTTGCGACAAGGTCAGATGTGCCCACCATCAATGTCGCCGGCTATCTCGGTGCCGACGGGCTGCGCCACGACTTGGAATCGAAAGACAGCCCCTACGCCTCGACGATCGACAAGCTGCAGCGCATGCAATACCTCGAGTTCGCCAGCAAAGTTCAGTAAGCCCGCCCATTCGCTTGGGCCCATCGTATTGCAAGCACGCTCGGCCCAAACGCATCGCAAATGACTCCCGCTCGCAAACGAGGGTACAATGACGCTCGTGTCACATCGCGGGGCCCCGGCCCCAGCATATACAAAGGAGTCATACATGGGTTGCGAACACGCACAGGCCGCCGGCGGACAAACGTCGCCGTCGCAATTTGAGGAGAACACGCTGTCCGAGGTCAAGCGCGTCATCGCCGTGCTTTCCGGCAAGGGCGGTGTCGGCAAGTCATTTGTCACCGGTGCCATCGCCACCGAGCTTGCCCGTCACGGCCACAAGGTCGGCGTCCTCGATGCCGACATCACCGGTCCCTCTATCCCCAAGATGTTCGGTATGAGTGGACGCCACGTCCATGCCCTTGGCAACCTTATGCTGCCCGAAATCTCCGAGCACGGCGTCAAGGTCATGAGCTCCAACCTGCTGCTCCAAAACGAGACCGACCCCGTCCTTTGGCGCGGTCCGGTCATCGCAGGCGCCATTAGGCAGTTCTGGAGCGAGACCTCGTGGGGCCCCATCGACTACCTGCTGGTCGACATGCCTCCGGGAACAGGCGACGTCGCGCTCACCGTCTTCCAGTCGCTGCCCGTCGACGGCATCGTCATCGTCACGAGCCCGCAGGATCTGGTCTCGATGATCGTCGCCAAGGCGGTCAACATGGCCGAGAAGATGAACGTCCCCATTCTGGGCATTGTCGAGAACATGAGCTATATTGAGTGCCCCGACTGCGGCAAGAAGATCGAGGTCTTTGGCAAGAGCAAGCTCCCCGAGGTCGCAGAGCGCTATAACCTCGACATCTTGGGGCAGCTTCCCATTAATCCGGCACTCGCCGAGGCCTGCGATAAGGGCGAGGTCGAGACCGCGCTGCCCGATGGCATGTTGCCCAAGGCAGTCTCTGCCGTCGAGGCTATTACCCCGCACGAGACCGACGAGGCCTAAGTGAACGCGAGCGCC
>USAX01000102.1 GCA_900552705.1 uncultured Collinsella sp. | reverse complement strand
GAGTTCTTCGATATCACGCGCTTTGACTTCCACGATATCGTGCTCACGCGCGGCTATGTTGATCTGGGGTTGCTGCTGGCTCAGGTGGCTGACGAGTTCTATCCCATCCTCAACGAGCAGCATAAGGAAGCCCAGGTTGATATCTGCGAGGACCTGACGGTGCTCGTGGATGGCGATAAGATGGCCCGCGTGTTTAACAACATCATGAAAAACGCCGTCGCCTATAGCTATGAGGGCTCGACTATCACGATTGAGGCCAGACGCCAAGACGATGGCGGCGTGCGCGTGCGCTTTATCAATCAGGGCGATCCTATCCCTGCGGCTAAGCTCAAGGTGATCTTTGAGAAGTTCTATCGCCTGGATGCGGCGCGTGCGACCAATCGCGGTGGTGCCGGTTTGGGCCTTGCTATTGCCAAGGAGATCATCGCGGCACACGGCGGTACCGTTGCATGTGAATCGACGCCCGAACACACGATATTCACCATCGAGCTGCCCGCCGCATAGCTAGCGTGCCCTTACAAACACTTGACAATGTGCTCACGTGCGTATGAGCCGCGATTCCTACTATCGATACTGCTGAATTGATATCGATATGGAGGTGTGCGGTATGACGGCTGCTGCGGCTGTGGAGCCCACGGAGCTTGAAGAACTCATGGAAGCGCAGGCCGAGGCCGCGCATGAGCGCGAGGTTGGGGATGCGACTCGCCCCACGGCAGAGGATCTTGCCGCCTCGCCGACGCGCATCGACGTCGAGGGCCTCGACCTGTTCTATGGCGACCACCATGCGCTCAAGGACGTGAATATCAAGATCCGCGACAAGCAGATCACCTCGTTCATCGGGCCTTCGGGCTGCGGAAAGTCCACGTTGCTGCGCTGCTTTAACCGCATGAACGACGGCATCAAGGATTGCCGCATCGAGGGCAAGATTGCGCTCGATGGTCAAGATATCCTGGGCGATTGCGACATCTGCCGTTTGCGCCAGCGTGTGGGCATGGTGTTCCAACGCCCCAACCCATTTCCCATGAGCATCTACGACAACGTCGCCTACGGTCCTCGCGGTATGGGTGTGCGCGACCGCGCCGTGCTCGATGAGCTGGTCGAGGACTCCCTGCGTCGCGCTGCCCTGTGGGACGAGGTCAAGGACAAGCTCAAAGAGTCAGGCCTGGGTCTTTCGGGTGGACAGCAGCAGCGCCTGTGCATCGCCCGCGCACTTGCCGTGCAGCCCGACATTCTGCTGATGGACGAGCCGACCTCGGCACTCGACCCTGTGTCGACGTTGGTGGTGGAGCAGCTGGCCTGCGAGCTCAAGGAGACCTGCACGCTGGTGGTCGTGACGCACAACATGCAGCAGGCCGCGCGTATTTCCGATTCGGTTGCGTTCTTTTTGCTGGGTGAGCTGGTGGAGCACGCGCCCACCGCGCAACTCTTCAAGAATCCGTCCGATCCGCGCACCGCGGATTATTTGACGGGGCGTTTTGGCTGACGCTGTCTTTTACAGGTGCCTTTAGGGTTAAGATGCGGTCATATCGGCCGCAAAGGGGTTCAACATGATCTATTACGTCGAGGACGATGACAACATCAGGGATTTGACAGTCTACGCGCTGCGCAAGCAGGGAATCGAGGCCGAGGGCTTTTCGTGTGATGGCGAGTTTAAAGCTGCCGTGGCGCGACGGGTGCCCGATGCTGTGCTGCTCGATATCATGCTGCCCGACACCGATGGCCTGGCGATTATGCGTCGCCTGCGTGCCGATCGCCTGACGGCGACGGTGCCCATCATGATGCTTACCGCCAAGGACACCGAGCTCGACAAGGTGATGGCGCTCGATGGCGGTGCTGACGATTACCTGACTAAGCCGTTTTCCCTCATGGAGCTTGCGAGCCGCTGCCGCGCACTGCTGCGTCGCGGCGGCATGGTCAAGCAGGCGAGCGATGTGCTCAGCGTGGGCGACATCGTGCTTTCGCCCAGCCATCGCGAGGTGACCGTTGCCGGCGAGCCGCTTAAGCTCACCCTGCGCGAGTTCGACCTGCTCGAGTACCTTATGCGCAAGCCCGGCGTGGTCTTTACCCGCGAGTCGTTGCTGCAGAGCGTGTGGGGCTGGGACTTCGACGGCGGTTCGCGCACCGTTGACGTGCACGTGCAGACGCTTCGCCAAAAACTGGGCGAGCATGCCAGCGCCATCGAGACCGTGCGCGGCGTGGGCTATCGCCTGGCCGAGCCTTCTGCCGGTGATGGTGCCGAAGGCGACGACACCGCGGCCACCGCATCGGAGGAGTAACCCGTGGTCTTCGCCCCCCAGGGAAAACATACGCTGTCGCACCGCGTTTTTGTGACGATCTTTGTCTGCGCCATGGCGGTTATCGTGGCGTTTACGGTGCTGGGTGCGTTCTTTGTGCAAAACACCTTGGCGGATGCCACGAGTGCCAATCTGGCGCAGGAAACCGAGCTCATTGCTGCCGCCCTCGACGAGCAGCAGGAGCCCATCCCGTTCTTGCGTAGCCTCGATCGCGAGGACTTGCGCATCACGCTGATTAACAAGGATGGATCGGTTGCCTACGACAACGAGGCGTCGCCTTCCACACTGCCCAACCATGGCGATCGCCCCGAGGTCATCGAGGCCTTTGAGAGTGGTTCGGGTTCCGCGGAGCGCGCAAGCTCTACACTCGACGAGATTATGCTGTATCGCGCCGTCACCCTTGATAACGGCCAGGTCGTCCGCTTGGCGCAGGCCCAGCCTGGCGTTGCGGCGATTTTGCTGTCGATGCTGGCGCCGATGCTGCTTATCGCAGCAGCGGGTGCAGTACTCTCGTTTTTTATGGCGCGCCGTGAGTCCCGTGCCATCATCGCGCCGTTGCAAGAGGTGGATTTGGATCACCCGCGTCGTAGCTATGAGCACGCCTATGCCGAGATGGTCCCCATGCTTGAGCGTATCGAGTCGCAGCGCCAGGAACTCAAGCGCCAAATGGCGGTGCTAGCGGACAACGACCGTATGCGCCGCGAGTTCACGGCGAATATCACTCATGAGCTCAAGACGCCGCTTACGGCGATTTCGGGCTATGCCGAGCTCATCGCAAACGGCATGGTCGAGGGCGAGGACGACCTGCGCAACTTTGGTGGTCGCATCTATCGCGAGGCGGGCCGCTTGGCAGCGCTTGTCAACGACATCCTTACGCTGTCTAACTTGGATGAGGCCGAGCGTGCAACTGAGGGCGAGGCGGTGCCCATTGGGTCCACGGAGCCTATTGAGCTCTCGCGTGCCACCTACGCGGTTGAGCAGCGTCTTGAACAGGTCGCCCGTCAGGCGAATGTGACGATCAGTCATGAGACCAAGCCTGTGGTCATCGAAGGCGTGTCGCGCTTGATCGACGAGCTCATCTACAATCTGGCAAGCAACGCCATCCGCTACAATCGACCCGGCGGTACGGTTACGCTGCAGTGCGGCACCAACGACGAAGGCCATCCGTTCCTCGCTGTCGCCGACACGGGAATCGGTATCGCGCCTGAAGAACAGGGCAAGGTATTTGAGCGGTTCTATCGCGTGGACAAGAGTAGGTCCAAGGCACGCGGCGGAACCGGCCTGGGGCTTGCCATTGTCAAGCATGCGGCCCTGTATCATCACGCCACGCTTGATCTGTCGAGCGAGTTGGGCGTGGGAACCACCATTACGGTGACGTTTCCCATACAGCAGGACGAGCCATTCGCATAGCGATACAACACAGATATTGATGTAGACGCCGCATTTGACTTTCGGGTGCGGCGTTGTTGTGCAATTTTACGATTGCTTCCGACATTTTTACAGGAGAGCCTGTTTCTTATGTATAGAGTTTGGTCTCGGTAAAAAGATGCGATAACATACGGACAGTTTTGTCAATCCGAACTGGGGAAATGAAAGGCAAGCTGCATGACCCTTCTCGAACTGTTCCAGCTGCTGAAGAAGCACCTCAAGCTGGTCATCACCCTTCCGGTGGTCTGCGCGATCGCCATGGGCATCGTGTCCTTCGTTGCGATGGACAACACCTATACCGCGACGACGAGCATGTACATTCTCGCCAAGACCGACGATAGCGGTCAGATGAGCTACAACGATCTCTCGGCGAGCCAGATGCTTTCCAACGATATCGCCACGCTGCTGGATAGCGATAGCGTTAAGAGCGGCGCCGCCAAAGAACTGGGCCTCACCGATTTGGATGACTACAAGGTGTCTGTTTCCTCCGAGACCACCACGCGTGTCATTACGCTTTCGGTTACCGGCACCGATGCCAAGGAGACGGCTGAGGTCGCAAAGGCCATTGCCAGCTCGGTGAGTACGGTCGCTCAGAACGTCGGCGCTGCCCAGAGCATCAACGTTATCGACGAGGCTAAGACCCCCGAAGCCCCCAGCGGCCCCAAGCGCACGCTGTATATTGCCGTCGCGTTCCTCGCCGGTATCTTTATCGCAGTTGCCTATGTCGTTTTGGCAGACATGCTCAATACCCGCATCCGCGGTGCCGAAGAGGCAGAAGAGCTCCTGGGTATTCCCGTTGTTGGCCGAATTCCGGCTATGAAAGGTGGTAAATAGGCATGGCTAAGGCAAAGAACACCGATAAGCTCGTTGTACAGAATGCCGCCAAGACCCTTCTGGCCAACATCCGCTTTGCGAGCGTGGACGACCCCATTCGCACCATCACCGTTACCTCCTCGATTCCCAACGAGGGCAAGTCTACGGTTTCCATTAACCTTGCTCAGGCAATCGCCACGAGCGGCAAGTCCGTGCTCCTGGTCGAGGCCGATATGCGCCGCAGGTCCCTTTCCGATATGCTCGGCGTTCGTTCGCGCGGCGGACTCTATGCGGTCCTTTCCGAGCAGATCTCCATTGACCAGGCAATTGTCGAGACGGGTCAGAAGAACTTCTACTTCCTCGATGCCGAGCCGCACATTCCCAATCCTGCCGACATCATCGTCTCCCATCGCTTTGCCAAGCTGGTAAAGGCACTATCCGCCAAGTTCCAGTACGTCATCTTCGATGCTCCTCCGGTCGGCACCTTCATCGATGCTGCCGAGATTGCCAGCTTGACCGACGGCGCGCTGTTCGTGGTGCGCGAGGACTTTACCAAGCGCGAAGAGGCGCTCAACGCTATCGCCCAGCTTAAGAAGTCCGAGAAGGTCAAGCTCATCGGTACCGTCATGAATTACTGTGAGACCGAGACCAGCGAGTACTACTATTCTTACTACACCAAGGACGGTAAGAAGGTTAAGAGGGGCTCCGACGATCAGGGCACTTCCAAAAAGGGCATCTTCACCAACCGAGCAAACGTTTAGTTGATTAAGGCTGACCTATGCGTGACATTCATTGCCATATCTTGCCGGGTGTAGACGACGGCGCCGCCGATCTCGAAGAGAGCTTGGCGATGCTCGAGGCTGCCAAGCGGGCCGGTGTAACCAGAATCGTTTGCACTCCTCACTGCCGTGATCCCTATTTTGATTACGACAAGATGTGGGATGCCTTTGAGCTGCTGCGCGATAACGCTGACGGTTTTCCGCTCCAGATGGGCTTCGAGGTCAACCATCGAAAGCTCGTTGAGCTTGGTATCGATGCCGCGGATCACTTGCATTTCGATGGGACCAACGAGTTTCTGCTCGAGCTTTCGACGCATGCCGATGCGTATGCGTTTAGAGAGTACGAGAACACGATTTACGATTTGCAGTGCCGTGGCTACCAGGTGATCATCGCTCATCCTGAGCGCTATCGTGCGGTTCAAAAGGATGTAAGCGTGGCGGAGCGCCTGGTCGATATGGGCTGCAAGCTGCAGGCTTCGGCGGACTTTATTGCCGGCGGTCGCTTTGGTCGCGAGAAAAAGCCGGCACAGCGCCTGTTCGATCAGAACCTGTACAGCTTCATCGCGAGCGATGCCCATAACGTGGGTCATTACGACTGCCTGGCGAAGGCTCGCGCGAAGTTTAGCGTGCGCGGAGCTCACTTTCGCTAAAATCTGTCCCTAACGTTCGCATTGAATGAAAGGGCAGCCATGGATATCCAACTTAAGACGGGATGCTTTGATGACGCGGCGTTGGTGCGCCGCGTCGTTTTTATGGACGAGCAGGGCTACGAGAATGAGTTTGACGCTATCGACGAGGATCCGAACTGCATTCATGTGACGCTCTATGTAGACGGTGAGCTTGCCGGTTGCTCGCGCGTGTTTCCCGAAGAACTCGAGCGCGCAGCTGACGCAGAGGCTCCGGTGTCGCCGGCGTGCGACTTGGACGAAGGCGTCGCGGCGGGGGAGACCTACATTATGGGGCGCGTGGCCGTGCTGCCGAGCATGCGCCGTCGCGGTTTGGCGAGCAAGATTGTCGAGGCCAGTGATACGTGCGCGCGTGATGCCGGCGCCAAGCTCATTAAGCTGCATGCGCAGGAATACGTGCTGCCGCTCTATGCCAAGGCGGGTTACACGCAGATTGCCCCGGTGGACTACGAAGACGAGGGCCAGCCCCATGCTTGGATGGCCAAGCGCGTAGATGGCAGATAGGGACGTTCCTTTCCTGCCGGCAGTCGGGGACACTCCTTGGCAATTGGCGCATCAGAGCGTTTGGACATACAGTTTTTCGATTCCGTATGTATATATGCGCGCTAATGGGTTATAAAATCTAAGTCTGAACATGGCAGGTCTGCAATGCGGCTCGGGCAACCGGGCCGTTTTTGCGGACGGGGGTAGCGCGAAAGGACTGCACATGCGTCAATTTAAGACCGAGAGCAAAAAACTGCTCGACCTCATGATCAACTCCATCTACACCAATAAGGAAATCTTCCTGCGCGAGCTTATCTC
>USAX01000101.1 GCA_900552705.1 uncultured Collinsella sp. | reverse complement strand
CGCCGAGGCCTGCGATAAGGGCGAGGTCGAGACCGCGCTGCCCGATGGCATGTTGCCCAAGGCAGTCTCTGCCGTCGAGGCTATTACCCCGCACGAGACCGACGAGGCCTAAGTGAACGCGAGCGCCTTCTATGACGTCCTGGTAATCGGCGGCGGGGCTTCAGGCCTCGCCGCCGCCATTACGGCCGCACGCGTTGGCAAAAGCGTCTGCATCGTTGAGCGCGATGTCGCCTGCGGCCTTAAGCTCCTTGCGACCGGTAACGGCCGCTGCAACCTCTCCAACGAATCGATCGATCCTCAGCGGTATAACCACCCAGCATTCGTCACATCCGTCATGGGCCCCCAGCCCGAACAAGAGCTTATGGGTTTCTTCTCCTCGCTGGGTATCATGACAACCTCCGAGGAAGGCCGGCTGTACCCGCGCTCCCTTCGCGCTGAATCGGTGCGCGACGCGCTTCTCAACGTTTGCGACCGCCTAGGTATCACCTTAATCTGCGGAGCCTACGTTGCCTCGGCGCACAAAGCTTCCGAAGGCTGGGCACTCCAAATAGACCGTCCAGCGCGGGCGCTCAAGGCAAAAAAGCACGACGACCGAAAATCGGAGCTCCGCTCGCTTCGGAAAGCGCTCGCTGATGTCCCTCGCAAGAACGTGGCCCTGCAGGCACATGCCGTAATTATCGCCACGGGCGGCAACCCCACCGGTATCGCCGATACGTTTCGCCTCCCCCTCACTTCGCTGCGCCCCATCCTCTGCCCCGTATCGGCAACGGTCTTTGGCGATCGGGCGGCGCTCAAGACGTTGGATGGCCTGCGCGTCCGCGCCCGCTTGACGCTCGCCCGCAATCATAATGAGCTCTGGCACGAAGACGGTGAAGTGCTGTTTCGAACCTTCGGTATCTCGGGCGTCGCTGTCTTCAACCTCTCTCGTCGTATCCAGCACGGCGATACGATCCTGCTCGACGTTTTCCCCGACCTCTCCAAAGACGAGTTGCTCGATACGCTCAACCGGCGCGTTGAGCTGCTCGGCGGCTTTTCGCCCCGCGATCCCCGTTGGCTCGACGGCATGCTCGCCCCGCAACTCTCCCGCGTCGTCTGCACAGCGTTCGAGCAGTGCCATCCAGGCTCCAACGATGTCATCCACCTGGTCTCGATCCTCAAGCACTTTAAGTTGCTCGTCAAGGGAACAGCCGAGGAGCGCTCAGCGCAGGTCACGCGTGGTGGCGTATCTGTCGAGAGCATCTCAACACCCAGCCTACGCGCGCGCAGCGTTGTCGACGCCCCGCTTTACGTCTGCGGTGAAGCGCTCGACATCGACGCCGATTGCGGAGGCTTTAACCTTGCGTGGGCCTGGATCTCGGGCATTCGCGCTGCAAGCAGCCTGTAGCCGCGCAGTCTATAATCAAAAACGCATTCGGGCCGTCTGGGATACCGGACGGCCTCTTTCTTGCCTCTAAGGAGACCTCGATGATCGAAATCACCCAAGTCAACGCGTCGCTCGATGAAGCCGGCGATGAAAATGCCTGTCTCATTGTTGGCAAGCGAGTCGCCAAGCGCGTCCTACGTTGCAAGGACTCCGAGATCAAGTCCATCGAGCTCCACCGCAAGTCAATCGACGCTCGCAAAAAACGAGACGTCCATTTTATCCTGAGCTTTCGTGTTGAGCTGACTAGTCCCCACCTCGAGCGAGAAGCGGTCGACAGCGTTGCCGAGCGTGACCGCTCGCGCGTACGCGCGATAGAAGACGATGAGCCTTCATTCCCCTCCCCCGCCTCCGACGCGCCTCAAGAACGCCCTGTCGTTGTCGGCGCCGGATGCGCCGGCCTTTTCGCTGCGCTTACGCTCGCCGAAGCAGGTCTTAAGCCCTTGCTCATCGAGCGCGGCGACCCGGCATTTCGCCGCTCGCAGGCGATCGACCTCTTTCTAAAGGAGCGCATCCTCGACCCCGAGAGCAATATCCAGTTTGGCCTGGGCGGCGCGGGGACCTTCTCGGACGGCAAGCTCAATACGGGAACCAAAAATCCCGCCCATCGCCTTATCCTCGAAACCTTCGTCGAAGCGGGTGCGCCCCGCGATATTCTGTGGGATGCCAAGCCGCACATTGGCTCCGACATCCTTCCCACGGTCGTCACCGCTATATCCCAGCGCATCGAGCAGCTCGGAGGTGTCGTCCGCTATCGAACGAAGCTCGTCGACATTCGCATCGACGCGTCTGGCGCCATCACCGGTATTGATGTCCAATCGTCCCAAGACGCCGCTTGCGAGCCAATCGAGACAAAGCACCTCATCCTCGCCTGCGGGCATTCTGCTCGCGATATTTTTGAGCTCCTTAAGGGCCACAACGTGGCCCTCGCACAAAAGACCTTTGCCATGGGCGTTCGCATCGAGCATCCACAGCGCGACATCGACCGAGTCCAATACGGAGCCTCGGCGGGACATCCTGCCCTCGGAGCAGCCCCTTACAAGCTCGTCGCCCATCTTCCCAACGGCCGCAGCGTGTTCTCGTTTTGCATGTGCCCCGGCGGGCAGGTTGTCGCCGCCTCTTCCGAGCAGGGCCACCTGTGCGTCAACGGCGCCAGTCTCAATGCCCGCGACGGACGCAATGCAAATGCCGCCCTACTCGTTAACGTCACGCCTGAGGACCTTCCCAACGATGACCCGCTCGCCGGCGTCGAGCTCCAGCGTGCCTGCGAGGCGGCCGCCTATCGCCTGGGCGGTTCCAACTGGAACGCACCGGCACAACTCGTCGGAGATTTCCTCGCAGGACGCGCCAGCAAGGCGCCCGGAAAGGTAAAGCCCACCTATCCGCTCGGTGTGACCTGGACGGCAATTGACGAAGCCCTGCCGCAGCATATCGTCGAGTCGCTCCGCCTGGGACTTCCCCTACTCGGAAAAAAGCTACGCGGCTACGACCGCCCCGATGCCGTTCTTACCGGCGTGGAGACTCGTTCGAGCTCACCGGTCACTGTCACCCGAGACCGAACGTGCCATGCCGTGTCGACCCCGGGCCTCTACCCTTGTGGTGAGGGAGCTGGATATGCCGGCGGCATCATGAGCGCAGCCACCGACGGCATCCGTTGTGCCGAAGCCCTGATCGCAGACCTCTAACGCACGAATTCCAGCGCGCAAAAGACACAGGCCCCAAGCTCCACAGGGAACTCGGGGCCTGTTCACTATTTCTTAAACCGTGCACCCTGGCGTTTTCTGCCCGATGCGAACGTGGAACCCTTGCGGGCCTGCGAACGTAAGCGCTCGATCGTCTCGTCCTCAGACGCACCCTCGAGCATCGCCCGAATCTGAACGACGGCATCGCGCAGGCGCGCCGCCTCCTCAAAGTCCATGGCGGCAGAAGCGTTACGCATATCCTCTTCCATGGTTTCGACGATCCGCACAAGCTCGTCATGCGGCAGTTCTTCCAACTGCTCCGCAAGTGTCTGCTCGGGCGCCACCGTTTCCGGCACGCCACCCTCGCCCGACTCATCGGGCGTATAGAATGCGCCATGTCCAAGAGAGTCGCCCTTCGAGCGCCCCTTGGAACCCACGGTTTTTTCGGCCTCGGCAATAAAACTTGAGATGTCGTTGATGGCCTTGCGCACCGTCTTGGGCACAATGCCATGCTCTTCGTTATATGCCATCTGAATCTCGCGACGGCGCTGCGTCTCCTCGATGGCCTCTTTCATCGAATCGGTCACAACGTCCGCATACATGATGACTTCGCCATCGGCGTTACGGGCCGCGCGGCCAATCGTCTGAATCAGCGAACGGCGGTTGCGCAAGAAGCCTTCCTTATCGGCATCGAGAATTGCCACCAGTGAGACCTCGGGAAGGTCTAGGCCCTCGCGAAGCAGGTTGATGCCAACGAGAACATCGATCTTGCCCTCGCGCAGCGTTCGCAGGATCTCGACACGGTCCATCGTCGCTGTATCGGAGTGCATGTAATTGACCTTAATGCCGGCATCAAGCAGATGGTCGGTCAGGTCCTCGGCCATGCGCTTGGTGAGCGTGGTCACCAGCACGCGCTCCTTGCGGGCAACGCGCTCGCGAATCTCGTCCTCAAGATCGTCAATCTGCCCACGAACCGGACGCACATCGATCTTGGGGTCGAGCAGACCGGTTGGACGAATAATCTGCTCAACGTCGTTTTGGCTCACCCGCAGCTCGTAGTCGCCCGGTGTGGCCGAAACATAGATAAACTGGGGTATCCTTGCCTCAAACTCATCGAAACGAAGCGGGCGGTTATCGAGTGCCGAAGGAAGGCGAAAACCATGCTCCACCAGCGTCACCTTACGCGAGCGGTCACCTTCGTGCATGCCGCGAATCTGCGGCACCGTCACATGGCTCTCATCGATGATGCAGAGCATGTCCTTAGGGAAGTAATCGATCAGGGTAAACGGCGGCTCGCCCGGTTTTCGACCGTCCAGATGACGCGAGTAGTTCTCGATACCGTTACAAAAACCCATGGTCTCGAGCATCTCAAGATCATAATCGGTGCGCTGCTGCAGACGCTGCGCCTCGAGCAACTTATCAGTCGCCTTGAGCTCCGCCACGCGCTTCTCGCACTCTTCGCTGATCGATTTCAGAGCCGCCTTGACCTTCGGCTTCTCGGTCACGTAGTGCGATGCCGGCCATACGGGGATGGCCTCGTACTCACGAAGCATCTCACCGGTAACCTCATCGATCTCGGCAATCAGCTCGACCTCGTCGCCAAAGAACTCAAACCGCAACGGATGCTCGGCATAAGGCGGATACACGTCGACAACATCGCCGCGCACGCGGAACGTGCCGCGCGCCAGGTCATAGTCATTGCGATCATATTGAATGTCGATAAGTGCATGGATAAAGTCATCGCGCTCGAGCGGCACCTTCTTGTCGACGTTTGGAGCCAGACCCGCATAGTCCTCAGGAGAGCCAATGCCATAGATACACGAGACCGATGCGACAACGATCACATCGCGTCGAGAGAGCAGTGACGCGGTCGCCTGATGGCGCAGCATCTCGACCTCTTCGTTAATCGAGGAGTCTTTCTCGATATATGTATCGCTTTGCGGCACATACGCCTCGGGCTGATAGTAGTCGTAGTACGAGACAAAGTAGACCACAGCGTTGTTGGGAAAGAACTCTTTGAGCTCGCTCGCAAGCTGAGCGGCGAGCGTTTTATTGGGAGCCATGACCAGCGTCGGCTTCCCCAGGGCCTCAATAGTCTTAGCCATCGTGAAGGTCTTGCCCGAACCAGTCACGCCCAGCAAAACCTGATAGCGATCTCCGTCCCTCACACCCTGCACAAGCGACTCAATGGCCTTAGGCTGGGAACCAGCGGGCTCGTATGGAGACACGACCTCAAACGGCACCTCAGAGCCCTCAACGCCAAAACGTTTGAGCTCTCCTCCAACACGCTCAACTTCAAATTCCGCCATGGATACTCCTAACTCATATATCTGCAGTATACGCAGGCGGCAGGCATAGTCCTATACGAACCGATCGGGATAGAGGGTCTTGTAGCGAACCCAGGCATTATTGACACGAATCAGATACGCCTGCGTCTCGGGAAAGGTGATTGCATTATGAAGCGACGTGCTCTGCTGCGCCCATCCGTCGACATTGCCCATGCCGGCGTTATAGGCGGCAATGGCGCTGTCAGTCGACCCGTTAAAATACGTTAGAAGATACGAAAGATACGCACAGCCAAACTCGATGTTCGTAGCGGGATCGTTAAGGTTGTCGGCGGAATACTCGCTACCATCGACAAGACCCTTGGCAATCATATCCTGGGCAGTCTCGGGCATCAGCTGCATCAATCCCTGAGCACCCTGATTCGACTCAGCCTCGGGATCCCAATTCGATTCCGACTTAATGACAGCGCACACCAGATACGGATCCAGATTATGCGAAATACTAGATTGCTTTACATACGCCTCGTAGTCAATGGGATACAGCGGCTTAAAGAAAGCCGCAGGAGCACACGAGTAAACGAATGAGATAAGGCCGAAGGCAAAAACGGCAGCCAGCGGTATAAGGCGATACCACGCAAAGAAACGTGTCTTAGGCATCGGCATCCTCCTTATTCGCAGTGTCTATAAACCCATGGCATGCAAGCCATGAGTCAAGCTGCTCAAAGAGCGAATTATCGCCTGCGGCATTATCAATCACCGTTGTAGCGAGATTGCAAAGCGAAGCCTCATCAGGTTGGCATGCAGAGCGAGCATCAAAATCAGAGGACTCCATACCACGATGAATGGCACGCTCGCGACGAACTGCCAAAGGAGCACTGATAACCAGAATTTCATCAGCCAAGCCAAAAGCATCCTCAAAACCAGTCGGGGCAGAAACCTCGACAACCGCAAAGGGATAACGGGGAGATGAAACCGTACAACAAACCGGATCGAGAATCCTAAGCGAAAGCTGTTCAATCAGAACGGGATGCACAATGCCATTGAGCCGTGCGACCGAATCAGGAGAAGCGAAAGCTCGAGAAGCGAGGATGCTGCGGCGAATGCCACCATCCTCATCCAAAATGTCCCAACCAAATTCATCCGCAAGAGCATTGACGATATCAGAGCCCGGGACATACAGCGATTTTGCAAGCTCATCCAGATCGATAAGCATAGCGCCACGAGATTCGAAATAGCGGCAGGCAGTCGACTTACCCGAAGCAATATTGCCCAAGACAAAAACGGTAAACATCAAGTCCTCCCTAACGCCAATGCGAGTAATTATCGCTCAAATACACTAGAAGGACTCAAATTACAGCCAAACAGTAAGACAAGCTAAAAGAAGGCGAGTTCTTGTATTACAGCTCTTTATAAAACGCAAAAAAGGGGGAGGCCGCGAGGCCTCCCCCTTCTTCAATCTCGATGACGGCTCGGTGCCGTCCACCGGTCAGCGGCGCCCTGGCCTCCCACGGGCTGGCCCCGCAGTACTCTCGGCGCGATGGGGCTTAGCTTCCGGGTTCGGAACGGGACCGGGCGTGCCCCCCATGCTCTG
>USAX01000100.1 GCA_900552705.1 uncultured Collinsella sp. | reverse complement strand
GCAGCCTTGTTCACGACCCCCAAACGCAATGACACTACCGCCGGAACCCATGTTGCCGAACCCGACGTTCGCCGTCGCATAGGACTCGCGCACGGCAGCTGGCGCCGCGTGACGCGCCGCATCGTCGCGGGCGCCGTGTGCGCGCTCACGGTGAGCTCGCTGCTCATGCCGAGCGTCTCGCTCGCAGCGGAATGGGTCAAGGTCGGCGGCAACAAGTACAACACCGCGGCGAGCGACGAGGCCGGTACCTGGTCGTGGGACGGCGCCGACGACTTGAAGCTCAACAACTATAACGGCGGCGAGATCCAGGCCGCAGGCAAGCTCAACGTGAATTACTCGGGAACCAACATCGTCACTGCCGAATGGATCGAAAGCATCAACGTTTCTCATGGCACTAACGAGAATGCCGAGCTCAATATCCAAGGCGACGCGGGCAGCACGCTCAGCGTGACATCTACTGAGGACGCTATCCTCTCCACGGGTAATATCAACATCGACGGAGCCGGATCCGTCAACGCCACGAGCACTGGGTTTGATGCCATCAATGCCGGGGGGTGATCTCGCTATCAAAGGTTCGGGCAACGTCAACGCCACGGGTGCATCGGATGGCATCAGGGCAAACGGCAATATCACGATTGACGACAGCGGAGTCGTCACCGCCAGGGCTACCGAGGACAAGGGTATTGGGACCGGCAAGAACCTCACCATCAAGGGTGGCGGGACGGTCGAGGCAAGCTCAGCCGATGGTGAGGCCCTTTGGAGCGGCGGCAATATCAACATCTCGGACGGCAGCCAGGTCAAGGCAAACGCCGAGGGATATCTTGCCGTCGACACTGAGGGCAGTCTCGCGGTCACGAACGCCTCCCTTGACGCAAGCGGTGTTGAATATGGCGTCTATGCCCACAAGGGCGTTACGCTCGATCACGCGACCGTGACGGTCCGTACCAGCGCGAACGGCGGGCGGGCCATCGCCCTCATCACTGACGGGGGCGACATCGACATCAAGAACGGCTCCACCGTGGACGCGTTTGCGGAAGGCGAGGTTTCGGCTGCATTCTCCACCAGAAACGATCGACCCAACGAGAAGGGCGGCCACATCTACATCAGCGACTCCGTTGTCAAGGCCATAGCCCGCTATGTCGAGAACGGCGACGGCCCCATCCCCTACAGCGAAAACCAAGATGGCGAGACGAGGCGCGAACCCCAAGGCGAGAACATCGGCATCATCGCCCAGACCAGCGAGGGCGTCACACCCGCAGTCATCTCGATCATCCGCAGCAAGGTAACGGCCGAAGGAAATACAGCGGCAATCTTTGCCCGTGCCATGAGCGCTGACGGCAAGACAGTCGGCACCATCAAGATTGAGAACGCCGCCATCCAGACGCCCGAAGGCGGCAAGGTCATTGACTATCGCAAGCTCCGTGACGGCATCTACGAGGCAGGCCAAGCCATCGGCACGGGCGACGCCACGGTCGACTCCCTCTATATCAAAGCAGTCGCCAAAAGTACGACCATCGCACCTCCCGAGGTAGCCAAGCCGGAAGACCCCAAGCCCGACGAGACCAAGCCCGCAGAAAGCAAGCCCGCGGAGTCCAAGCAGAACCCCAAGCCCGAGGGCGCAAAGACGACCAAGACCGTTGCGGTTGCAACCACGAAGGCCAAGGCCACCGGCGTGCTCGCGGCAACCGGCGACACCTCGGGTGCGGCCATCGTGGCAACCGTCCTTGCGGGAACAGCCGCTATCGCCGCAGGCACCATGGCGAGCCGCAAACGCTCATAGACGCCTCTGCGCACATGGCAGCTCCCGCGAAGGCCCCGAGTCCCAGCACCGTTTAACAACGCCACCGCCAAGCTCCCCTCCGGCGGTGGCGTTTTCCATATGCGTCCGCAGGGTATGCACGAGATTGTCTTTTGTCTAGCCCAACCTGCATGAGCCGGCGTGCGACAATGGGGGCCGTCGATATCACAACGCCGAGAGAAGCCCGTCATGGAAGCGCATCAAAAGCAGATAACCGTTCATGCACAGCATGCCGAAAGCGCACCAGTCATCTATCTTCCCGTGGTCATGGGCGACGGCGCGGAGGTTTATGAACGCTGCCGAGAGCTCAACTGCCCGCCCTTCACGCTTGTCGGCATTGGCAGCCTCAACTGGAATCGCGAGCTGAGCCCCTGGGGATGCGACGGAACCGTGCGCGATGCCGAGCCCTTTGGCGGTCAGGCTTCCGGATTTCTCGATGAGCTGTTGAACTGGATAATCCCAGAGGCCGAGTCGTCGCTTCCTCAGCCGCCCACCTGGCGCGGCATTGCCGGCTACTCGCTCGCGGGCCTCTTCGCGCTCTGGTCCCTCTGGCAAACCGACGCCTTTAGCCGCGCCGCAAGCGCATCGGGGTCGTTGTGGTTTCCCGACTTTGTCGATCGCGCCAGCACGGCCCCTTTTGCCGGCAACCCGCAGGCCGTCTATCTGTCACTCGGCAAAAAGGAGACCAAGACACCCAACCGCATGATGCGGCATGTACTCGACGACACACGCGCGATGGAAGCGTTGCTCGTCGCGCGCGGCATTCCAACAACGCTGGAGCTCAACCCCGGCAATCACTTTGCCCAAACCGATCTGCGCATGGCACGTGGCATCCACTGGATATTGACGCATTAAAAATGACGCCCGCGCGTACGCATGGGCGCCATTTTTTGATTCAGCTGGACGCAGTTGTTACTCAGCAGCCTCCTCAAGCTCGGAGACATCAAACTCAAAGTCGTTACCCGGTAGGATGGCATTGAGCACAATGCCCACCAGCGAACCCACGGCAAGACCCGAAAGCGAAATGGTCACGCCGCCCAGCTCCAACACGATAGCACCGGCAGTGCTGTAAGCAATGCCGAGTGAAAGCACCAGCACCAGAGCGGCCACCAGCACGTTGCGGTTGTTCTGGAAATCGACCTGGTTCTCGATGAGGTTACGCACACCTACCGCACTGATCATGCCATAGAGCACGAGTGACACGCCGCCGATCACACACGCCGGCATGGCCGCAATGACAGCCGCGAACTTGGGGCAGAACGAGAGCACAATGGCGCAACACGCGGCAATGCGAATCACGCGCGGGTCAAACACACGCGTCAGGGCAAGCACACCGGTGTTCTCGCCATAGGTGGTGTTAGCCGGAGCGCCAAAGAGCGATGCGAGAATGGTCGCCAGGCCATCGCCAAGCAGGGTGCGATGCAGGCCGGGATCGGCAATGTAGTTGCGCTCGCAAGTCGAGCCAATGGCGGAGATATCACCAATATGCTCGATCATAGTCGCAAAGGCCAGCGGCATGATGGTGATGATGGCAGTCGTGGCAAGGCCGCTATCGAACTGAGGCCCAAAGAGCGCAAACACGGTGTTGTCCCACACGATGGGCAAGCCAACCCAGGGAGCGGCTGCGACGCCAGAGAAGTCGACCTCGCCCAGCGCAGCCGCAACGGCATAGCTCACCACAACGCCCAGCAGAATCGGCACGATCTTGACCATGCCGCGGCCCCAGATGTTGCAGATGACGATCACAGCCACAGCGACAACGGCAACAAGCCAATTGGTCTGGCAGTTAGCGATGGCAGAGCTTGCCAAGATTAGGCCGATCGAAATGACGATGGGGCCGGTCACCACCGGCGGAAAGAAGCGCATGACGCGCTTGGCGCCAAACGCGCGGAACAGGGCCGCCAGCACCGGATAGAGCAGGCCGGCGCAGGCTACACCCAGGCAGGCGTAGGGCAAAAGCTCGGCCTCGCCGTTGGGCGCGATTGCGGCATAACCAGCAATAAAGGCAAACGACGAGCCCAAGAAGGCCGGTACCTTGCCGCGCGACAGGAAGTGGAACAGCAGCGTGCCCAAGCCGGCAAACAAAAGCGTTGCCGACACCGAGAGACCGGTGAGCACGGGCACCAACACCGTGGCGCCAAACATCGCGAATAGATGCTGCAGACCGAGTAGGAACATGCGCGGGCGGCCGAGCGATGACGCATCGTAGATGGCATCGGCGACGGCGGGCGTCGAAGACTGGGACATGGATGTCCTTTCGAATGGAAGGGCGATCGGGCATATTGGATAACCTGCCCGAACGATACGATCCGAACCATTGTACGCGATACGCAGTGCCTCGCACGCGCCGCCACCTGCAAACGCTAGCGCCATTTCCAAACGCGTTCGGCGATGCGCCTGACCAGCGCGATCTTCGCCCACTGCTCGTCCTCGGTCAGCTTGTTGCCAATCTCGCAGCTGGCAAAGCCACACTGCGGAGACAGATACAGGTTCTCGAGCGGAACATACTTTGCAGCCTCGTGAATACGCTCAACGATGGCATCCTCATCCTCAAGCTCAGCGGCCTTGGTGGTCACTAGGCCCAACACGACCTTCTTGCCGGGGGCAACATACTTCAGCGGCTCAAAGCCACCGGCGCGCGGTGTATCGAACTCAAGGTAGAACGCATCGACGTTCTCGTGTGCGAACAGATACGGCGCGATGGGGTCGTAGCCGCCCTCGAAGGCATAGGTGGAGTGGTAATTACCACGGCACACATGCGTGTTGATGACCAGGTCGTCGGGCTTGCCCTCGATGGCGGCGTTGTTGAGCGCCACGCCCAGCTCGGACACCTTTTGCAGGTCGACCGGGCTCATACCAGTCTTTGCCACAAAGTCGGTATCGCAATAGATGCCCCAGGTGCAGTCATCAAATTGAATGTTGCGGCAGCCTGCGGCATACAGGTCGGCAATCACGGTGCGGTATGCCGCCGCGATGGCGTCGGCGAGCTCTTCGTCGGTCTTATAGACAGCGCGCAGGCTCTCCTGCTGGCCATCGCAGCGGTCGAGCGTGACTTCGGAGAACGTCTGGATCGGCGCCGGAATGGTTTGCCGCGTGACCTGGCCCTCCCCCTCGAGCGCCTTGACAAATTTGAAGTGCTCGACGAACGGATGACTCTCGCCGCTAATGGGGCCAGTCACCACGGCGGTGTCGGCGGTGGTCTCCTCATCGTGGAACATATAGCCCGTACGCGAGGTGCGACGCTCGACGCCGTTCAGCCCCCACATAAAATCGAGGTGCCAGTAGCTGCGGCGAAACTCGCCATCGGTAATCACCTGCAGGCCAGCGGACTTTTGCTTGTCCACCAGGTCGCGAATGGCCTCATCCTCGACGGCCTTAAGGCCGGCGGTGTCGAGTGTGCCCGCAGCATAGGCGGCACGGGCGTCCTTTACGGCCTGTGGACGAAGAAAGCTGCCGACGATATCGGCGCGAAACGGCGCATTCAGCGTGGTTAAAGCACTCATAGATATCTCCCTTTGCATTGGTTGCTTCACTGGAACAGAGTATGAGCGCTCATATGGCCATCGTAAAATATACGTTTATAACAGTTTGATATAGATGCTTCCTATATCAGTTGGGACTGCCATAAAGAGATTTGACCCGTGCAGAACGCAGCAGTCTAGATATGCTGACGGATCGCGTCGATATAGGCTTGGCCGTAGCGCGTGAGCGTCGTATTTTTGCGCGTGATGATGCCGATCTCCATGTACTCGTCTACATCGAGCGGAATCGAAATGATGCCGGGACCGTTAAGTTCGTGGCTGATCACGCCCGAACACACCGTGTAGCCGTTGAGTCCCATGGCCAGGTTGAACAGCGTCGCACGGTCGCGCACGCGGATATTCTTGCGGCGCTCAAAGGTCGAAGTCAGCTCCTCGGAATAGTAAAACGAGTTATAGCTGCCCTGCTCATAGGACAAGAATGGGTAGTCCTCGAGGTCTTCGAGCGTCACACTGGAGCGGTCAGCCAACGGGTGGTCGGCACACACAAAAACGTGCGGCGTGGCGCAGAAGAGCCCTTCGAACACGAGCTCATTGGCCGCCAGCATGCGCTCGATAACCTCGCGGTTATGCTCCGACAGATACAGGATGCCCAGTTCGCTTTTCATATGCGCGACGTCCTCGATAATCTCGTGAGTCTGCTCCTCGCGCAGGGTAAAGTCATAGCGCGCAGCATCGAACTCGCGGATCACATCGACAAACGCATTAACGGCAAAGGAATAATGCTGGCAGCTCACACTAAAGTGCGGCACCTGCTCGGACGCGCCCTTGTACTTGCCCTCGAGCAGGTCGGCCTGGTCGAGCACCTGACGCGCGTAGCCCAAGAAGGTCTCGCCCTCCTCGGACACAATGACGCCCTTGTTGGTGCGCTCAAAGATGTGCACGCCCATCTCGTTTTCGAGTTCGCGGATCGACGCGGTGATCGAAGGCTGTGACACAAAGAGCCGGCGCGAGGCCTCAGTGATGCTGCCGCATTCGGCAACTTTGACGACATATCTAAGCTGTTGGAGCTTCATAACGCCCTCCTTAGGCGTTCGCGGTGCCCGAGTAAGTCGTGTCCATCTGACGCATAAACGACGGCATCTCCCCCGTCGCGGCGCAGGCGGCAATCTGGTGCAGGGCCCCGGCGACCGCATCGTCTGTCGCGGCTCCGATATGCCAGCGCGCGGCAGCCGTAACGGCCTCGTTGGCATTGGCGACGGCAACGGAATTGGGAACGGCATCGATCATGGGCAGGTCGTTATCGGAATCGCCGAATACGGCCACCTCGTCGGGCGTCAGGCCCAAAGCGCGCGCCAGCTCCAGCGCAGCACAGCCCTTGTCCCAACCGGCCGGGAGAATATCGAATAGGCGCACGCGGTTGTTGGGAAACACAAGCGAGAGCTCCGGCACCTCGGCGGCAACGCGCTCGCGTAGCTCCGCGAGCTCCTCACGCGAACGGGCGCTCCAGATATTCGCCTTATATACCGGGGCATCGTCAACGACAGGGCGACAGGGAGCCTCTTCGCCCTTGAGCCACGCGTTGCCGCCTGACTCCATGGCGCGACGCACACGCTCGGGATCGCTTGTCACGCAATAGGCGTCGTTGTCCCAAAAGTCATCACCCAGACGGTAGACCTTCAAATAGGTATCGTCGGTCTCTTGCTCCAGGTAGTCGGCCAGGCGCATAAG
>USAX01000099.1 GCA_900552705.1 uncultured Collinsella sp. | reverse complement strand
CGCCGATGGGGGTCTCGAGCGACACGGGCTCCTGCGAGATCTTCTGGATCTCGCGGACGCGGTCGGCACTCATGTCCATCTCGGCACCGATCTCCTCGGGGGTCGGGTCGCGACCCAGGTCCTGAAGAAGCTGGCGCTGCACGCGGACGAGCTTGTTGATGGTCTCGACCATGTGCACGGGAATACGGATGGTACGGGCCTGGTCGGCGATAGCACGCGTGATGGCCTGACGGATCCACCATGTGGCGTACGTGGAGAACTTAAAGCCCTTCTGGTAGTCGAACTTCTCGACGGCGCGAATCAGACCGAGGTTGCCCTCCTGGATCAGGTCCAGGAACAGCATGCCGCGACCGACATAGCGCTTGGCGATGGAGACGACCAGGCGCAGGTTGGCGCTGATGAGCGCCTGCTTGGCCTCGAGACCCACGTTCTCGATACGGGTCAGGCGACGCATCTCGACGCGGGTGAGCTCGATCTCGCCCGCCTCGGCAGCCTCGAGCTTCTCGGTGGCGTCAAGGCCGGCCTCGATCTTCATGGCCAGATCGACCTCTTCGGAAGCGGTCAGCAGGTCGACCTTACCGATCTCCTTAAGGTACATACGAACCGGGTCGCCGGTCAGCATCACCGTGGAGGCATCGATGCCGCGCACGCGCGAACGCGAACGGGACGTTCGCACGGTGCGCTTCTTCTTGCTCTTGGAAGAACCCATCTCGGCGTCGGCCTGACGGGCCATCTTAAGCTCGTGATCGTCGAGCGAGCCGGAATCGTGCTCGTCGTCATCGAAATCATCGGTATCGCTATCGTTATCGTCATCGTCGACGTCCATGGGGGCGTCGTCGTTTCCGCTCGCGGAGATAATCTGGATGCCGCTGTTGCGCAGCGCGGAATACACCGCGTTGAGCTGCTCGTCAGACACATCGATATCCTTCAGGGCGACCTGAATCTCGTCCTCGGTTACCGAAGTCCTGTTTGAGCCGTTGCCCATGAGCTTTGCAACGTAGGATTCCAGCCCAGTACCCGTGCTCTCACTCTTTTTTGGCACAGATTCTCCCTTCATAGTCCACAGGACTCATTACTTTAGCACACACATTGACGTCTATACCCAAAAATCAGACTGGATATAGGCGCAAATACGCTGGTTGACCACAACATCTAGGCCTGATCGGCACCCGTTGTCTCCAAACCGATCAAACGGAACGGGTCAGCCACGCCGCCGATCGACTTTTGGAGCTCGCGCTGGCGCTGAGAATCTTGCATCGCCTGCATCGTCAGCACACGGCGCGCCTCATCGTCGAGCGACCGGTCCTGACGAAGCTTTGCCTGCGCGGCGCGCATGCGGCGCTTGATGGTGTAGAGCTCAAGGGTATCAAGCATAAACACGATGTTCGTCTCGGTGGGATGCTTACTCGTCGACGAAATGCGTCCGGCGCTGACAAGCGACGCTGCCTCGGGACACACCGCGCGCGCCGCATCCATACACGCCGTGGGGTCGGTGCCCGGCGGCGTCGCGAGCACGGCCCATGCGATGGACTCGTGGCGCGGATCTACCCACTCGATCGAGCAGATGCGGTCGGCATACGTGCGGAACAGGTCGGGATAGCTCGTGAGCATCGTCAGCAGCTCGCGCTCCCCCGCCAAAGACTTTCGCTCCAGGTCGGTCAGCACGATTGGCATCGTCGGCGCGGACGCGCCAGAAGCATCGGCGGCCGGCGCCGCGCCATCCATACCAGCCGGCACATCGATAGGCGGCATATCGTCGACGACCTCGGCCGGCGCGGCCCCGTAGGCCTCAAGCGGCACATAGTCATACGGCTCTTCCTCGACCGGTGCGGACACCGGCGGCGTCACCCCCGACGCCCAGACACCGCGAGACACCCCCTGCGAACCTGATGCCCGAACGCCCGCGCTGCCTGCACGCTCGGTTTGCGCCCGCTGGCGCTCGTAGTTCTGCTCGCGACGACGCTCGGCGTCCTCGCGCTTGGCAACATCGCGAAACACACGGCCCGAGCTCGAACGCACCGTCTCCAAGTCCAACCCCAGCAGGTCGGCAATCTGGATAAAGTACGTATCGATCATGTAGCTATTGCGCAGCGGATAGATGAGCGTCAGCGCATCCTCGAGCGCCTTGGCACGACCGCCCGGCGTGGAAATGTCGCTCGACTCCTGCAGTGAGCGGTACACAAAGTCCATGAGGGGCTCGGCGGCGTCGATACGCGCCTGCAACGCCTCGCCACCATGCGCGGTGATGAACTCCATGGGGTCGTTGCCGTCGGGAAGCACCACGCAGCGCAGGTCCATCGAATCCTGCTCGATAAACTGAATCGCGCGGCGCGCGGCCTTTTGACCGGCAGCGTCGCCATCGAACATATATACAATGCGCTTGGCAAAACGGGTGAGCGTCTTTACATGATGTTCCGTCAACGCCGTACCCAGCGTGGCGACGACGTTTTTGATCCCCGCCTCCCAGCAGGCGATACAGTCGGTATATCCCTCCACCACGATGGCGGTATCCTGCGCGACGATAAACTCCTTAGCCCAGTTAAAGCCGTAGAGGTTTCGCTTTTTATGGAACACGCTCGTCTCGGCGGTGTTGAGGTACTTAGGCTGGCCGTCGCCCATAATGCGCCCGCCAAAGGCGATGTTATGACCCTGCTCATCAAAGATGGGAAACATCACGCGGTCGTAAAAACGGTCGGCAAGCTGCCCGCGCCCACGGCTCACGGCCACGTTGGCATCGATCATTTCCTGCGGGGTAAAGCCTGCCTGCGACAGATGCGACACCAGCGCGTTGCGACCCGGCGCAAAACCCAGGCAGTAGCGGCGGCAGACGTCGCCGCCCATACCGCGGCTGGCGAAATACTCGCGCGGACGGCTGTCCTTACCGCGCATGAGCATGGTGTGGTAGAACTGGGCGGTCTCGGCGCACAGGTCGTAGATGCGGGCACGCTTGGTGCCGCGCTCGCGATAGGCGCCGGTATCGTGCAGCTCAATGCCGGCACGGTCGGCCAGGTAACGAATCGACTCAGGGAAGCTCAGGTTCTCGCGCTTCATGATGTAGGTGAAGACGTCGCCGCCCTCGCCACAGCCAAAGCAGTGCCACACCTGCGTGGCGGGGATAATGTGAAACGACGGGGTCTTTTCGCCATGAAAGGGGCAGCAACCCCAAAACTCATGGCCGCGGGGCTTGAGCTCAACCGTTTCCTGCACGATGGCAACCAGGTCGGACGCAGCGCGCACCTGGTCTTTTTCCTCATCGCTAATCACGGATGCTCACCCCCTGCTCACCCAAATGATGACGGATATCGTCAATATTACCCTCGACGGTCGCGATAAGCTCGTCCAGCGAATCGAACACGCGCGACGGGCGCAGCCAACGTGTAAACGCCAGCGAAACCGAGGCGCCGTACAGGTCGCCTGCATACCCGATCAAGTTGGCCTCGAGATGAGCCGAGGCGGCATCGTCGGCATACGTCGGCGGCAGGCCCACGTTGACGGCGGCAGGCCATACGGTATCGTCGACCAGCACCAAGCCCTCGTAGACGCCATCGGCAGGCACCTGAATGCCCTCGGGCACCTGAATATTTGCCGTGGGAAAACCCATGTCGGAGCCCTGGTGACGACCGCCGGCAACAATACCTCGCAGCATATACGGGCGGCCGAGCAGCTCGGCGGCAAGCTCAACATGACCCCGGCGCAGCTCCTGGCGAATACGGGTGGCGCAGATCGTCTGCCCATCGACGCACAGCAGCTCGTGGCCATAGACGTCAACGCCGCGCTCGGCTCCCCATGCCTGCATCTCGGCAACGCCCGAGGCACCGCCGCGGCCCAACCTAAAGTCGCTACCCACGCGAATCGAGCGGATATCGACGACGCGCGACAGCAGCTTAAGAAAGCCTACGTGGTCGAGTGCCGCCACCGCGGGCGTAAAGGGAACGGCCACGACCGCATCGACCCCGGTGAGAGCCAGGGCATGCAGACGGTCAGCCGTCGTCATCAATTTTTGCGCGGGCGTAGGGCTCACCACCACGTCCGGGTCGGGATCGAAGGTGACCACGACCGCCTTGCAGCCATGGTCACGCGCATCGCGAACGACCGCGTCGATCAATTCGCGATGCCCCCGATGCACGCCGTCGAACACGCCGATGGCGATCGACGCGGCACCCAGGCACGCGCAATCATCAAATGCATCGGCGGCGACGATGCGGGCCTCATCCGACTCGCCCGCGAAAAAAATACGCGCGAGCTCGTGGGAGGCCAGCATCATCGAACACCGCCGATCGCCTGCGGAAAGACATGCTCCATAACAAAGCGGCCGCCCTCGATACGGGCAAGCGCCTTGAGCCCGCCATCGAGCACCAGCGCAAACGGCGCCTTCGACGCATCGAAGCTCGCAAGCGCGCGCTCAATAGGAATACGACGTCCGCACAGCAGATCGTCGGCAAGATCACCCGGCAAGTCGACGCGCGTGGCGCCCAGTGCCGCAATGGGATCCAGGGCAAAGCCGGCAGCGGACTCGGCAGAAAGTTCCTCGACCGCATGACAGGCACCGATGGAAACAACACCGGAGGCCGTACGGCGCAATGCAGAAATATGCGCCGCGTTGTCGCAGGCACGACCCAGGTCGCGAGCGAGCGCACGGATATAGGTGCCCTTACTCACCGAAAACGCCACGGTCCAAACGCACGCTTCGCCCTCGCCGCTCACGGCAATCAGGTTAGCGGAGTACACCTCGACCGGACGCGGGGGCAGCGACACGGCATTGCCCTCGCGCGCAGACTTATAGGCGCGCACGCCGTTGACCGAAATGGCCGAAAACGCCGGCGGCACCTGCATCTGAGGGCCCAGCATGGCGCACAGGCGCTCGCGGGCATAGGCCGGATCGCGCAAGTCGGCGGCAATGGGCACTGTGCGGACGGCCTCGCCCTCCGCATCATCGGTATTGGTCTCGACGCCAAACGAAATGTCGGCGACGTAGCTTTTGGTATCGAGCGTGAGCATGCCCAGCAGACGCGTTGCCTGGCCTACGCCCACCACCATGACACCCGATGCCATGGGGTCGAGCGTTCCGGCATGACCGACGCGCCGCTCATGGAGGGCGCGTCGGCATTGCGAAACCACGTCGTGGGACGTGCAGCCCACCGGCTTATCGACGGCGAGCAGCATATTGAGTTGAGAAGGTGTACGACGAGCCATGTACCATCCAAAAAGTTAGAGCTCGACGGTCACCGAAGCGGGATCCTCCCCTACCAGCTCGGCCAGCATGGGAAGTGCCGCGGTGAGCGTCTCGGAAATCGTTCCGGCGTTGGTAAAGCCGGCGGCAGCGTGGTGCCCACCTCCGCCAAAGTTGGCCGCAATCTCGGAAACATCAAGATCGCCCTTGGAGCGCAGGTTGCCGCGCACCTTAGTATCGCCCTCGATGCCCTTAAGGAACAGGCAGACCTCGACGCCCATCACCGAGCGCACCACATCGACCAGGCCGTCGCACTCATCCGAGGTGACGCCGCATTCCTTGAGGTCACTCTCGTACGCGTAGCTATATGCCACGCGCCCGCGCGCGACCGTCTTGATGCGACCCATGACGATGGACTTGAGGTGCAAGAACTCGACACGCATGCTCTGGTAGACCTCGAGCGCGACGCGCGCCGGATCGGCACCGTGCGCCACCAGACGCGAGGCGGCATGAAACGCTGCAGCATCGGCGTTCTGATACTGAAAACGACCGGTGTCGGTGACCAGACCGCACAGCAGGCAGGTGGCGATGCTGTCGCTTGCGGTAATACCGCAATCGGCCAAAAAGCGGTCGATGATCATGGCGCAAGCAGCGGCATTGACACACCTAAGGCTGACCTCGGCAAACTCCTCGCGTGCCGGGTGATGGTCAAAGCACGCCACGTGAGCCGAACGACGCAACACCTCGGCGGAATTATTGAGGCGCTCGACGACCGGCACGTCTACCGAAATGAACAGGTCCGGGTTGCCGGTGTAGGCAGATGCCGGCACCAGCAGATCGGCGCCCTCCATAAAACGGTAGATGCGCGGAACGGGATCGTCGTCTGCCAGCAGCAGGGCGATGTCCTTGTCGGGGAACACCTTCATAAGCGAAAGGCCCAGGCCCAACACGGAGCCCAGGGCATCGCCGTCGGGAGAGGTGTGACCCGAGATCGCAATGGAGGACGCACCCTCGATGAGCTCGAGGATGCGTCGTTTAATATCTGCAGACTCGCACGAGGCGAGATCGGCGGAATTAGTCATCTAAAGCTGCCTCCTGGGCGGCATCCGCTATGGGGTAGCCGTCCTCGTCCTTTTCGATCGCAAGCGTGGCCGGAACGTTTTCCAGCGCACGCGTGATGCGCTCGGCCTCATCGGTCGAGCGATCGATGCGAAAATCGAGCTCGGGCGTGACGCGCCAATCGAGCGAGCGAGCCAACAGGCTGCGAATACGGCCCTTGGCGCTGGCAAGCGCCTCCATGACCTCATCGTAGCGGCTCGCATCGCACGACACGTACACGCGTGCGAACGAACGGTCCACCGCGACCTCGACCGCAGTCAGGGTGACCAGGTCGAGACGCGGATCGGAAACCTCAAAGAGCAGGATATAACCAAGCTTCTCGCGAAGCTGCTCGCCCAAACGGCGGGTTGCCTGCGTTTGCTTCATAGCGCTACCCCCTACTCGGTACGGGCAACCTGGTCGATGCGGTAACCCTCGATCTGATCGCCGGGCTTGATGTCCTGGAAGTTCTCCAGGCCAATGCCGCCCTCGGAACCGCTCTTGAGGCTCTTGGCCTCGTCCTTGTAGTGGCGCATCGAGGCAATCTTGCCGTTGAAGACCACAATGCCGTCACGCACCAGGCGCACGGAATCGGTCGCGGCGATCTCGCCCTCCTCGACGCGGACACCGGCGGCGATGCCGACTTTGGGCACCTTGAAGGTGTCCAGGACGGTCGCGGTACCCGTGGAGACCTCGACCTCGGTGGGCTTGAGCATGCCGATGCGGGCAGCGTCGAGCTCCT
>USAX01000098.1 GCA_900552705.1 uncultured Collinsella sp. | reverse complement strand
GCGAGCCGGCCGAGATGCCAAACCACGCGTTGCCGCCCGCCACGAACACACTCACCACGGCCATGGTGATGACGATAAGGCCCGAGGTCGTAAAGTTGCGCTGCATCATGGCGTGCATCGAGACCGTCTCGGCGTCGCGCGCGGCACGATCGGCGGCGTCGAACAGATCGCGTTCAAAGTCCTCGCGCCCGCAGGTCTTGACGGCCAAGATGTTCGTGACCGCGTCGGACAGCACGCCCGACAGTTTGTTCTGCGCGGCGGACGTCGCGGACGAAAGCGGCATGATGCGCTTGTACATAAGCCAGACAAACGCGATGTAGACGACCATGATGCCCACCAGGATCACGGTAAACGTCGGCACCACCGGGGCGAGTGCGGCCACGGTGCAGATGACCGAGGTGATGGTGGGGATGAGCGAATACACCGTCACGTCCACCAGCCCCGTATAGCCGCTCATAAAACGACTCGTCTGGCTCACGAGCGATCCGCCAAAGCGGCTGGTATGGAATGTCATGGATTGGCTGGAGAGCGTGTCGAAGCATAGGCGCGCCAGGTGATAGTTGCCCGCGATCTCGAGCTTGTAGACGGTGTAGTCCTGCAACTTGGAGAGGATCTGACCCACCAGGTTAACGAGTACGAGCGCCAGGATATAGGGGCCGAAGACCTCAAACACCTGGTCACCCGCCACGGGACCGGCTTGAACGCGGTCGACAATGAGGGCCATCACATAGGTATTGGCAAACGTCAGCAAAAAGATGTAGCCCGCCGACGAGAACACCGAGAGAAAGACAATCAGCGACTGCGTGCGCGTGACGCCCCAAAACCGCTGCAGCGTGCGACGCACGGTGGAGCGGCTGAGCGGGCTGGCGCTTCTCTGAGACATGGGCTTCCTTTCGCATCTGATTGGGCGAAACGCCATTGTTGCATACTAAAGCGCACTTCAGGCAAGTGCGACGCGAAAAGCGCCCGCGCCCCGCGCTTGCGCAGGCGCCCCGCCGTCTTGTTGCAATTAGTCCTCGTCTTCTTGGTCTGTGGGAAGGCCCGCGGACGTGAGTCCCAAGATCTCATCGGCTTGGTCGACGTCTTCCAGTGCGTCGATGTCCTTGAGCTTGCGCTCCATGACGTTGGTGCGCGTGGTGATGATGCCCTCGACCGTTTTGCCCGCGGTCTCGATCTGCTGCTGGGCGCGGCGCAGCGCCTTTTGATAGCGCGGCAGCTCGGCCTTGACGGCGGAGAGCACGCGCAGCACGTCGTCGGTACGTTTTTGCAACTTAAACGTCTGATAGCTCATCTGCAGACTGTTGAGGATGGCCGCCATGGTGCTGGGGCCGGCAACGTTGACGTGATAGTCGCGGCCCAGGGTCTCGATAAGCCCGGGGCGGCTGACGACCTCGGCGTACAGGCCCTCAAAAGGCACGAACATAATGCCAAAATTGGTGGTCGCGGGCACGCTCAGGTACTTTTCGCAGATGTCCTTGGCCTCGCGCTTCACCATGGCGTCGAGTGTCTTGCGAGCGGTGGCCACAGCTTCGGCATCACCTGACTCTTGCGCATCGAGCAGATGCTCGTACGCGTCGCCCGGGAATTTGGAGTCGATCGGCAGCAGCACGGGATCGCCCTCGTCCACCGGCAGCTTGACGGCAAACTCAACGCGCTCTGAAGCACCGGGCTTGGTGGCGACGTTTTCCAGATACTGGTCGGGCGTAAGGATGTCCGCCAGAATCGCACCCAGCTGCACCTCGCCCAAAATGCCACGCGCCTTGACGTTGCCCAGCACGCGCTTGAGGTCGCCCACGCCGGTGGCAATGGACTGCATATCGCCCAAACCCTTGTACACAGCCTCGAGCTGGTCGCTCACCTGCTTAAACGATGCAGACAGGCGATCGTTGAGCGTGCGGGAGAGTTTCTCGTCCACCGTCGCGCGCATCTGATCGAGCTGCACGTTGTTGTCCTTGCGGATGGCGCCCAGCTGGGCATCGACCGTCTCGCGCACCTTGTCCAGGCGGTGCTCGATGCCTTCGCGGTTGGCGCCGAGCTGTTGGGCCGTCTCGCGGCGCAGGTCATCCATACGGTCGCCAGCCTGCGTGAACTCACGCGCGATGGTCAGGTAGCGCTGCTGCTCCACGGCCGCATCGGTTGTCTGCTGCTGCGCGATGGCATTTGCCGTGCGGCGGGTTTCGGCCAGCGCGACGTTGAGGGTGTCGAGCGCGTTGTTGGCCTGCTCGAGCGCAGCCAGCATCTCTGCCCCGCTATCGCCGCGCTCCCTCAGCTCGGCGCGAAGGCCCTTGAACTGCAGGGCACAAGCCACAGCAACCCCCACCGCCACCAAGGCGATCACAACAAGCACGATATCAATAGCAGACATAGTCTCCGCCCAACAAACCCAATCGATCATCAATCAAAACCGCGATCAATCTTACCCCGCCACACGCACTGGGCGCCCGGCCCCTTCTTTGGCGCCCCTCTCCTCCGCATATTCCATAATGCGGCGCGCCGTCTCCCTGCTCACCTTTGAGTCATCACCGGCTAAGTATGCGTACACGTTTCCCTTATTCAGATTCAAATCGCGGCAGAGACCGTAGCGCGTTACGCCCGATTCCCCTAGCGCTCCCAACGTTCTTTTTCGCATCAGGGCGTTGATCCTCCTGTCCGCCACTGGCTTTTCCTTCACCGCTCTATACGCACGCCAAACGTTGGCATAACGGTTAGGGAGTTTGTCCTCGGCGCATAGAGATGCCAGGCTACCCGTTTGGGCGTACAAGGACAAAACGTCTCGGTAACCCTCTTCCATCCACGAGCCCTCGGATAAGCCCAGAACGTATTCGGCTTTACCCTGCGCCAAAGCGAGCAAAAACAGGGGCTCCGCCACGCGCGGCGCAACCGTCGTCGCCTGCTCAACCAGTTTTCTAAAACTGAGCGACTGCTGTCCGGATAGCTCTCGGCAATAGCCTTTTAAGAATCCCTCAAAGGTCAGATTCAACCGCGCACCTCCTTTTTGTATTGCCTGTATGCGCAGACCATCTCTTGATAACTCCGCTCCGAAGGCGACGACGCCAGCGCCTCGCCCTCGTCGAATATAAGCCGTTCGAGCAGTCCCCAATCAAGTCGGTCGACGAATGCCTGGCTATGAAGATCGACGATGTCGTTCGGACGGTAGGCATAGAGCTTCATTACCGCCAGGTCCTCCAAGGATGGCGTAAAGTACCTGATAAAACGTGCCCCAATATCCAAGGGAATCAAACGATCTTCGTAATTGAATGGCATCTGATTACAATATGCCACCGCCATACCATTCACCTCGGGGTATCGAGCTATGATCTCGCGGAGGCACCTGTCTGCCTCAAACACATCAATGTCATGTGTAACCGACCGATTCGTCACAACGTTTAGCATGAAGGCGCTTCCTCCCACCAATACAACGCTCGGCCTATCGTCTCTTGGACCTATTTCCAGCTCCGCCTCTTCGTCAATGCCCAAAAGAGTCTGCTCTAAATCCTGCTTATACATAGCAAATCCTATTATTATTCATCTTCAATAATACTATTCAGTCGCATGACAGGACCCACAGGATGCAAGGATTCTACTCGTGGCGACAATCCCTACACCCTCGAAGTCCTAATGCGACAAACGCTAACTCTCCCAGCCGGCGCGGATGGTTGTTACGACATCGCCCAGGCGCTGGCCGAGAGCTGCCAAGTGCTCAAGCACCTCGCTGGGCGAGGCGCCGTTGAGAATGCACGTGAGGGCATATGAGGCCAAGAAGATTGCCGCGAGTCCCAACGGGATCAGCACGATCATCGCCAGCGTATGCAGGCGCTGGGCCCAGCGACGGCGACGCGCACGACGCTTGTCGAACGCAAGCTCCTGGGCATATGAATCTTGCTGTACGGAATAGGCCTCTGGGGCCGCCTCGCCCGCAGGCGCAGCGTTTTGCGCAGGAGACCGGACGGCCGCCCCTTGCATTTGCATCTCCATAAGCCGTTGCTGCTGGCGCAACATGCGCTCGGCTTGTTGCTGCGGGGTCTCAAGAAACAGATCCATGTTGGCCTCCTCAATCGGAGCATTCGACGCTTGTGCCCAGCATCCCGCACCATCGCGGCCGCGGCAACGAAATCCGTGGCAATAGCCGCAAAGATTCTTTGGTCAGAAAACTATCGAAAAGCTCAACAACTCACCTACCAGCACTTTCTTTAAGCTTTTTTCGCCAGCAATCTTTTGCCCTTCCACCCTTGCGCCAACCGACCAAAACCCAACCAAAAGCTTGACGGAAATTGTGAAGACCGGGACCCCACACAAAAAGTGCCGCCCCAAAGGGGCGGCACGCAAACTTATTATCAGCTTTTCTGTAGCGAGCATGCGACGACTCAACGCCGGAGCGCAGGGCGGGGAAACCTTTGCCTCGCGCGACCCTGCGGAGCCGTGAGCGAGAGGGAAAGGTTTCCCCGCCCTGCGCTCCGTGGTCGGTGAGGACAGGCTACATGCCCGCGAGACCTCGGGCGGCGGTGGCGCACATAAACGCCAAGGCTAGAATCACGAGCGAACCGGCAATGTCGGCCACCACGCCCGTAAAACGGCGCTCAAATAGCCAGCTCTCAAAGTGCGGGGCGACGTTGCGCCAGATACGCCACAACAAGATGCCCATGCCGATGACGCCGGGAATATTGAGCAGCAAGATCTCGGAGCACAAAAGGCCAATCAGGTTTCCGGCGGCAAAGCCCGCATCGCCCTCGCAGTATTTGCGATAAATCATGTACAGCATGTACGCCACAAACGGCTGCAAGCACGCAGAAATAAACGAGACCACCATCGAGGGCTCCTGCGAAAAGACCTCGGTGAGCTTATCCACGCTCGTGGCATCCTTAGAGGCCAGGAACAGGCCAATGACCACCACAGGCACCACGCCCAAGATGACCTCGACCATCGTAAACAACTTGGCGGTCAAGTCCTCACTAGCCGAATTCAAATGGGGCGCCCACTCAGGATGAGCATGCGCACCGACCTTCTTGTCCTTCTCGGCACGATCGGCCTTTTTGCCCTCAGCAACCCGACGACCAGGATCCTTGCGAGTTCCCGCCGCAGCAACCCGAGCCCGAGACTTCTTACCCATAACCAACACCTCACAAGAGGAAACGAATAGCCAACGCTACCCAGTGTACCCTCTAAGCAACGTCACCGCCCCAACCGGCCCCCACAAAAACGTGCCGCCCCATAAGGGGCGGCACACAAACTTTTTTATCAGCTTTTCTGTAGCGAGCACGCGACGACCCGAAGCCGGAGCGCAGGGCGGGGAAATACCTTTGCCTCGCGCGACCCTGCGGAGCCGTGAGCGAGAGGGAAAGGTATTTCCCCGCCCTGCGCTCCGCAGCAGCCAGCGCCACGCGCTAGTAGTTCACCACCTGCTCCTCAAAGTACGCCTTGGGGTGGTTACACACCGGGCACACCTCAGGCGCCACGGCACCAACGTGCAGGTGCCCGCAGTTCAGGCACTTCCACACCTTTACGCCCTCACGCTCAAACACCTCGCCCGACTCGATGCGCTCGACGAGTTTGTTGTAGCGCTCCTCGTGGGCCTTCTCGACGGCGGCGACACCACGGAACTTCTCGGCGATCTCGGCAAAGCCCTCCTCCTCGGCGGTCTTGGCGAACTCGTCGTACATCGTGGTCCACTCGTAGTTCTCGCCCGCGGCGGCGTCGCGCAGGTTGTCCAGAGTGCCCGGAACGGCGCCGTCGTGCAGATACTTAAACCACAGCTTGGCGTGCTCGGACTCGTTGCCCGCCGTCTCGGCAAAGATATTCGAAATCTGAACGTAGCCATCCTTCTTGGCCTTAGATGCGTAGTAGCGATACTTGGTGTGTGCCTGGGACTCACCGGCAAAAGCGGTCTCGAGGTTCTTCTTGGTTTGGGAATTCTCAAAATCCATAGGTGTACTTCCCTTCAACACGTGCCGCCCATAGGCTTTGAGCGACCTTGTCTTTAGGATGCCCTCAAGCCGCGAATTTAAACCTTACAATCCCGTTCTTCAGATTTGAGCGGGCTACACACTCAACCAACGATCGTCCTCGGCTCGGCAAAAGCCCTCGCGCTCCAGGTCAGCTAGAATGCCCGCGATCAAGTCGCACTCGACCGGCCCGCGACCGGCTGCCGCTTCCATCTCGTTAACGCCCACCACGGCATCAGCAAGCGTAATCCCCGCCGGCTGCCCATCGCGCGCTGCCAACAACATACGCACGATATGCGCGCGCTTTTGGCGGCGCGAGCCCTCAAACTTGGACTGACGACTATAGCCCGCCGACCGCCTGGACGGATTGGGCAGTGTCTTTTTAAGATACGCGCCGTAATCCAGCAATGCGTAATACCACGCGCGCGGCGTGTCGGCATCGTCTTGAGGCGCGGCAAAGGGCGCGATCTCGTCCGCCGCCGCACCGGGGGCCGCCGGACAGGCAGCTTGGATCAGCGGCACCAGTTCGCGATCGGGAACGGCCGGCACATCGGGAAAGAAATGATGCAAAAAGACCGTGCGCACATTGGTCTCCAAATACACGCCCGGAAGATCAAACGCAAACGAACGGATGCCCTGCGCCGTTGCCGGGCCAATGCCGGGCAGAGCGACCAAGTCACGCGTCTCGCGCGGAAACTCCCCATCCCAGTCCTCTACAACGCGCTGAGCGGCCCCATGAAGCGCCAGAGCGCGTCGGTTGTAGCCCATGCCCTGCCAAGCGTCCAAAACATCGGAAGGCGCGGCCTGGGCAAGCGCCTGCACAGTCGGAAAACGATCGAGCCACACCGGCATGCGCGCCTCCACACGCGGCACCTGTGTTTGCTGCAGCATGACCTCGGAAAGCCAAATGATGTACGGGTCACGCGTACGGCGCCACGGAAGGTCGCGATAACGCAGGACCCCTTCCGAACGAATCATCGAACGAAAGGGGTCCTGAATCATGGCTATGCTCCTTATGCGGCGCTATTCCTCCCGGTAAGCGCACGCGCAGGTGGCGTACTCGGGAAACGCTTCGCGGTCGGCGAACTTGGGATCGACGGCCGGGAACTGGCGGTGAGCGACGATGTCGCCGAGCGAAACGGAATCGAGGTAGTCGCGCATCAA
>USAX01000097.1 GCA_900552705.1 uncultured Collinsella sp. | reverse complement strand
CCCAGCTTACCGGCGCCCTCGCGGCTCTGGCGGCCGGTGGTGCCGCATGCCTTGGCCGAGGTCAGGGGCAGCAGCACGCCCAGGACCGCGTAGGCCACGAGCGCGATGCCCGCGAGCTCGGGGCTCACAGCCAGCAAAAAGCCCTCAAACACAACGGTGCAGACCAGAGCTATGGCAATGGGCGAGATGGTGTGCGCGTAGAAGACCTCGAGCAGCTCGATATCCGAGGTGACCAGGCTCACGAGCTCGCCCTTGCCGCGGCCCTCGAGCTTGGCGGGGGCGAGCTGGCGCAGGGCGCCAAACACCAGGTCGCGAACGTGCGCGAGCAGACGGAATGCGATGTAATGGTTGCAGAGCTGCTCGCCGTAGTGGAGCGGCCCGCGTGCGATGCCGCAGGCGGCGCAGGCCGCGCATGCTGCGATCAGACCAAGCCCCAAGGCGTTGCGGCCCAGCGCGGCCATAAGGCCGAGGGCGCCAAAGGCCGGCACGAACGCGGCGGTGAGCATGCCGATGCTGCCCAGCGCGACGGCTAGCACAAGCCAGCCGGCAAGCGGTCGGACGAGCCCCATCATGCGCCACATGATGGACGGCGCCGAGCGACGGACGCGGCCGGAGTCAAGCGCCGCGGCAGCGGAAGACGAGCCAGCACCGTTGAGGCCATCGGTACGGGCGGTGCTGCCGTCAACAGCCTCAACCGCGCCGGCATCCTCGGCATCACCCTCCGCATACGCATATGCCGAGAGCTGCTCCTGGCTGTTCCACATGCGCGCATAGGCGCCCGCGCCCGACAAGAGCTCGCCGTGAGTCCCGTGCTCGGCAATGCGGCCGCGTTCCAGCACCAGGATCTGATCGGCGTCCACGATCGTCGACAGGCGGTGTGCCACCACAATTACAGTGTGCCCGCCGGCAAGCGACGCGATGACCTCGCCGATCGCGGCCTCGCTTGCGGCATCGACGTTGCTCGTAGCCTCGTCAAACACATAGATCGGCGAGTCGTGCAGCAGGGCGCGGGCCATGCACACGCGCTGGCGCTGGCCGCCCGAAAGGTTGGTGCCACCCTCGTTAATCACCATGTCGAGCCCGCCGTTGGCCCGCACAAAGGCCGCCACGCGCGTGCGGTCGAGCGCGCGCAAAAGCTCGGTGTCGGTGGCGTTGGGCTGGGCGAGCAGCAGGTTGTCGCGCAGGGTGCCGGCAAACAGGTAGCCGTTGGTGGGCACCAGCGTGACGGCGCGCATGAGTGAGGCGGCCGTGACATCGCGCAGCTCGACGCCGCCAATGCGCACGCTGCCGCGGTAGGCGTCCTTGCGGCCCGCGATAATCCCCGCGAGCGTGGACTTGCCGCCGCCGCTTTCGCCCACGAGTGCCACGAGCGAGCCGTGCGCAATGGTCGCGCTGGCGCTGTCCAGCACGGTGCGGTCGCCGTAGGCATAGCTCACGCCTGCGAGCTCGATATCGCCGCGACCGTCAAGCTCAACATCGCCGCGCTCGGGCTCGGGCGTATCCAAAATGCCAAACATGCGGCGCGAGGCGGCCATGCCGTTCATGGCCGTGTGGAACAGCGATCCCAGGCGGCGCATGGGCAAAAAGAACTCCTGCGACAGAAAGACGATGAGGAAGGCAGCCTCAAAGCCGATCTTGCCCGTGGCGAGCTGCAGCGCGGCTACGATAATGCCGAGCGCGGCGCCCATATAGACGACCAGGTCCATAACGCAAATGGAGCGCAGTTGCATCACCAGCAGGCGCATGGTCGCTGTGCGGAAACGCTCGGACTCGGCGTTGATGCGCTCGTGCCAGCTGCGATCGGCCTGGTAGACCTTAAGGGTGGTGAGACCCTGCACGGCCTCCAGGAACATGCCGCCCAGGTCGACGTAGCTGCCCCAGTACTCGGAACCAATCTTTTTGGCGTTGCGCATGACCATCATGATGGAGACGGGAATGACCGGAACGCAGGCGAGCAGCAGCGCGGCGGGAAGACCCGCCTGGCCCACGAGCAGTACAAACAGCGTGATGGGTGCCAAGCCGGCAAAGAAGAGCTGCGGCAGGTAACCGCCAAAGTACACCTGGAGTTGCGTGGCGCCCTCGACGCTGGTCTGGACGGCCTCGGCGGTGGGGACGGTCTCGGTGTAGGAGGGGCCGAGTGCGGTGAGCTTATCGTAGACGAGCGAGCGCACGCGGCGGACGGCCTCGAACGCGGCCTTGTCGCCGGAACGCTGCGCCAGATAGATGGCGGCGGCGCGCACAATGATGGCGGCGGCGAGCGGCAAGGCGGCTTGCGTGAGCGCGTCGACGGCGAGCGCGGCGGAAAGGCCGTCCGTGACGATGCCGCCCAAGATGCGCGCAAGCACCCACATCACCGTGATGTTTGCCATGAGCGCGATCCACTTAAACAGGACGCTTGCCATAATGTAGGGCGTTGCCTGCGGAACCAGGGAGAAGAGCCGCTTCTCGAACATGAAACCTCCTATGCCGTAACGGTGCCGGGCGGGGTCCTCGGCAGCCGCTTAGTTAGCCAAATGCAACTAGAGTAACATCGTGCAGCGAGTAAGTATGCCGATGGTAATTTTTAGCCGATGAACTGCGTAGAAAGTTCAAAATTGTTGAGTGCGGCGAACTTTGTGGTGAACGGAGTGCGGGCGCAATTTTGATCGTGTGTGGCCCCGCTCCAAAACGTGTACGTCAGCCTCCAAAACCGACAATAAATGACATGTTTGGAGGCTGACGTACATGTTTGGATGAGGGCGAGGGTGACGACGGACGAAAGTCACGCCTGTGCCACGTCCGATGTGCTAGCGTTTGGGTGAATAAAACGAGCCCGTGCGGAAAGGATCCGGACTGTATGCAACGTGGAAGTACATCTCCGCTGTCCCGCGAGACCGATGCGCCCGAGACCATCGTCAAGCTGGAGTGCGACATCGACGATGCGTCGCCCGAGGTACTCGCCTATGCCGCCGACCGCCTGCGCGAGGCCGGCGCCCGCGAGGTGCACTGGCTACCCCTCTACTGCAAAAAGGGTCGCCCCGGATGGCAGTTGCAGGTGATCTGCTCGCACGAGGATATCGAGCGCCTACAGACGATTATCTTTTTGGAGACTACGACCAACGCCGTTCGTCGCCAGGTGATGGAACGCGTTTGCCTGCCGCGCCGATTCGAGCAGGTGACAACGCCTTGGGGCGAGGTATCTGTTAAGGTGGCGACCCTGCCCGACGGCAGCGAGCGCGCGGCTCCCGAGTACGAGGATTGCGCCCGTCTCGCCCGCGTGCACAACGTGCCGCTCCAGCGCGTGATGCAGGCGGCTCAGAGCGCGGCGCTTCGATTTGAGTAACGCGGCCGGTGGCACGCCGCGCCCAGCCCCATCAAACCCACCCGAAAGGACCACCATGAAATACCTCATCGCCTCCGACATCCATGGCTCGGCATACTGGGCCGAGCGCCTGTGCACTGCCATCGAATCCGAACAGCCCGACCGCATCGTGCTGCTAGGTGACCTGCTCTACCACGGCCCGCGCAACGACCTGCCGCGCGATTACGCCCCCAAGCGCGTCATTCCGCTGCTCAACGCCCTGTCCGACCGCATCATCGCGGTACGTGGTAACTGCGACGCCGAGGTCGACCAAATGGTCCTCGACTTTCCCGTCATGGCCGACTACGCCACGCTGTTCGATGAGGCCGGCCGCGAGCTGTTCCTGACGCACGGCCACGTCTTTGGCGCCGGCATGCACAACAGCGTCGACCACGCGCCCGCGCTGCCCGAGGGCTCCGCGCTCGTCTACGGTCACACGCACATCAAGGTTAACGAGGTAAGCGAGGCGCACCCGGGCCTGTGGCTCTTCAACCCCGGCAGCGTGAGCATCCCCAAGGACGGCACGCACAGCTACGGCATCTACGAGGGCGGAGCGTTCCGCCACGTGATCCTGGAGGAGGACTAACCATGGCGCAGCACATGGCTCAGCAAAATGCCGAGGGCTCGCGCGATCTGTCCACGCTGGTCGACGCATCGGCCGAGCTGCAGCATCTGGTGCAGACCATCTGGCGCCTACGCCAGCCCGACGGCTGTCCGTGGGACCGCGAGCAGACACACCGCAGCATTGGTAAGAACATGATCGAGGAGGCCTATGAGGCGCTCGACTGCATCGAGGCCGACGACGCGGCACACCTTCGCGAGGAGCTAGGCGACGTACTCATGCAGGTAGTGCTGCATGCGCAGATTGCGGCGGACGCCGGCGAGTTTACGCTGGCCGACGTGGCACGCGATATTGATGCCAAGCTCATTCGCCGCCACCCGCACGTGTTTGGCGATGCGGATGCCGACAACCCCGACGAGGTGCTCAAGATTTGGGACGAGGTCAAGCTTGCCGAGAAGGCTGCCAAGGACAAGGCTGTGGCGGCGGGCGAGGCTGCGCCCGAAGGCCTGCTCGACGGCGTGCCCACGCACCTGCCGGCGCTGATGCAAGCTCAGAAGGTGTCGCGCAAGGCGGCTGCCGTGGGCTTTGAGTGGGAGACGGTCCAGGATGTGTGGGACGAGGTTGCCGAGGAGCGTGCCGAGTTTGAGGCCGAGGCTCCCGGCTCGCCTGAGCGCGAGATGGAGTTTGGCGACCTGCTCTTTGCCTTGGTCAACGTCGCGCGCAAAGAGGGGATTGACGCCGAGAGCGCCCTGCGCGCGAGCACGGCCAAGTTCCGCCGTCGCTGGGCTGCGATGGAGCAGATGGCGGCCGGTGCTCACGTGGATCTTGCCGAGCTTTCGACCCACGGCCTCAACGACCTGTGGGATGCCGCAAAGGCGGAGGAGTAAGACTGCGGGAACGACGGGCTGACGCGCCTTATCGTTCCCGCTATATTTTTCGAAAATCAAGTGTATCCCTCGGCTAACTTAGGGCATAATGCAAAAAGTGCGACATGGCTAACTTACGGAGGCGCACCGACGGTGCGCGGTCAGCCGGTCGCCAAGCATTCAACCCGTTTCCAAGTGAGAGGGAGACAACATGAGCGATATTTTGGACGTCTACGGTCGCGAGGTGCTCGACAGCCGCGGCAATCCCACCGTCGAGGTCGAGGTCGTGCTCGAGGACGGCAGCTTTGGCCGCGCAATGGTGCCTTCGGGTGCTTCGACCGGCGCCTTTGAGGCCTGCGAGCTGCGCGATGGCGACAAGGGTCGCTATCTGGGCAAGGGCGTCTCTCAAGCCGTCGAGCACGTCAATAACGAGTGCGCTAACGCCGTCGTGGGCCTCGACGCCTTCGACCAGCGCGCCGTCGATGCCGCGCTGATTGCCGCGGACGGTACCCCCAACAAGACCAAGCTCGGTGCCAACGCCATCCTGGGCGTGTCGCTGGCCGTCGCCCGCGCCGCTGCCGAGTCGGCGGGTCTTTCGCTGTACCAGTACCTGGGCGGCGTCAACGCCCATCTGCTGCCCACGCCCATGATGAACATCCTCAACGGCGGCGTGCATGCCGACAATAACGTCGACTTCCAGGAGTTCATGATCATGCCGGTGGGCGCCCCGAGCTTTGCCGAGGGCCTGCGTTGGTGCGCCGAGGTCTACCACATCCTCAAGGGCGTGCTGCACGAGGCCGGCCTGGGCGGCGGCGTGGGCGACGAGGGCGGCTTTGCGCCCAACCTTAAGACCAATGCCGAGCCGTTCGAGTACATTACCAAGGCCGTCGAGAAGGCTGGCTTTAAGCCCGGCGTCGACTTCATGTACGCCATGGACCCGGCCTCGACCGAGTTCTACAACGCCGAGACCGGCATGTACGAGCTCAAGGGTGAGGGCGTGGAGTACACGAGTGCTCAGATGGTTGATTACTGGGAGAAGCTCGTCGACACCTATCCCATCATCTCCATCGAGGATGGTATGGCCGAGGAGGACTGGGACGGCTGGGTCGAGCTTACCCGTCGAATTGGCAACAAGGTGCAGCTGGTGGGCGACGACCTGTTCGTCACCAACACCGAGCGCCTCAAGAAGGGCATCGAGTTGGGTGCCGCCAACGCGATCCTGGTCAAGGTCAACCAGATCGGCACGCTCACCGAGTCGCTCGAGGCCATCGAGACCGCCAAGGAGGCCGGTTACGCCTGCATCGTGAGCCACCGCTCCGGCGAGACCGAGGATTCCACGATCGCCGACCTGGTCGTGGGCGTCAATGCCGGCCAGATCAAGTCGGGCGCTCCGTGCCGCAGCGACCGTATCGCCAAGTACAACCAGCTCATCCGCATCGAGGACGAGCTTGAGGGCAGCGCGCGCTACGCCGGCAAGGCCGCGTTCTACAACATTCGCTAAACGGGCGAATTTGGCGAGGGGGAGGCTGACTCGGTTCCGCCCCGCCTTGGCTGGACGCCGCAAAGCGCTGTGGGCGCTGGGCCATATGGCTCAGCGCCTTTTTTATGTCGAGCAAAGGCTGGCGAAGGCGGTGCGGGCGCTCGTGCTATAACTAAAGGACTTAGCGCAAACAAACCTCAACCGCACAAGGCGCACATGGATCAGATTTACGACAACAGGTACTATTCCGCCGGTTCGCGCGAGCCGTCGCCTCGCCGTGCGCGCACGGTGCAGCTCGGTGGGTCCGCCTACGCCGGCGTCGACCGCTCCACGCAGCGCCCGACAAGTACCTCGCGCCCCAATGCTCAAGTGAATACTTCGACAGATGGACCGGTGCGCCCGGCACGTTCATCGCACGCGTCGCGTGCCTCGACTCAGGCACACGACAAATCGAGCAGACCTTCGAGCCGTCTTTCGGGCTCGGACTTTATGCATTACGCCAACGACAACGCGGTGGTCAAGGCGATCTATGACTTCACGCATGGCTCTCTGCGTCCGCTGTTTATCGGTATCGTGGTGACTCTGGCGCTCGTGAGCCTGTATTTCCCCGTGCGCGACCTGTACGTTGCAAAACGCTCGAACGACATCTTGGCCAAGCAGGTCGAGATTCGCCAGCAATACAATGATGAGCTGCAAAAAAGCGTCGACAAGCTGCTCTCGGAGGAGGGTATCAAGGACGCGGCGTCCGAGGACCTGGGCCTGGTGATGCCCGGCGAGAAGAAGATTGACGTGCTAGGCTTGGACGACGATTCGGACTCGTCGTCGAGCAAAAAGTCCTCAAACGCCAAGAAGGCCAGCGAAGTGGCCAAGGAAATCGAAGAAGTCGGCAAGGACGCGCCGTGGTACATCCAGGCGCTCGACATGCTGTTTGGGTTTAACGGCGTCGAGGG
>USAX01000096.1 GCA_900552705.1 uncultured Collinsella sp. | reverse complement strand
AGAAGTGGCTCGACGGCGGCTACTACAAGCGCCGTGAGGGCGTGGGCGACTGCACCGTCACCATTCCGCCTCCCAACGTGACCGGCAAGCTCCACATGGGCCACGCCACCGACGACTCCATCCAGGACGCCATCATCCGTATGGCCCGCATGCGCGGCAAGTCCACGCGCTGGGTGCTCGGCACCGATCACGCCGGTATCGCCACGCAGACCAAGGTCGACAAGAAGCTCAAAGAAGAGGGCATTAGCCGCCTGGAGATCGGTCGCGACAAGTTTGTCGACGCCTGCTGGGATTGGACCCACGAGTACGGCGGCATCATCGTCGAGCAGATCAAGCGTATGGGTTGCTCCGTCGACTTCGACAACGAGCGCTTCACCATGGACGAGGACTACGCCCAGGCCGTGCGCAAGGTGTTCTGCGACTGGTACCACGACGGCCTGATCTACCGCGGCAAGCGCATCGTCAACTGGTGCCCCAACTGCACCACCGCCATCTCGGACGACGAGGCCGAGTACAAGGACGAGAAGGGCCATCTGTGGCACCTGCGCTACCCGCTGACCGAGCCGGTCAACGGCCAGGACTACATCGTCGTCGCCACCACGCGCCCCGAGACCATGCTCGGCGACACGGGCGTTGCCGTCTCCCCGAAGGACCCCGAGAAGGCCGCCTTTGTGGGCAAGACCGTCAAGCTCCCCATTGTCGACCGCGAGATCCCCATCTTTGAGGATTGGCACGTCGATGCCAACTTTGGCTCCGGCTTCGTTAAGGTCACCCCGGCCCACGACCCCAACGATTACGCCATGGGTCAGGCCCACGACCTGCCGCAGATCAACATCTTTGATGAGCACGCGGTGGTCGTCGAGGGCTACGGCGAGTTTACCGGCATGAATCGCGACGAGTGCCGCGAGGCCGTCATCAAGTGGTTCGACGAGCACGGTCTGCTCGACCACGTCGAAGAGCTCGACCACTCCGTCATGCACTGCTACCGTTGCGACGCCGCGCTGGAGCCGTGGCTGTCCGAGCAGTGGTTCGTGGCCGTCGATAAGCTCAAGGGGCCGGCGCTCGATGCTGTCAATTCCGGCAAGGTCACCTTCCACCCCGCGCGCTGGACGCAGACCTACACCACTTGGATGGAGAATCTCAAGGACTGGTGCATCAGCCGCCAGCTGTGGTGGGGCCACCGCATCCCCGTGTTCTACTGCGAGGACTGCGGCTGGGAGGACGCCCTTACCGAGGACACCGACGTGTGCCCCAAGTGCGGCGGCCATCACGTGCACCAGGACGAGAACGTGCTGGACACCTGGTTCAGCTCGCAACTGTGGACCTTTGCCACGCAGGGCTGGCCGCAAAAGCCGGAGCTGCTCGATGGACATCACCCCACGACGGCGCTCGTCACCGCACGCGACATCATCGCCCTGTGGGTCGCCCGCATGGTCATGAGCTCGCTGTACTTCTTGGACGAGGTGCCGTTTAAGGACGTCGTCATCTACCCGACGATTCTTGCCAAGGACGGCAGCCGCATGTCCAAGTCCAAGGGTAACGGCGTTGACCCCATGGACCTCATTGGCATGTACGGTGCCGATGCCATGCGCTTCAACCTGCTGACGCTGTGCACCAACAACCAGGACGTCAAGTTCGACGCGAACATCGACAAGAAGACCAAGAAGCTCATCGACAGCCCGCGCACCGAGCAGGCCAAGTCGTTTGTGACCAAGATCTGGAACGCCAGCCGCTTCCTGCTTATGAACATGGAGGGCTACACGCCCGGCGAGCCCGTCGTGGAGACGCCGGCCGACGCCTGGATGTTCAGCCGTCTGGCAAAGGCCGTCAAGATGGTCACCGAGGGTATCGAGAAGTATACCTTTGGCGACATGGCCCGCGGCGTGCAGCAGTTCTTCTGGAACGAGGTCTGCGACTGGTATGTCGAGGTCACCAAGGCCCGCCTGAAGGGCGAGGGCCGTCTGCAAGCGCAGCGCAACCTGATCTTTGTGCTCGACACCTCCATTCGCCTGATGCACCCGCTCATGCCGTTTGTCACCGAGGAGATCTGGGACAACATGCCGGCGAGCGTGCTCGACCTGGATGCCGAGGGCAACGTGGACCGCGCCGAGGCGCTCATGATCGCCAAGTGGCCCGAGCCCGCCGACTATGCTAAGTATGTTGACGAGGACGCCGAGCGCGCGTTTGAGCTGTGCCGTACCGTCGTGTCTGCCGCCCGCGCCACCCGTTCGCGTTATCGCTTGAGCCCCAAGGCCGAGCTCGACGTGGTCGTGCGCGCCGGCGCCGAGGACATCGAGAAGCTCGAGAGCCTGCGTTCGACCATCGAGCCGCTGGCAAACACTGCCTCGCTGGTCATGGGTACCGACGTTGAGAAGCCGGCTGCGAGCATCGCCGTGGTCGACAGCGGCGTCGAGGTCTTTGTGGTGCTCGAGGGCAAGGTCGACCTTTCGGCCGAGAAAGCACGCCTGGAGAAGGAGATCGCCGCGGCTCAGAAGGAGCTCGCCGGTTGCGAGAAGACACTCGCCAACGAGGGCTTTGTGGCTAAGGCCGCGCCCGCGGTGGTCCAGAAGAAGAGGGACCGTGCAGCTGAGCTCAAGGAGATCCTGGCGGCGCTGACTGCTCAGGTTGCTGACTTCTCGTAGGTCTAACTTGGGTGCGCGTCCCGATGCTTTGCTCTCCGCTGCGGACAGTCCTGCGCAAGACGGACAGCACATTAAGTGCTGTCCTTTGCGTGCGGAACTTGCGGCGAGCAAAGCATCGGGACGCTCCCAGTTCGTTTACGTGGTTGTTTGCAACTGGCTAGTTAGGGCCACTGGGTTGTAGCCTTGATCTCGCTGCAAAGCGGTGTTTGGCTGATATTTTGAATGGGAGGGGCTCGTTGTTGCTTACGGGCCTCTTTTTGTGTTGAGGGGACTTTGGGTTATGGCTAAGCGTTCGGGGTCGTATTCTGTGCCGTTCTTGTTTGATTTGCTTTCGTTTGGTGAGGCTGTGGGGCTTGCTGCTGATACCGGGCGGATTTCTGGGGATGCTGGTCCTCTGCTCGAGACGGTTGTCGATATGCTCGATGAGCTGGGGCGTCCGGACGAATATTTTGATTGCATTCAGGTCGCCGGTACCAATGGCAAGACATCGACCACGCGTTTTTCGGCTGCCATTCTTCGTGGTGAGGGGCTCAAGACCGCGTTGTATACGTCGCCGCAGCTTGTTCGCTATCCCGAGCGCATGGAGGTCGAGGGGCGCGTCGTGAGCGATGAAGCGTTTGCCCGTGGCGTTTCTGCCGCTGTTGAGGCGGGGCGTCGCGTGAATTCGCACCGTGTGGCGGCGGGGGAGCGCGCCTATACTATCACGCCATTTGACTTGCTGACGGCTGCTGCGCTTGTGGTGTTTGCCGAGGCCGCGGTGGATGTTGCCGTGCTCGAGGTTGGCATGGGCGGGCGTTGGGATGCCACCAGCGCCACCGATCCTGTCGCCGTGGCCATTACGGGCATTGGGCTTGATCACACTCGTATTTTGGGCGACACGCTTGAGGCTATTGCGGGGGAGAAGGCTGCGGTTATTAAGCCTGGGCGTTTGGTTGTTTTGGGCGAGGGTACGCATGAGGCGAGCGTTCAACGCGTGATGGATGCCCGTTGCCGCGAATGCGGTGTGGTGCCGCTTGTGGTGAGCCACGCCACGACTAAGGCGCCGGCGCATGTGGGCGATACGGTGGAGTTTAGCTGCACTACACCGCGCGCGATTTATACGTCGAGGATGGTTAAGCCGGCGTATCAGCCGCAGAACGCCGCATGCGCGATTATGCTGTGCGAGGGCTATCTGGGCCGCGAGCTCGACCACGATGCGCTCGACGCTTCGCTTATGGGCTGCCCCACGCCGGGTCGCTTTGATGTGCTGGGAACCGATCCGCTCAAGCTGATCGACGCGTGCCATAACCCCCAGAGCTGCGAGAACTTTGTGAGCGCGCTGGACGAGATCGATCCGTGCGTAGAGAATCGCCCCACGCTGCTGTGCGCGGCGTTGGCTGACAAGGACGTGGCGGGCATCGTTGACGTGCTTGTTCCGGCTTTCCCCCGTGTGGTCGTGACCCAGACCGATTCCGATCGTGCCCTGCCGGCGGAGGAGCTTGCTGCCCTGGTGGACGCCGATAAGCTCGCGGGCGTGTACCCCAGCGTTTCCGAGGCCCTCGCAGCTTTCGAGGCCGCGGGCGAGCCCTTCGTAGCGGCCGGCACCATCACCCTGGCCGGCGAAGTGGCCGGCCTGCTGCGCTAGCCCTATTTGCCGGGCAGCTAATTTGGCCTGCTCGCCACGAAATGGGCCTATCTACTACGTTTAACCGGTTACCCTCGACCACGCCGAGACTTGCGAAATTAAAACCGCAGGTAGATGTCTTGCCGATTTTCAAAAAAGACCCGCATGGTCAACCCATGCGGGTTAAACGTAGTAAATAACCCGTTTTCGTGGCGGCATTAATGTAATGTGGCAAAGGGACTGCCCCTTTGCCACATTGGCTAGTCTAGGCGGACCGGATCGTGGGGATAGGCGTTGAGGATCTCGACGCCGGATTCGGTAACCAGGGCAAGGTCTTCGATGCGGACGCCGGTGCGGCCGGGGAGGTAGATACCCGGCTCGATAGAGAACGTCATGCCCGGCTCGACAACCTGCTCGTTGACGAGCGAGACGTCGCCCGGCTCGTGGTCCTGCAGGCCGATTGAGTGACCCAGGCGATGCGTAAAGTACTGCCCATAACCCGCGTCTTCAATCACATTGCGCGCGGCGCGGTCCAGGTCGCACATGCGCACGCCCGGCGCGATGAGCGCCTCGGCGGCCTCGTTCGCGCGGCGCACGATGTCATAGATGCGCGCCGTCTCCTCGTCCGGCTCGCCCCAAAAGAGTGTGCGCGTCATGTCCGAGCAGTAGTTGCGGCGGCGTCCACCAATGTCGAACAGCACCACGTCGCCGCGCTTGAGTACGGTGTCGTCGGGCTCGTGGTGCGGGTCGCCGGCGTTGGCGCCAAAGCTCACGATGGGCGGAAAGCTAAAGCCCTCGCAGCCGTGCTTGCGGTACAGACCGAGCATCTGGTCGGCAATTTCGCGCTCTGTTACGCCCTCGTGGACGAGCTTGATGGCGTCGGCCATCACGGCGTCGTTAGCGGCCGAGGACATGCGCATGAGCTCCTGCTCGGCGGCATCCTTGTGTGCGCGTGCGACGGTGACGGCAAAGTCGCCCAGGAAGAACTCGCTCGCGGCGTGACGATCCATAAGGGGCATCAAAAAGCCGGAACGCATGACGGTGTCGATGCCGAGCGGTTTGGCCGGATCGATCTCACTCGCGATGGCGTCGGCTACGACGTCGGTATCGGTGTGATAGGCAACGCGGGCATTGTCATACTCAGGCAGCTGATGCAGCACGTTGACCAAGATCACCGGCTCGGCATCGCGCGCGAGCAGCACGCCGCAAAAACGCTCGAACATATCGGCATAAAAGCCGGTCAGATAGTAGATTGACCACGGGTCGTTTACGAGCAACTGCGCGCCGGGGTGCTGAGCCTCGAGCGCATCGAGCACGCGCGCCACTCGCTGGTCATCGACATGTGCCATGAAACATCCTTTCGCTAGGGTGCCACCATGGTATCCCCAATGCCAGGGTAGTCAATTTGGGACGTGTCTCTATGGTTTTGTCAACCGCGTGCTTCGCGCCATTTCGGCATGGCGCATCCGGGCGCCAGGCGCCCCCGCTCGGTTTCCTCTTTGGTTGACCCCGCCGCCCGCTAGGCCGCGTACGGGACGGCGTCGCGCATGATCGCGTAAATGACCTTGAGCCTCTTCCTCGCGACCGCCTTCAGCGCCTTGCTGTGCCTCATCCCCCTCGCCCTGCACTCCCCGTAGTACCTCCCGAACCTGTTGTCCGTGCCGATGAGGGAGTTGCAGCTGAATATGAGCAGGTTCTTGAGCTGCCTGTTCCCGCCGTGCTGCGGCGACGTCGACCTGATGCTGCTCCCGGAGCGCCTGTCTGACGGCGCCACGCCGCAATAGCTCGCGAGCTCGTCGTGCCCCCTGAACGCGGATATGTCGATCGACGTCACCAGCGCCGCGGCGGTCTTGGGGCCGATCCCGGGCACCGTGAGGAGGCACTCGTAGACCTCGTCTCCCGCCAGCGAGTCGGCCACGAGCGAGTCGAGCTCCTCGATGTCGGCGTCGAGGGAGGCTATCTCCCGGGCGAGTATCCGGACCGCGACGTCCTCGCCGGCCGGGAGCCGCCTTCCCGAGCGCGACGAGGCCAGCAGCGCCTCCCAGAGCCTCCTGGCCCCCGCCGCGGGGGCGCCCGCGCGCCTGGCGGCGTTCGAGAACCTGCGCCAGCCGGCGGCCGAGCACCCGGCGGCCCCGCCGAACTCGGCCAGCATCGACACCTGCCAGCGGCTCGACGGGTCGACCGCGCCCTCGAGCGCGGGGTCGGCCTCGAGCAGGGTCGCGCGCAGCCTGTTCTTCGCGCGGGTCCTGGCGGACGACGCGAACTCGCGCTGCGACGACAGGATCCGAAGCGAGGCGGTCCCCTCGGGCTCCTCGGGCGCCGGTCTGAGGGCGCGGGGCACGCCGAGCGCGGTGCGCGCGATCACCTCGGCGTCGATGGCGTCGGTCTTCGCGATGCCGGGGAACATCCCGCGGGCCTGCTTCTCGGCATATCCGGGCAGGTAGGCGCAGGGGTTCCCATGCGCATGGGCGCGCGCGAGGACCAGTGCGCCGATGTTTCGCTTCTGGTCGACGACGACCAGCGCGCCGGAGCCGGCCCGCTCGAGCAGCCGGTCGATGTCGTCGGGCCTGTTTGCCAGCTCGGCCCTGAAGGCGACGCCCCCTCCCGCGTCGAGCGCGCACGCGCTGTGCGAGCTCTTCCCGACGTCGATCCCCAGGTAGGCCACGGGCGTCTCTGCTGCTGGCATGGTGTATCCTCTCCCTTGAGCCGGCCGTTAGCCGCGGAAGCGACACCCACATTACCCGGCCGTGGCCCGGTCCGGGCCCGGCACATCTCTATCAGTCGTTCCCCGCGGCCCCTCCCGCCCCGGCGGCAACACGTCCCCGGCCCTCCCCGGGGCAGCCGGCGGCAGTTATCCCCCCCTTTTTAACGAACGGGAATTCCGCCCCTGGCTGGTGGCTTATCTGACGGATCATGCCCGCCGCTACGGCTATTTTTGCCCGGTATGCTATCAGCGGGATATTATTCGC
>USAX01000095.1 GCA_900552705.1 uncultured Collinsella sp. | reverse complement strand
CGGGGCCCCGATTGCTAGGACCTACAGAAGGGTGCGACAAGCACACAACGTTTAGGAACACTCGGGAGCCGACAGATACTAATGTGACGCTTATGCAATCACGTTCGTATAGGTTACGGGGAAATCACTTCGATTTCAAGCGTGAACTGCGATTTTTTACCCGTATGGAGACTTTTTCGCAATCTTATGGACGGCTGTCTCCACAAGTTGACGATAAACAGTTAGATATACGGCTTTGGGGTAAAGTATCCCAGACATACGATTCTGGAACGATTTTTCGAGAAAGGCGCCCGCGTGCTCAAAGCAGTCGTTTTCGATATGGACGAGACGCTTCTTAGCATCAACCTCAACGCATTCATCCTTCGCTATTTTAAGGATGTCTCTTCGATGCTCGCGAACATCGGACGTCGCAGCCGCGGCGGTACGATGGCGCGCCTGGGCACTATCCTAGTCGATCTCAACGCCAATCGCCGCAGCGGTGCGGACAATCGCACCAATCTTGAGTTTTACCAGACCGAGGTCGAGCGCAGGTGTGGCATATGCATCTCCGACCCCCTCATCTACGAGGCGTTTACCTACTACGACCGTGAGATTCTTCCGTACAAGAATGACGACGTCATCAACGCCCATGCCATGCCGGGCGCACACGCCGCACTCCAGGCCGTACAGGACGCAGGGCTGCGCTGTGCGCTCTTCACCAACCCCAGCTTTCCCCAGGGGGCTATTGAGTGCCGTATGGGCTGGGGCGACCTGGCCGACGCCCCCTTTGAGCTCGTGACGCACATGGGAAATGCCACCCGCTGCAAGCCCGATGCCACCTATTACCTCGAGCAGCTGCAGGCAATGGGGCTCGAGCCGCACGAGGTCCTTATGGTAGGCAACGACCCCAAGCGCGACTTCCCCAGTCCCGCCTGCGGTATCCAAACTGCCTATGTTGGCCAGGGAAAGCCGGGACTCGCCACCTGGCGCGGAACCATGGAAAACTTCGCCCGCGACTTTAACGCCGTAGTCGAAGCCTTCTACGAGCACCAAGTAGCCGACGAACTAAGCTAGTCCCCAAATCAGGAATGGGGCGCACGTTTGCCTCACGCTTCGTTACGTGGGCAACGGCTTGAGGGCAAGATGCGATGCCCCAGTGTCCTAGGCCGTGATCATTTTGACGCGTTCGCCGATTTAGGCGTCGCGCTTGTCGGAAATAACAGTAAAGCCCTCCAGGTCGCACACCTTTACATTTGAAAACACGTGGAACTTGGAGCTATCGGCGAGCACGTAACTCGCCTGGGAATTCTGCATCACGATACGTTTTTTGATAGCCTCGGGATAACCTGGCGCCATGATGCCGCGGTCCTCGTCCACCGCGTTGACACCTATAAACGCCCGGTCAAAGTACAGCTCGCGCAGCGCGCTCTCAACCATAGGACCGGTGAGCGAGCAGGTAACGGGGTTGAAGTCGCCGCCAATTACCACCACCTTAGCAGCAAGCTCGCCCGTAAACCAACATGCATAGCCGTTGGTGGTGTAGATAGTCACCGGCTTGTCGACGAGCAGGCTCAGGAGCGCCATCGCGGTGGTACCGGAGTCGACATAGACCGTCTCACCGTCCTCGACCTCCGCCGCCGCACAACGCGCGATCAGGTCCTTCTCGCTGCTCCGCTGCGCACCCTTCTCAAAAACGCTCGCCTCGTGAGCCGCGGAATGCAACTTAACCGCGCCGCCGGTCAGATACTCGATGCTCCCCCGCTTCTCAAGTTCTTTGAGGTCACGGCGAAGCGTAGACATCGACACATCGGGCATAAAGGCCGCGAGCTCGTCGATCTTGAGCAGATCGACCTCCTTAAGCTTATTGAGAATCAGTTCATGCGCTCATACGGAATCATCGGCGTTCCGTCCTTTTCATCTGTTTTCAAAGTTTACTCCAATCATGTCAATCAAAAGCAAAAAAGGGCCGCTGCGATATAAACAGCGACCCTTTATTAGATGGAAGTCGGTCTTAGCCTTGGACACATGGTGTGGGGCCTCAAAGCAAGACTAGGCGAGCTGATCGTCCTTACCGGTGAAGATGTAGCCGAGCACGCCGACGACAACAGCCGAGATAACCATACCGATCATGGCGAAGGCGAAGTTCATCGGATCGGAGGAGACGAAGGCCGGGAACGTGGTGACGGAGCCAAAGACAAAGGCAGTGGTGACAACCTTGAAAACGCCGAGGAACGCGCCACCGCAGGCACCGCCGATAATCTGAGCCAGGAAGAGCTTCTTATTCTTGAGGAGCATGCCAAAGAGCGTGGGCTCGATGATGGCAGAGAGGCAGATGGTCACGGCGCCGGTCATAGCAAAGCTCTTGAGCTTCTGGTCGCGGGCCTTGAGGAAGACGCCGAGGGCGCAGCCGATAACGGCAAAGTTGCAGGCAAAGGTGGCCGGGCAAATGTAGTCGAAGCCGTTGGAAGCGATGTTGTTGATCATGATAGGGTTGACGGCCCAGTGAATACCCATCGAGACGAGCACGGACCAGCCGCCGCCCACCAGGATGCCAGCAAGTACGTTGGAGCGGGCGATGAGCCAGTTGACCACGAAGGCAATGCCCTCGCCGGCATAGACGCCCAAGGGACCAATCACGAGCATAGTGGCGGGAACCATGATGATCAGCGAGACCGCGGGGAGCACGACGAGCCTGAGAGTCTCGGGCACATGCTCATCCAGGAACTTATAGAGGAACGAGTAAACCCAGATGGCGATGATGGCCGGGATAACGGTGGAGTTGTAGCTCATGAGCACCACGGGGATGCCGAAGAACTCGCTCATGGCGCCGTTGCCCGCATCGCCCATCAAGCCGATAAAATCGGGATAGAGCAAACAGGCGCAGATCAGAGCCGACAGGTACGGGCTCGCACCGAAGCGTTTGCCCGAGGAGAAGCCTAGAAGCACCGGCAGGAAGTAGAACACGCTCATCGAGAGGGTGTAGAGGATGGTGTAGGTACCCGTGCCCTCGGTGATAAGGCCAAGCTGAACCGCAAGGATTAGCAGGCCACGGAGGATACCGGAGCCGGCCATGGCGGGCAGCAGCGGAGCAAAGACGCCCGAGATAGCAGAGAAGATCCTGGAGACGATACCCTCATCGGAGGAGGTGCTCGTGGAGACCTCGGCGCCCGAGCCCTTGACGAGCGGCTCGAACTTCTCATAGAGCTTGGGCACCTCGGTGCCGATCAGCACTTGATACTGGCCGGCCGAGTTGACGGTGTTGACCACGCCGTCGACCTCCTTGACGGCCGCGTCGTCACACTTGGAATCGTCGCGTAGGTTCAGGCGAAGACGAGTGGCGCAGTGCGTCATGCCCGAGATGTTCTCGGGGCCGCCCACGGCGGCAAGAATGCCCTTGGCAGTAGCTTCCCAATCGCGTTTCATATAATGATTACCCCCCATCGTGCAGAAGAGCTCGCGCACGAGCGCGGCCGCTGCAAGCGCATCGTTTGCATCGATCACGGACTGAATCTTTTCCTGGCCCACGCTTTCCAGGGCGTCATTCATAAGCTTCATCATAACGAGGTTATGAGCGCACTCCCCTTCCGCATCCTCGATAATCGGGAACGTATCGAAGTAGACGGCGCGGTCAAAGGCGTACTTCTTGAGATAGAAGAGCATTTCGAGCATCTTGACAGGCGTAGCCATGCCAATCATGAGTCCGTCGTCCATCACGCCGTAACCATCGTTGAGGTGAATGCCGTAGAGCTTGCCGGCACGGCCGAAGATATCGGTAGCCATCGCGGGGTTCTCGTGCTTCATGAGCATGTGACAGCAATGGAGCGTGACACCCAGATTCTCGCGGTCCGCCGCGTTGAGGATCATGCCGGTGAGGCCCATCGTATCGATATAGGCGTAGCTGCGCTCCTCATAGGGCTTGTACTCGATGAAGATATGCAGGTCGGGCGCATAGTCGCAGACCGCCTGGAACGCCTTAACGAGGTTGTCGAACACGTGGGTGTAGTCGATCTGGAAGCTGTAGTCGAAGCCATCGTGGCCGAGCCAGATCGTCACGGTATCGCCGCCGCAGGTGCGACAGTAATCGCAGGCCTCATAGCAGAGCTTAAGCGCCTCTCCAGCGAGCGCGGGATCCTGGTTGCCCAGGTCCCCATTGATAAAATCGCTGCGAAAGCGAAGAGCCGTGCCGTTGAGCTTAAGGTCGTGTGCGTCGAGCTTGGCCTTCATCTCCTCGGCGGGGATGCCCACCACGTGCTCAGGGTAATTAAGGTCCACATGGGTGAGGCCGACAAGGGCCACATCCACCATCGCCTGATCCAGGAGGGCTACGACCAGCGCCAGGCGGTCCTGCTCATCTACGCATGGTGTCTACTGCTCTCCCTCGGCGCCATGGTGATCAACCAGGTCCCCGTGGGAGCCCGCGTGGTGATCTTCCTCTTGCTGTTCGCGTGCTCGGCGCTATTCGCCGCGCGCCTGCACCTGTTTGAGCCAGTAGTGCGTCACCACTACAATCCCAAGACTCAGCGAGATGAGACCGTCACGCCCGAAGACCCCGCTTTCGCCGCCGAGGAGCGCGCGGCGCACGTGGCCCATGAGGAGCGGCTCGAGCATATCGAGGGGCTCCTTCCCAAGAAGGGAAACGACCCTGCGGGACGACAAGGCGAAAACCATCGTTGATTCCGGCAAGAGACGCCGTTTCTCTGGTAGCTTCATCTTCAACCAAGACCGACAATGCCGGCCGGGCACTCAACCCAAAAGGAGACAGCATGCCCAACGAGCTCAGCTATGAGGTCAGCCTCGAGCGCAGCAACCAGATCCGCGCCGACCTGCCGCAGCACCCCGAGAAGTACACCATGCTCACCGGCGACCGCCCCACCGGCCGCCTGCACCTCGGCCACTACTTCGGCACGCTCAAGAGCCGTGTCGAGCTGCAGGACATGGCCGTGCACACCAACGTGCTCATCGCCGACTACCAGGTCATCACCGATCGCGACTCCACCGACAACATCCAGGACAACGTCTACAACATGGTTCTTGACTACCTGGCATGCGGCCTGGACCCCGATAAGACCATGATCTACACGCACTCCGCCGTTCCCGCGTGCAACCAGCTCATGCTGCCGTTCCTCTCGCTGGTCTCCGAAGCGCTGCTGCAGCGCAACCCCACCGTCAAGGCGGAGATGGAAGCGTCCGGCCACGAGCTCACCGGCCTTCTGCTCACCTACCCGGTGCACCAGGCCTGCGACATCCTGTTCTGCAAGGGCAACGTGGTCCCCGTCGGCCGCGACCAGCTGCCGCATATCGAGCTCACCCGCACCATCGCCCGCAAGTTCAACAACCGCTACGGCAAGGTGTTCCCCGAGGTCGACGCGCTGCTGTCCGACACGCCGCTGCTGCCCGGCCTCGACGGCCGCAAGATGAGCAAGTCCTACGGCAACGCCATCAACATCTCCATGACCGCGGAAGAAACCGCCAAGCGCATCAAGAAGAGCCAGACGGATGGCGAGCGCATGATCACCTTCGATCCCGAGGCGCGTCCCGGCGTATCCGGCCTGCTCTCCACCGCCGCGATCTGCACCGGCCGCACGGAGGCCGAAATCGCGGAGGAAATCGGCATGGGTGGCTCTGGCCAGCTCAAGAAGTACGTCACCGAGAGCGTGAACGAGTACTTCGCCCCCATCCGCGCTCGCCGCGAGGAACTCGCCCGCGACATGGGCTACGTCAAGGACGTGCTGCATGAGGGCAACCGCCGCGCCAACCAGATTGCCGAGGCCACGCTCGCAGAGGTGCAGCAGGCCATGGGCATGGTGTACTAGCGCCCTCGCTAGCCAGCGCCCGCCATATTGTTCCTAACTTTACAAGCCCGTCCGCCTCGCACCCGGTAGGCGGACGGGTTTCTGCTAGATTGAGAACGTACGGCCACACGTGGCAGCTTGTGTTTTGGACGCGCGGGGCGCGCAGGTAAAGGGGGAAGCATGTACAAGCTGGTAGCAACTGATATGGACGAGACCTTCTTGGACCACGACCACCAGATTCCCGAGGCAAACATCCGCGCGATGCAGCGCATGAAAGAGTTGGGCGTGCTCTTTGTTCCGTCCAGCGGCAGGTGGTACTCCTCCATCATGGATAACTTCGCCCACCTTGACCCAGCGCTGCTCGAAGGCAGCTACGTTATCTCGTACAACGGCGGCTTCATCAACCGCGTGGGCGACCCCAATCCCCTTACCAGCTGCGGCATCGGCCGCGCGTGCGCCGAGGAGCTCTACGCCCTTGGACGCGAGCTGGGTAAGTGCATGCACGTCAACGTGGCAGACGGGCATGTTTTCGTGTGCGACGCGCCGGAGGCGGAGCGCACCTATCTTGAGAAGATCTCCGGCGTCACGCACTTTAGCAGCGCCGAGCACACCGACCTCTCCTTCCTCGACAGCCGCGACATAGTCAAGCTCATCTTTACGGGTCCTGACTTTGAGGGCCTGCAGCAGCTTCGACGCGAGCTTGAACCTCTGGCGCAACGCTTGGGCGTCGAGATCACGTTCTCGTCCAAACGCTACCTCGAGTTCATGCCGGCCGGCATCGACAAGGGTTACGGCCTAAAGAAGCTCGCCGAGATGCTGGGTATCCCCATGGACCAGGTGATCGGCGTGGGAGACTCCGCCAACGACCTCGCTATGATCAAGGCCGCGGGACTGGGCGTGGGCGTGGCCAACGTCACGGACGATGTCCGCCCCTACTGCGACATCGTACTCGAATCCACCGGCGACGACGGTGCCTTCGAGGAACTGGTCGAGAAATACTTGGAGCCCTCGTCCGCACTCTAGCCTTATCGACCCGTCGCGGTGGAACCGACCTGTTACAGCGGCACTTGGAATGAATGAGCGACTTGTAAGCCTTAGTTAACTTATGGAGAGAATGTGAGGGGCATCTTTTCCAGTTACCTATAGCTAACTGTTTACTATAGTTAACTCAACGACAGGAACCACCCCGCAGGCGATGAAATTAGGGGTCCTGTCAGAAGGATTGCCTCCCTCCCCTCTGGGCAATTCCAATGGTGTACCTCGGAAAAGACCCCGTCACATACAACGTGGCGGGGTCTTTTCTGCGTTTACGGAGCAGCCATAACTTAATGCTGATCGATGGTTCGGACGCTCTTGATGGACCAGGAAAGCGCCGCCAGGACGATCATGGCCACACCCACCAAAACAAAACAGCGCGTCACGCCGATTGAGTCGGCGAACAAAGTTGAGAAGATGAGGCCCACGGGCATGGCCCAGCTACATAC
>USAX01000094.1 GCA_900552705.1 uncultured Collinsella sp. | reverse complement strand
CCACAAAGGGGACAGGCACCTTTGTGGTGGTTTCGCATCGTGGTACCATGGTTCATATCGTTGTTTAAACGACTAAGGGAGTAGACACCATGGAAGAGGCCTATCGTCAAGCACGCAAGCGCGGCGAGCAGGGACGCCGTCACGCCATCAGCCAAAGCGAGCACCCATACCTTACGGACCTCGATAGCCTCGTTGCCCAGCTCCCCTTAGGTCAGCGAGAGAGCGTCGGCCTAAGGGACATTCCGCTCGAAATGATCGTCGGCACGGTTACCAAGGGCCGTCAGTCTGCCTTTTCGTGCAACTTTATGCCCCTGTTGCCATTTAACACCGAGTTCGCCCGCAAGTGGTCCAACCTCTACGACATCCAGGTGACCGAGGGCTATCGCGACCCCATCATCGTCACCGAGTTCATGCATCGGTTTTACGTCCAGGAGGGCAACAAGCGCGTCAGCGTCCTCAAATTCCTGGACGCCCCGACGGTTTCGGCCAAGGTCACCCGTCTCTACCCCGGCAAATGGGATTCCGTCGAAAGTCGCCTGTACGGCGAGTTCTGCGCGTTTTGGCGCGTCTGCCCCCTATACGAGATCGAGTTCTCGCGCGAGGGAAGCTACGAGACGCTCGCCAAGATGCTCGGCCAGGACCTTGTCGAAAAGTGGCCACAGAAAAAGGTCGACTACCTGCGCCACACCTTCCTACTCTTTAAACGCGCCTACCTGCGCGCCGGCGGCGACCATCTGGACATTACGCCCGCCGACGCCATGCTCGTCTACCTCAACGTGTACAACCAGGACCGCCTGCTGGATACGCCGACGGACATCGTCGTAAACCGCCTGTGCAAGATTTGGCGCGAGCTGGTCATTGCCGGCAAAAATGACGAGGACAAGGTCGATCTTGTCGAGGCACCGAGCGTCGATGAGGAAGAGACACCCGCCAAGTCCACCTCCGGCGTGCTCAACTTCTTTATGGGCAAGACCGTCTACTCGGCGGCCAACCCCCTGCGCATCGCCTTTATCCATGAATTCCCCTGCGTTACGTCGAGCTGGGACAGCCTGCACGACCAGGGGCGCCAGTATCTCGACGAGCACTTTGGCGGCATCGTGCGCACCGAGGCATTCGAGGACTGCCACGATCCGGACATGTTCTACGCCGCCGTGGAAACGGCTGTCAAACATGGAGACAACGTCATCTTCTCGACCTCGCACCGCCTGATGGAATACACGCTCAGGGCTGCCGTTGAGTATCCCCAGGTTCGGTTCCTCAACTGCTCTATCGGCCTTCCCCACCAAAGCGTCCGTTCGTACTTTGGCAAGATGTACGAGGCCAAGTTCCTCCTGGGCGCCCTTGCCGCCAGTATGGCGGACAACCATCGCATTGGTTACCACGCGTCCGTCTTTGCGTCGGGCGCGCTTAGCGAGATCAACGCCTTTGCGATTGGAGCCTCGCTGCTCGACCCCCGCGCGCAAATTATCCTGACCTGGGGCGATGTGCCCGCCGGCGGTCTTGCCGAGGCCATGTGCCGCGAAGGCGTGAGCGTTATGACCGGCGCTGACATGTCCAAGTCGTTGGAGGACCCCACGGCCTACGGACTCCACCGCCTGGTCGATGGCAAGGTCGTCGGCATCGCCATGCCGGTATGGAACTGGGGCCGATACTACGAGCTTATCGTGCGAAGCCTGCTGCACGGCACCTGGGATGAGACCAGTGACGACAGCCAGGTTCGTGCCGTCAACTACTGGTATGGTATGAGCTCGGGCGTCATCGACATTCGCTACGCTCCGGGCCTGCCTTATCAGACGCGCAAGCTTGTTCAGCTGCTCCGCAATGGCATCGTCGAGGGCTCCATCAATCCATTTGGCGGCGAGCTCCATAGCCAAGACGGCGTGGTGCAGATCGAAGGCTTTCCCCCGCTGCCGAGTACGCAGATTGTCGAGATGAACTGGCTGGCTGACAACGTTATAGGCTCGATTCCGCAGCTCGACGATGAGCCGGGAGTTACCGCCCTATGAAGATCCTTGCCATAGCAGATACCGAAGAACGATGCCTTTGGGAGTGCTTTCGCAAGGAGCGCTTTGAGGGTGTCGACCTGATTCTGTCTGCCGGCGATCTGGACCCGGACTATCTTGAGTTTTTGGTCACCGTCATCAACAAACCGCTCATCTACGTGCGCGGCAATCACGATGACCGCTACGCACGTCATGCACCGGGCGGATGTATCTGCGTGGAAGACAGCGTGTACACGTACCGAGGGATTCGCATTGCGGGCCTTGGCGGGTCCATGCGTTATCGCGACGGCGCCAACATGTACACCGAACGCGAGATGTCCAAGCGCATGCGCAAGCTGTCGCGTAAGGTTAGGATGGTCGGCGGGTGCGACATTCTGCTTACCCATGCACCCGCCGCCGGTATGGGTGATCTGGACGATCTGCCGCATCGAGGGTTTGAGTGCTTTAACACAGCGCTCGAGTCCTGGGGGGCCGACTACATGGTGCATGGGCATGTACACCAAAGCTACGGTTACGATTTTCAGCGCGAGCGGCAGCACGCATGCGGGGCAACGATCATCAACGCCTGCGGATATACGCAGTTTGAGCTCGACGAGACGCGCTACCCCATCCGCGGATGGCAGGCAGCCTGGCTCAACTCGCAAACCATGCGCCGCGAGCTCAAACGCCACGAGGCCATCGAGTCCTCTACCGCCAGAACCCCCTGGTAACCACCACAAAGGGGACAGGCACCTTTGTGGTGGTTTTGACGCGATAGCAAGAAACCCGGTCCTGCGCAGGGCAGAACCGGGTTTCTTTAGCAATGCTTGCTTTGCTCAGGCAGTAACTAAAAGTTACTCAGCCAGGAAGTCACGCTGGACAGCGGGATCGACCTTGACGCCAGGGCCCATGGTGGAAGACACGGAGATGGACTTGACGTACTTGCCCTTAGCAGAAGAGGGCTTGACGCGCAGGATCTCGGTGTACAGGGCAGCGTAGTTCTCAACAAGCTGCTGCTCAGAGAAGGACTTCTTGCCCAGGGGCACGTGGCAGATGCCGTAGCGGTCGGCGCGGTACTCAACGCGGCCAGCCTTGAGCTCGGAGACCATCTTTGCGACGTCCATGGTCACGGTGCCGAGCTTGGGGTTCGGCATGAGGCCACGGGGACCAAGGATCTTACCGATGCGGCCAACCTTGGCCATCATGTTCGGCGTAGCGATAGCGGCGTCGAAGTTGATCTCGCCCTTCTGAATCTGGGCGACAAGCTCGTCGGAACCGATGATGTCGGCGCCGGCAGCCTCAGCCTCGCGGGCCTTCTCGCCCTCGGCGAAGACGGCAACACGAACGGTCTTGCCGGTGCCGTGGGGCAGGGAGATGGAACCACGGATGTTCTGGTCAGCCTTACGAGTATCGATGCCCAGACGGAAGTGGGCCTCGACGGTCTCGTCGAACTTGGCGGTGTCGAGCTCCTTGATGAGCTTGGCAGCCTGAAGGGGGGTGTAGAGCGTGGCGCGGTCGATCTTCTCGGCAGCGGCGTTATAGCTCTTACCATGCTTAGCCATGTGCATTACCTCCTGTGGTTAAACGGGCGTGAGCCCTCCCACATCGTATCGTGTGCCCTATTGCACACATATAACGGGCGCACCGGTCGGAGCACCCGTCATTACCTAAAGAAATCGCTACTCAGCGATGGTGACGCCCATGGAGCGGGCGGTACCGGCGATGATCTTCTTGGCGGCGTCAATGTCGTTGGCATTGAGGTCCGGCATCTTGATCTCGGCGATCTTGGTGAGCTGCTCCTGGGAGAGCTGACCGACCTTGTCGGCCTGGGGCTTAGCGGAACCAGACTTGAGGTTCAGCTCCTTCTTGATGAGGTGAGCCGCCGGCGGGGTCTTGGTGATGAAGGAGAAGGACTTATCCTCGTAGACAGAGATCTCAACGGGGATGATGTCGCCCTTCTTGTCCTGCGTCTCGGCGTTAAAGGCCTGGCAGAACTGCATGATGTTCACGCCAGCAGCGCCCAGGGCGGGGCCGACGGGAGGAGCGGGGTTAGCTGCACCAGCAGGAATCTGGAGCTTAATGACGTTGGCAACCTTCTTCTCAGCCATGGTCATTCCTTTCGAATCACGAGTGTGAAGTACTTGCTATATCGTAAGCACGCACGTGTTAGAAGCACTCCTGAGATGAGCAGTCACAGAAGAAGCACGCTCGCGCGAACGGACGCAAACTTAAGCGATGACAGCGACCTGGTTAAAGTCGAGCTCGACCGGCGTCTCGCGGCCAAAGATCATCAGCGTGACCTTGAGCTTGCCTGCCTCGGTATTAACCTCGGAGACCTTGCCATCAAAGTCGGTAAGCGGGCCATCGGTGACGCGGACGGACGTGCCGACCTGAATATCAACCGACGTACGCTTGGGCGAATCGCCCTTACCGGGACGACGAGTCATCTTATTGTACTCGTCGCGGGAAAGCGGAGCGGGCTTGCCGTTGCCGCCCAGGAAACCGGTGACGCCAGGCGTGTTACGAACGCACGTCCAAGCATCGTCATCCATCTCCATGCGGACCAGGACATAACCCGGGAAGATCTTGGAATCCTTGGTCTCGCGCTTGCCACCCTCTTTAATCTCGGTGACACGCTCCATAGGAATCTCGATATCAAAGATACGGTCCTGCATGCCCATAGTCTCGATGCGATGCTCGAGATCGGACTTAACGCGGTTCTCGTATCCAGAGTAAGTGTGAACGACGTACCAACGCTTAGACATGGTTTAGCCCCTCAATCCAGAGAACAGAGCAAGAGCCTCGCCAAAGCCAGCATCGAGCAGAGCGATGACGACGCCGACGACGATCAGAGAAGCGCAAACGACGACCGAGTAGTTCACGAGCTCCTTCTTATCGGGCCACGTGACACGCTTCATCTCGGACTTCACCGAAGCGAAATACTTCTTGGTGCGGGCGAAGAAACCAGGCTTCTCGTTCTTCTTGGGCTTCGCAGCCTTCTCGTTCTTCTTGGCAACGGCCTTCTTGGCCTCAACCTTGGAGTTGGCGGCAGCGTTATTGGCAGGTGCCGGCTGCTGAGCCTTCTTCTTGTTTTTCTTGTTGGCCATTTGGGTTACCTCCGCGCAATGCGCTTATACATGAGTAAACCGTAAGCCCCCAATTGGGAGCTTACGGAATAATGACTGGCACGCCAGGAAGGACTCGAACCCTCAACACTCGGTTTTGGAGACCGATGCTCTACCAATTGAACTACTGGCGTATGTGACTAGAGACTAGCGAGTCTCTTTGTGCAGCGTGTGGTGACGGCACCAGGGGCAATACTTCTTGATCTCCATACGATCAGGCATGTTCGCCTTGTTCTTGGTGGTCGTATAGTTGCGGCGCTTGCACTCAGTGCACGCAAGAGTAACTAGAGTACGCATGTATCCTGAACCTTTCATTTCCGCCCCGTACGGGCACGAGTTGTTACTTTATCAGCTCCACGTAAGTGCTGTCAATGAAAACCTCGAGTCAATTGGTTCTCGGTGGATCCATTCATATTTGGAACACATCAATGAAGCCATCGAGATCTAATCGACGGTGCATCCAGGACCATTATCGATCCTCTCGACACCAGCAACGGCTCAACATCCATTGCAGAAAAGAACCCGGCACCCATATAAGTGCCGGGTTCTCTAAGTCAGCTATATCAAAGAGCTAATTTACTCAATGATCGTGGAGACGATGCCCGAACCGACGGTGTGGCCACCCTCGCGGATAGCGAAGCGCAGGCCCTCCTCCATGGCGATCGGGTGGATGAGGTCGCCCTCGATGGTGATGTGGTCACCAGGCATAGCCATCTCGGTGCCCTCGGGGAGCTTGACCGTACCGGTAACGTCGGTGGTACGGAAGTAGAACTGAGGACGATAACCATCGAAGAACGGGGTGTGACGGCCGCCCTCCTCCTTGGTCAGAACGTAGATCTCACCGGTGAACTTGGTGTGCGGGGTAACCGAACCGGGCTTGCAGAGAACCTGGCCGCGCTCGATGTCCTCGCGCTTGATGCCGCGGAGCAGCAGACCGACGTTGTCGCCAGCCTCGCAGAAGTCCATGGACTTACGGAACATCTCGATACCGGTAACGACGGTGTTCTGTGTATCCTTGATGCCGACGATCTCGACGGGCTCGTTGAGCTTGAGCTCACCGCGCTCGACACGACCGGTAGCAACGGTACCACGGCCGGAGATGGTCATAACGTCCTCAACGGCCATCAGGAACGGGAGGTCGTTGTTACGAGCAGGCGTCGGGATGTACTCGTCGACGGCGTTCATGAGCTCGCGGATAGCGTCCATCCACTTGGCGTCGCCCTCGAGAGCGCCCAGAGCGGAACCACGGATGACGGGGATGTCGTCGCCGGGGAAATCGTACTCGGAGAGGAGCTCACGGGTCTCCATCTCGACGAGGTCGATGAGCTCGTCATCGTCGACCATGTCGCACTTGTTCAGGAAGACGACGATGTAGGGAACGCCGACCTGACGGGCGAGCAGAATGTGCTCGCGGGTCTGAGCCATGGGGCCGTCGGTGGCGGCGATAACCAGGATAGCGCCGTCCATCTGAGCAGCACCGGAGATCATGTTCTTGACGTAGTCAGCGTGGCCCGGGCAGTCAACGTGAGCGTAGTGACGGGCAGCAGTCTCGTACTCGACGTGGGAGACGGAGATCGTAATGCCGCGCTCGCGCTCCTCGGGAGCCTTGTCGATGTTCTCGAACGCAGTGAAGTCAGCCTTGCAGCCCTCGGTCTCGGAGAGAACCTTGGTGATGGCAGCGGTCAGCGTGGTCTTGCCGTGGTCGACGTGACCAATGGTGCCGATGTTAACATGCGGCTTAGTGCGCTCAAACTTCTCTTTGGCCATAAAGCCCTCCTCTAAACAGGTCGTCCCCGGACGGGACTTTGCCTTTATACCATAGTGGCCTCTCAACATACTATTGAGAAGCCACCGTGTTACCTATGGTAGCGGTGACTGGATTCGAACCAGTGACGCCACGGGTATGAACCGTGTGCTCTAACCAACTGAGCTACACCGCCGGATGGAGCCTGCAACCAGACTTGAACTGGTGACCTCTTCGTTACCAACGAAGTGCTCTACCGACTGAGCTATACAGGCACTTGACGGGTGGGAGCTATAGGATTCGAACCTATGTAGGCAGAGCCAACGGGTTTACAGCCCGTCCCCATTAACCACTCGGGCAAACTCCCAATCGTTCAAGTATCCGCAGGTCCTTTGGTCTTTTGGACCGCCGCCCCCGCGAACGAAAAAGATAATACGATGCAACCTTGGGGGCTGTCAACGAAAACCTCTAGATACACGG
>USAX01000093.1 GCA_900552705.1 uncultured Collinsella sp. | reverse complement strand
ACGTGGCGTACTGCGGCACGGAGTCGCCACCCGTGGTGATGCGCTTGTACGAGTTGACCGTGGGGTTGGTGATGGCGCTGATCTCGCGCGCGTGCGCCAAGATGCCGGCCATGTAGTGCTTGGCGATTTCGGAGAGGTGGTACTTCTCGTCGTCCTCGCCCCAAAAGACGTTGTTGCCGTCGTGGTCGAACAGCGACTGATGCAAAAACATGGCGCTGCCGTCCTCGCCCGCCAACGGCTTGGGCATAAAGGAAGCGTGGCAACCGCTCTCGTAGGCCTGCTGCTTAATGATGAGCTTGGCCGTGGTGATGGCGTCGGACATGCTCAGGGCCTCGGCGTGGCGCAGGCTCATGCCGTGCTGCGAGCGACCGGCGGCGTGGAAGGTGTACTCCACGGGCACGGACATCTTCTCGAGCGTGAGGACCGTGTTGCGACGCAGGTCGCGGGCGGCATCGCTCACCGAAAGATCGAAGTAGCCCACGTTGTCGAGCGGCTCGGGGGTGTGCTCGTCGGGGAAGTAGTAATACTCCAGCTCGGCACCCACGTTAAGCAGATAGCCAGCCTTCTCGGCCTTGCGAAACATGCGGCGCAGGGCGTCGCGCGGGTCGCCGGCGAAGGGCTTGCGATCGGGAGTACACACGTCGCAGAAAACGCGTGCAACGCCGTTATGGCTCGGGCGCCACGGCAGGATCTGGAAGGTCGAAGCATCGGGGAATGCGAGCATGTCGGCTTCCTCGGGCGTGGCAAAGCCCTCGATAGCGGAGCCGTCAAAGCCAATACCCTCCTCAAAAGCGACCTCGAGGTCCTCGGGGCTAATGGCAAAGTTCTTGAGGCGGCCGAGAATGTCGACAAACCACAGACGCACAAAGCGGATATCACGCTGCTCTACGGAGCGGAGTACGTAATCGATGTTCTGCTGGTTCATGTCGCTCCCCTTTCTTTCGGGCGGGTTTCGACTGGTCTATATCGCAGATACTATCGCAAAAAAATGTTTCCGCAGGGTTAAAGCGTATCAAGCGCTCAAAAAACGTGTGTGAACAGGCGGTTGCGAACGAGCGGCTAGCGCGAGGTCGAAGCGCGGTGTTCGATGTGGCCGGGGATCTCGATGCGCTTGGGGGCGAGCTTTGCGGCATCGCCCACCGTAGTGGTAACGACGTCGATACGCTCGGACAGACGCTCGACTACGCGCTCGGCAATGGTGAGGGTGTCCTGCGCGGCCGTGGTCACGCCGCCAAAGAGCACGTGGTTCCAGGGGTAATCGTCAAACGTCGAGATCTTAAGACCGGCCGGTAACGAGGGTCCCAACTGTGCCAGTGCCTCGGTCAGGCGTAGGAAGACCAGGCCGTTGACAGCGATAAGGCCGAGTCTTTTGCCCGCATAGCCGCGGATGGTCTCGTCCAAGCGGCCAACGCCAGTGGCACCGCCATCGGCCAAGGTGACAACCTCGCCGGCAAGGCCGCGTCGCGACAGCTCGTCGGTAAAGGCCTCGGCGCGCTCGCGACGCACGGGGCTGTCGTCGCTCGCCTCGGTGAGCAGGCACAGGCGCTCGCTGCCCGCAGCAGCCAAGGCGTCTACCAAGCCAGCGACCAGCTCACGGTTGTTGGAGGTCACCAGATCGATGCCACCGTCGGCAACATCGCGGTCGAGCAGCACGACGGGCAAGCGTCCCGCTGCCGCGGCAATCGCCTTGTCGTTGCCTCCGCAGGTATTGACGACTAGGCCGTCCACGCCGGCATCGATAAGTCTGGTGAGCGACTCTGCCTCCTTGGCGGGGTCGTTGCCGCTAATGGCCGTCATGAGCGAGCAGCCGCGCGCAGCGGCGCTGGCGGAAAGGCCCTCAAGCATGGCGCTGGAGAACGGGTTGCTAATGTCGGCCAGGATCACGCCGATGAGATTGGTGCGCGAGCTGCGCAAATTACGCGCGGCGGCACGCGGGCGATAGCCGGTGCGCTCGATAACCGCCGCGATGCGGGCGCGGGTTTCCTCGGTCATCTGCCCGGGGCGGTTATTGAGGTAGCGCGAGACCGTGGCCGGGCTCACGCCCGCCTCGGCAGCAATGTCCTTAATCCTCATCTGCGCCATGGCGCACCCCGTTTCCCCATTGTCGGCAGTCTGAGCCATTTTAGGCATTTTTAATAATTTCGGTTGCAAAACGCTGTAGGTGAGCAGCATCGTTTTGCGTCTCGAGCAGATGCGATGATGGGCTAGATAGACGAGTCTTTGGACAGCTCGAAATAGTCGGGATACAAGGCGATAACCGGGCCCTGTTCCTCGGGCATCAGGTGCAGGTGTATCTCTGCCAGATAGCTCGCCGCGTCGGTATCGCCCCTCTTAATGGCCTCGAGAATCCGGCGATGCTGTCGACGAATCGGCTCCCAATCCAAATCCTGCGACACCATACGCAACCAGTTGTATCGCTCAAAATGCGTGTTGATGCTCTTCATCCAATCCCACAACATGTGACGACCGGCAATCACAAAACACGTCTCATGGAACAGGTTGTCCAGATCGAAAAAGCGACGCGTTTCGCTATGGTCGAGCGACTCAGACTCGGCAAGAATCTGCCCGAGCCGATGCTTTTGCTCGGGCGTGGCGGCAGAGCAGCATTTAATGAGCACACTTCTCTCGAGTTTCTCGCGCAAGAAACAAGCGTTCTCGGCGCGCTCCATGCTGATCTTAGAGACGTAGGTGCCGCTCTTGGGACGCGTTTCCACCAGCTCCTGCTCGCGCAGACGCACAAAGGACTCGCGAATGGGCGTTCGCCCGATTCCCGTCTCTTTTTCCAGGCCAATCGCCGAAAGACGCGTGCCGGGCTTGAGCTCGGCATAGATGATCTTGGAGCGCAATGCGCTGTATGCCTGATCTTGCAGGCTCTGATAATGCTGGTGTTGTTCCATAAAGCTAAAGCCCTCGGATGAAACTCACGGTTTGTCGAATACCACGTAATACTATCGCATCCCCCATTCCCTCAGTTGAGGTGAAATAGGACGCGCTCGCGTCGCCAGCACCGCAAGAGCAAGCGGCGGCATCCCGAAACCCGGGACACCACCGCTGTTTTGCTATCGGATGGCGCAGAGACGCCTCTCCTCGTCGTGCACCAAGGGGCTGACTAGAGTTCGCAGGCCACCTTGTAGCCGTCGCCGATGGCGTCGCGGATGTTGCCGCACTTCTGGGCATCGCCCAGCACGTGGGTGGAGACACCGGCAGCGGCAAGGTCGTCGGCAAGCTTGGTATTGGGACGATAGCCCATGGCAAGCACCAGCGTATCGGCATCGGCGATGGTGTGGATCTGGCCATCCTTTTCGTACGAGATGGTGTCCTCGGTGATCTCGGTCACCTTGGCCTCGGTCAGCACGTGAACGCCCTTGGAGAGCATGCGCGTGATGAGCACCGCGCGACCGGCGCCGCCCTCGTTAGCGGCAAGCGTCTTGGTCATCTCGATGACGGTGACGTCGCGATTGGCCGGCGACAGGTCGTTGACCAACGGGGCCAGGTAATCGGCCGTCTCGCAGCCGACGGTGCCGCCGCCCACGATGACAATCTTCTTGCCCGGGAAAGCCTTGCCGCCCAGCAGGTCGTCGGCCGTCATAACCTGCTTAAAGCCCTGCATAAAGGCCGGAGCGATGGGCTCAGCGCCATAAGCCAGGACAACCTCGTAACCCGCGTAGTCGCGCTGAATGTCCTCGGCCGAGAGCTCGGTGCCAAAGACGCACGTGACGCCTGCCTCGGCCAGGCGACGGTACTGATACTTGATCACGCGGGTGAGTTCCTGCTTTGCCGGCGGAACGGCTGCGATGCGCATCTCGCCGCCCGGCTCGTCCTGCTTATCCACGAGCACCACGTTATGGCCGCGCTTGGCGGCAATGTAGGCTGCCTCCATGCCCGCAGGACCAGCGCCCACAACCAGTACGTTCTTGGCCTCGGCGGCAGGCTCGTAGCCGGCCTCGTCGCGCTCCACGTCCGGGTTGACGGTGCAGGAGATGCGCTTGCCAAACATAATGCCGTTCAGGCAGCGCAAACAGCCGATGCAGGGACGGATATCATCGGCATTGCCGGCAGCGGCCTTGTTGCAGAACTCGGCATCGCACAGATTGGCGCGGCCCATCATGCAGATGTCGGCAGCACCGTCCTCGATCAGCTCCTCGGCGATCCAAGCCTCGTTGATACGGCCGACGGTGGCGACGGGAATGTTCACATGCTTCTTAATCTCGCGCGAGCAGGCGGCGTGCGAGGCCTGCTGCGTGCCGGCGGCGGGAATCGCAGAGCCGCGCTTGATGGTGGTGCCGCCCGACACATGGATCATGTCGACGCCGGCCTTCTCCAGACGACGCGAGACGTAGATCATGTCGTTGAGGGTCAGGCCGCCATCGGTGTACTCGTCGCCCGAGATACGGACGTCGATGATGAAGTCCTGGCCGCAGCGCTCACGAATCTCGGCGATAACCTCGAGCAAGAAGCGCATGCGGGCGTCGAGCGAGCCACCATACTCGTCGGTACGCTTGTTGTAGAGCGGGGTCAAAAAGCCGCCGAGCATACCGTGGGCGTGCGCCGCATGGACCTCGACGCCATCGACGCCGGCCTTCTGCATGCGCACGGCAGCGTCGCCGAACTGATGCGTGAGCTCGTGGATCTCGTCGACCGTGATGGGGCGCGGCGCCTCGCGGGCATAGGACGGGCCCACAAAGGACGGGGCGATGAGGCGCGGCGTGCCCGGAATGTTAAAGGCCATGTAGGCGGGGTGGAAGAGCTGCGGCATGATCTTGCAGCCATACTCGTGGACGGCGGCGGCGAGCTTTTCCCAGCCGGGGATAAACGTGTCGTCGTAGCAGCACATGTCACCCGGCAGATAGGTATAGGTGGGCTCGACCGTCACGACCTCGGTGATGATCAGGCCCACGCCGCCCTTGGCACGGGCGCAGTAGTGGTCGACCAGGTCGTCGGTCACATAGCCGTGGTCGGCCAGGTTGGTAGACACCGGCGGCATAAAGACGCGGTTCTTGACCTCGGTCGTACCGACCTTGATCGGACTAAAGAGCATCGGGTAGGCGGATGACTCCATGCAGGCTTCCTTTCGTTTGAGCCGCTCGGCGGCAGTTGCTAACGACCCTATCGTATCAGCAACTGCCGCATCCGCAATCATGCATGCCCAAACGCCGGTCGGCTAATGAATACCGCGGCCCAAGTCTTCAGCGATTTTGTCCACGCCCTTAAGTGCAGCGCAGGTCTTTTTGTTGGAGCAATGTCCCGTGCAAACGCCGCCCTGAGCGCAGTCGGCGCAGGTGCCCTTGCGGTAGATGCGCACGCACACTGCGACAAACGCGATGCCGATAACAGCCAACACAACAATATCGATAGGTGCCATAGCAAGCCTCCTCTAGTTAACCACCACTTACTTTACCCCATCTTCCACCTGCCAAAAAGGGACAGGTTTATTTTGGTCGTTTTTATCTGCGGAAACGCCACATCTCGACTTTTGGTGCAAGGGGGTCAGGTTACTTTGCACCAACCTGGTGCAGATAAACCTGACCCCCTTGCACCAAAAAGCCCGAGTGTCGCTGGGACACCCGGGCTTTTGGAAAGGGGCTAATCCTTATTCGGACTTAGGCGGAAACCGCGGCAGAAGCGGTGTTGGTCTCGTCCTCGTCGGTCCAAGCGTGCTTAGGCATGGGACGGAAGATCTGGAAGAGCATCGCAGCCAGCAGCACGATAGCCACAACCGTCCAAATACCAAACTGGCCAAGGACAAGCAGGTTGTAGAACTGGTTGATGAACAGGCCGATGACCCATGCGAAGGCGCACTCGTAGCCGATGGCAATCGCGGTCCACTTGCCGGAGTCCATCTGGTTGCGGATGGTACCCATCGCGGCAAAGCACGGAGCGCACAGCAGGTTGAAAGCGCCGAAGGCAACGCAAGCGCCCATGGTCGGGAACATGCCAGCGAACGCGGTCCACAGGCTCGGGTCGGTCTCGGCGGCGTCGGCGACGGACAGCAGCGAGCCGGCGGTGGCGACGACGTTCTCCTTGGCGACGAGGCCAGAGACAGTCAGCGCCGTGGCCTGCCAGGTGCTAAAGCCGAGCGGGGCGAAGATCCAAGCGACCAGGTTGCCGAGCATGGCAAGCACGGAGTAGTCCATGAACTCCTCGGGGATGCCCTCCATCGCAGGCAGGAAGCCAAAGGAGCCGTTGTAGCTACCAAAGTTGGAGAGGAACCAAACGACGACGGTGGACGCAAAGATGACCGTGCCGGCCTTCTTGATAAAGGCCCAGCAGCGCTCCCACACGTGCAGCGCCCAAGAGCGGATCGCCGGGAAGTGGTAGGCAGGGAGCTCCATGACGAACGGCGTCGGGCGACCGGCGAAGAGCTTGGTCTTCTTGAGCATGAGGCCCGAGGCGATGACGGCAAAGACGCCCAGGAAGTAGAAGAGCGGGCTGATCCATGCGGCGGTGGTGGAAGAATCGCCGATGATGGAACCCATGAGCAGGGCAATAATCGGCAGCTTGGCGCCGCAGGGGATGAACGTGGTGGTCATGACCGTCATGCGGCGGTCCTTCTCGTTCTCGATGGTCTTGGTGGCCATGACGCCGGGGACGCCGCAGCCCGAGGACACGAGCATGGGGATGAAGGACTTACCGGACAGGCCAAAGCGGCGGAACACGCGGTCCATGATGAAGGCGACGCGGGCCATGTAGCCGCAGTCCTCCAGGAAAGACAGCATGATAAAGAGCAGGAACATCTGCGGCACAAAGCCAAAGATGGCGCCCAGGCCGCCGACGATGCCGTCACAGACGAGCGAATCGACCAGACCACCGTCCTCGGTGCCACCGGCCACAAGGGCGTCGTGCACCACGGTGGTGAGACCCGGGACATAGGGGCCGTACTGAGCCGGGTCGACCGAGTCGGCGTCGTCGCCCGCGGCCTCGACAGCCTCATCGTAGGCGTCGCGACCCTGGCCGAGCACATACCAGCCGTCGGTGCCGAAGAGCTGGTCGTTGGTAAAGTCGGTCACCGTGCCGCCCAAGGTGGAAACGGCAATGTAGTACACGCAGAACATGATGACCACAAAGATCGGCAGACCCAGGATACGGTTGGTAACCACGCGGTCAATCTTCTCGGAGGTGCTCATCTTGGCCGGAGCCTTGGTGAGGCACTCGTCAATGATGTGGGCGATCACGCCGTAGCGCTCGCCGGTGATGATGGACTCAGCATCGTCGTCGCAATCCTGCTCGCACTGGGCGACCAGCTGCTCAACGCGATCGGCCTTCTCCTTGGTAAGGTTGATGAGCTTGCAGGCGTCCGCATCGCGCTCAAACAGCTTGACGGCGTAGTAGCGACGCTTGTTGGCGGGAACGCTCGCCGGCAGGTTGTTCTCGATGTGGTCCAGAACGTCCTCGATGGAGG
>USAX01000092.1 GCA_900552705.1 uncultured Collinsella sp. | reverse complement strand
GGTTTTGACGATGTCTGGGCGAGCGGGTATTATCGAACAGGTATTCGATAAGAACATGTGTTTGATGGGAGGGCACGGGTGGAGCACGGGCAACATACCTATATCTGCATCGACCTTAAGACGTTCTACGCCAGTGTCGAGTGCGTCGACCGCGGGCTCGACCCACTCACGACATGCCTGGTCGTTGCCGACGAATCGCGCGGGCGCACGACCATCTGCCTCGCCATCACGCAGGCTATGAAAGACCTCGGCATCCACAACCGCTGCCGTCTGTTCGAGATTCCCGATGGCATCGACTACATCAAGGCCGTACCGCGCATGCAGCACTACATGGAGGTGTCGGCGCAAATCTACGGTATCTACCTGGAATACGTCAGTCCGCAAGACATTCACGTCTACTCAATTGACGAGTGCTTTATCGACGTGACACCCTATCTGGACCTCTATCACACCGATGCGGAAGACTTCGCCTGCATGCTGCGCGACGAGGTCCTCGCGCGCACCGGCATCACGGCGACGGTCGGCATCGGCCCCAACCTATTCCAGGCCAAGGTAGCACTCGATATCACCGCCAAGCACGTGCCCAGTCGCATCGGCAAACTCGATGACGAGACCTTTCGCAAGGAGATCTGGCCCCATCGCCCCATCACCGACATCTGGGGCATCGGCCCCGGCGTGGCGGCCCGTCTCGAAAAGTACGGCGTCTACGACCTGATGGGCGTCGCCGCGCTCGACGAAAACCTGCTTTACGATGAGCTCGGCGTCAATGCCGAGTATCTGATCGACCACGCCTTCGGGCGTGAGCCGACAACCATCGCCGATATCCAAGCCTATCGCCCGCAAGCGACCTCGACCACCACAGGGCAGGTGCTCTCGAAGGGCTATGCCTACGAGCAGGCCTACACCGTCTTGCGTGAAATGGTCGATGCCGCCGTACTGGACTTGGTCGATAAGCACGTGGTCTGCGACAGCATCTCGCTCTTTGTGGGCTACGCAAGCGAGCGCGCCGACATACGCCGCCTCGACGCCAGCGGCACGGCGCAGTATATAGACGGCTGCGGACACCTGCGCTCGAGCACGTCGAGTATCGAACCCACCGCAACCGCCGGTCCCGAGCTCGCGCCCCGTGCGCCCAAGCCCGTCCAGCGCGATGACGAACGGCGCCGTCTGGTGCGCGAGGCGCAGGCAATCGATGGCATCTTTGTGGGCGAACACGGCGGCAAACCGCGCGGTGGCTATGCTGCCCTCTTTGCGCACTCCAACGCCTCGCGCAAGCTGCCCGAGCGCACCAATTCGTTTAAGAAGATCATGGGCTATTTCGATGACCTTTGGGCACAAACGGTCGATCCCAAACGACCGGTCAAGCGCATCAACCTGGGATTTGGCAACCTCATGCCGGAGGAGTTTGCCACCATCGATCTATTTAGCGATGTCGAGGCCGATGAGCGCGAGCGCGAGCTGGCCCGTGCCGTCCTGGCCGTAAAGGGCAAATACGGCAAAAACGCGCTCGTCAAGGGGCTGAGCTTTACCGCCGGCGCCACCGCACGCGAACGCAACGATCAGGTCGGAGGACACCGTGCCTAAACCAAAGCAACCCATGCGCCCGCCCACCGCCTTCGAACGCCTGGCCGACCCTGAGGGAAGACGCCGCGCCGCCGACCCCAACCTCACGGCCAACGGCGCCGTTCGCGCCGGACGCGCCGCGCAGTTTATGCCCTTCGCCGCCCTCACGGGGTACTACGAGCTCGTACGTAAGCAAGAAATCACCATCGAGCCCAAGTGTGAGCTCACGGAAGAAAAAGCCCTCGAGCTTTCGAAAAAGCTCGAGGGCCTCAAGCGCGGAGACCTGCTCCGCGTGACCTATTACGATACGTACGGCTATCGCTCCCGCACCGGCATCCTCGACGAGGCACTCCCTGCCTTCAAGCTCCTCAAGCTCAAAGACATCGCCATCGATTTCGATGACATTCTAGACATCAAACTGCGCGGACGAGCCTAGACAAGGAAATGCATCCAAGGCGGCGCTTACAGCGTCATGACGTAGTAACCCGCGTCCTTCACGGCCGCCACGAGAGCACCGCGATCGATCGGCTGCTTAGAGCGCACGCGTGCCGTGTGGTCCGCATACGTCACCGTTGCCCACACGCCATCCAGTGCATTGAGGGCATTGGCCACATTCTGAGCGCAGCCATCGCAGCTCATACCGCCGATGAGCAGCTCATCGCTATAGGGGTAGTGGGACAGATCGGTATCCGCAACCACTACCTTCTTGGCCTTCTTACCGCTCGCGCCATCGCTGCAACAACTCTTCCCGTGTGTCGAAGCGGCAATGCGACGCAGTCCAAAAAACATGCCGACGGCAATGACGGCCAGCACGATGAGATTCGCAGGGTTGAGCAAGTCACTCATGCGTTCCCCTTTCAAGTAGCCCTATCTAGATACCCCCATGGGGTGTCCCTATCTTAACCCAAAACCATGTCCGTTCGATCAATTAGTTTCCCTTTTCTTACTTTTTAGTTGACCTAGGCTTACTTTCGTGTATAAGTTTTCCTAGGTTAACAAGTGAGGACTCGAAAGGAGCGACGTGACTCGGACCATTGACATCCCAACGTTTCAGACGGCGGTCGTGCGTAACTGCTCCCCCACGCTCGCGGGCATCAAACCCGCTTCGCTCTTTACCTATCCCGGCGTCTACGCCCGTCAAGATGGCTCGAGCGCAACCGCGGCAATCGAAGATCGCCGAACGCGTCTGCTCAACGTTATCGCTCAGTGCAATCATGAGCTCGATCCGCTCGGCATCCACCTGAGTGTTTTGGTCTGGCGACCTTGCGGAGCGCTCGTCTACGTATACCGCCCCGCGGATCTCATGCGCTACCTATCCGACCCCCGAGCCGCAAGCGCGCTTGTCAGCGAAGGCTACGATATCCGCAACCTGCCCTCATCCCTCGTGCATCTCGCCGCGCGTATCACGCAGGCCAGCAGCAATGCCGCGGAAAGCGCTTATGGCAGCAGCCCTTGCGCACTCGCCCAAGATAGGCCTTGCGATAAGGGTTGCACCTGCGAGTTCCCCCACGAAATTGGCTACTTTTTGGGCTATCCCTACGAAGACGTGCATCAGTTTATCGTCCAGCATGGCGAAAACTACAAGGTCTTTGGCGCCTGGAAGGTCTACACGAATGTCGAGCAGGCGCTCACGACCTTCGACTCCTATCGCGCCTGCACGCAATACCTCACCTATGTCTATCAGCAGGGCTACAGCCTGGCACAACTTGCCCAGGCAACCCGATAGAACGTATAAACCGCGGCCGCGTGCCGCACAACCGAAAGGACTCAACATGAGCAAGATTGCCGTCGTCTATTGGAGCGGTACGGGTAACACCGAAGCCATGGCCAACTTCGTCGCCGAGGGCGCGACGTCAGCCGGAGCCGAGGCAGAGGCCATCTCCTGCGCCGACTTCTCCGCCGACAAGGCCGCCGAATATGATGCCTTCGCCTTCGGCTGCCCCGCCATGGGCTCCGAGGAGCTTGAGTATGACGAGTTTCAGCCTATGTGGGATGAGGTCAAGGAGACCCTCGGCGACAAGAAGGTCGTCCTCTTTGGCTCCTATTCGTGGGCCGAGGGCGAGTGGATGGACAACTGGAAGGCCGACGCCGACGAGGCCGGCGTCAACGTCGTGGACTCCGTCATTTGCTACGATGCGCCCGACGATGAGGGCGAGGCGGCCTGCAAGGCCCTCGGAGCCGAGCTGGCCTAGCAGCGCCACACGCCCCATCGAATCGGGCCCATCTCAAAACACGACTGCACCCTACAAAAGCGGGGGCTGGAATCAATCCAGCCCCCGCTTTCCGTAAGGATAGCTTTGCAAAGCAGCTACGAGATATTGCCCAAGAACGCCTTGGTGCGCTCGCTCTTGGGGTGGTCGAAGACCTCGCTCGGCGTACCCTCTTCCACAATGACGCCGCCGTCCATAAAGACGACGCGGTCGGCGACATCGCGGGCAAAGCCCATCTCGTGCGTCACGACGATCATGGTCATGCCGTCGCGGGCCAGATCGCGCATAACGCCCAGCACGTCGCGGACAAGCTCGGGGTCGAGCGCCGAGGTGGCCTCGTCAAAGAGCATGACGTGCGGGTTCATCGACAGGGCGCGGGCGATGGCAACGCGCTGCTGCTGGCCGCCCGAAAGCTGACTCGGCATAAAATCGATGCGCTCGGCCAGACCGACCTTGGTGAGTTCCTCGACGGCGATCTTCTCGGCCTCTTCCTTGCTGCGCTTGAGCACCTTTTGCTGCGCAAGCATGACGTTCTTTTTGACCGACAGGTGCGGGAACAGGTTGAACTGCTGAAAGACCATGCCCAGGTGTGTACGCACTTTGTTGAGGTCGACACCCTTGGCGCACACATCCACGCCCTCAACGATAATCGAGCCACTCGTGGGATGCTCCAGACGATTGATGCAGCGAAGCATCGTCGACTTGCCCGAGCCCGAGGGGCCCAAGACCACAACGACCTCACCCTTGTGCACATCCAGATCGATATCGCGCAGGACCACGTTGTCGCCAAAGGCCTTCTGGAGATTCTTGATGCTGACGACGACCTCGTTCGAGTTATTGGTTTCGCTCATAATAGAACCTCCTTACAGACCAGCGATATGGTCGGCGGGCGTCGCGACAACCTGTCCGGCGCTCTTGGTGGGACGCTTCTTCTTGGTTTCGGCAGTACCCAGAAGCCTCGCCTCAAGACCGCTCACCAAGCGAGCAAGCGGCAGGGTGATGACCAGGTAGAACAGGGCGGCAACCACATACGGCGTGATGGAGCCCGTCGTTGCCACGATGGTGCGGGCGTTCATGACGATCTCGACCACGCCCACGGCCGCGAGCAGCGACGTATCCTTGTAAAGCAGGATGAACTCGCTGGTCAACGTAGGCAGGACATTGCGGAACGTCTGCGGAATCATAACGTAGAGCAGTGTCTGGAAGGCGTTCATGCCCAGAGAGCGAGCCGCCTCGTTTTGGCCCTTGGGGATCGACTGAATACCGGCGCGGAAGATCTCACACAGATAGGCGGACGAGTTCATGGCCATGACGATGACGCCCAGCACATAGTCGTCAACCTTGACGCCGGCCAGCGGCAGGCCAAAGAACGCGATGTAGATCTGCAGGAACGCCGGCGTACCACGGATGATATTCACATAGATGCCGGCAAGGCAACGCAGGATGCGTGACTTGGAGATGCGCATGAGCGACAAGGCAAAGCCAAAGGGAATTGCCAGCGGAAACGCCACGAGCACGATCGAGAGCGACATGAGGAAGCCCTTAAAGACGATCGGAAGGCTTTGGACCAAAATGACCGGGTTCAAGAACAGGCGCAGGAACATATTGGAGTTCCAAGCCTCGACCCACGGCTGCTCCTTAAGATCGGCCAGGAAGTTACCGAATGCCGTCACGCCCTTGATCTCGACGGAAGGAATCTTGGAAATCTTCTTGGTCGAACCGTCGGCGAGCGTATAGGTGCCACTAAAGGCCTCGTCGCCGCCCTCGACGGGAAACGTCACGCCGTAAACCTCGACACGGAAAAAGCCGCCGGCAGGCGCCGTCTCGCCAAAGTCGATCTTGAGCGTCTGGCCGTCGACCTTGCACGTGGGCTTCATGGGCGTACGATCCATGAGGTCCTCGCCCGAGAGCATCGTCAATCGCGTGTCATCGGTACCAAACGTCGTGCCGTCGACAAACGTCAGCGAAAGACCACTCAGCTCCTCGTCAGCATCGGCCTGAACCTCCCAGGTAATGCGCGTCTCGGTGCCGCCGACCACAGCGCTGCCCGAACCGGTGTTGGGTCGGGCGGTAATCTTTGCGGTCTCAAGCGCCTGGGCGGTCGTGGGCGCATATGCCCCCGCGCACACCAGCGCGAGCGCCACGGCCATGACGCAGGCTAGCTTTTGGAGCAAAGCGGGCAGTGGAAAACGCTGCTCCGCGGCCCCTTTGTTCAGTCGAGACAAGGTGGCTCCTATCGTAGAAGTTGCCGGCAAAACGAGACGGAAACGCGGTCCGTCGAGAGAAGCGCAAAGGCCCTCTCCGCAAAACGGAAAGGGCCCGCACGCAATCAAGCATTAATTTACTTGATGCTGTACTTAGCCATGAGGGCGTCGACGGTACCGTCGTCAGTCAGGTCCTTGATGGCCTGGTTGATGTCGTCCTTGAGCTTGGTATTGCCCTGGTTGATGGCGATGGCGTACTCCTCGCCGGTGCTGACCTGCTTGATGGTCTGGCAGGTGTTGAACTGCTCGGCGGTCAGCTGGCTGGCAACGGAGCGGTTGGTGACTACGGCGTCACCCTTATCGGACTGCAGGGCGCTGAAGCACTCGGTAGCGTCCTTGTAGGGGACGATCTTGGCCTTGGGGAAGTTCTCCTGGGCAAAGGCTTCGGCGGTCGATCCAGACTGGACGATGATGGTAGCGTCGGCGTTGTTGAGCTTCTCGCTGTAGTTGTCGGCCGTGATGTCGGTGTTATCGACCTTGGTCACGATAGCCTGATCGTCCATGTAGTAGGAATCGGAGAAAGTAACTTCCTTCTCACGCTCGGGAGTGTCGGTGATAGCCGCGATGGCGACGTCGTACTTGGCGCCCGAAGCAACGCCGGGGACGAGCGTGTCGAAGTCGTTGTTGACGTACTCGACATCCAGACCCAACTTGTCACCGATAGCCTTGATGAGTTCAAGGTCAAAGCCCTGGTAGTCGCCGTTGTCATCCTTGTACTCAAACGGCGCGTACTCGGCAGAGGTGCCGACGGTGAGCGTACCGTCCTTGACGAGCGCGTACTCCTTGGAGCCGTCGACCTTCTCGACCTTAGCGTCGTCAGAGCTGCTGGAACCAGCATCAGAACCAGAGGTGGCGTTGGACGAGCCGCAGCCCGTCAGAGCAAGGGCGAGCGCCATAGCACCCGTGGCGGCAAATGCGCCGAGCTTCTTCAGCTTCATAATCAGTCTCCTTCCGGTGACCTCGTTTGATTCAGAGGTCTGCAAAAACTGATGGTTATTATGCACCCGCTTGGAAGAATCTGCAATTAGAAAACTGATTGAAACAAACCCATAACGTGAATGGAGCACTCCACTTTATGGCAGCCTTTACTGCTGCAACGACCTTAACAGTTTGATTTCAGCCGCATAACCTGCAAGTTCGTTCGGTGTCTCCAAGATGAATGGCAATGCGCGCAAGCGGCCATTCGATACAATATTCTGTATAACCTGCATACCGCCGCCAAACTCTTCACTACCCAGGTAGCCCTTGCCGATGCACTCGTGGCGATCCTTATGGGCGCCACAAGGGTTCTTCGAATCGTTGATGTGTACGGCATGCAGGCGATCGATGCCCACCACGCGGTCGAACTCGTCGAGTACGCCGTCCAGATCATGGATGATGTCGTAGCCGGCATCGCTCACATGGCAGGTGTCCAAACAAACGCCCAGCTTATCGGACAGCTCTGGACACTTGGCGGCAACCCCCTCGATAATGCACGCCAGCTCTTCAAAGCT
>USAX01000091.1 GCA_900552705.1 uncultured Collinsella sp. | reverse complement strand
CTGTTGACGTCTTCCTCGGTCACATCGCGGCGCTCATTGACCTCGATATTCTTCACCTCGGCCTTGACCTGGCGAATGATGGACAGACGAACCTTGTCCTTGGCCTTCATGGCCGCGATCATTTCCTTCTGCAGCTCTTCGTTGGTCATCTGCAAATCCTCCTCAATAGTGTGGGCGGCACTCACGCGAGCGCCGTCCCATGATTACTCGGTCGTCGACGAATTGTCGGTCGAACTCTTGGTGACGCCCTTCAGGCTGACGTTGTACGGCACGTCCTTGGGCATGGGATTGACGGTAATGTCGGCGTCTTTCTTGTACTGCTCCAGCCACTCGCTGTACGCGGTGCTGGCCGCCTGCGTCTTCACCACGTTGGAAATATACTTCTTGATGTCCTTGGGTACCTGCTTGATGTCATCGACCTGGCTATCGACATGGAAGTAGTCGGTGCACTTGATGACGTGGTAACCGTACGTCGACTCGATCACGTCGCTCACATCGCCCTTGTTGAGTCCCTCGAGCGCCGCCTGGTAGCTGTCGACGAAGGTGGTGAGCTTGTCCCAGCCCACATCGCCCTTCTTCTCCTTGGAGCCGGTGTCATCGGAATACTGCTTCACGGCGTCCTCAAAGCTCAGTTCGCCGGAGTTGATTTTGTCCAGGCACTCCTGCGCCTTGGCCTTGGCGGCGGCCTTGTCCTCGTCAGATGCGTCGGAATCAACCTTGATCAGGATGTTCGACGAGCGGCGGGCATCGTTGTAGTTAGACAGGTTCTCGTTGATGTAATCGACGATCTCACTGTCCTTGGGCTTACTGGTGGGCGCCACGGCGTCCTTAAGCTTTTGCTGTGCCAGGTTCTCCTTGAGCGAGTCCTTGTAGGTGTCCTCGGTATAGCCGTAGGTCTTAAGGGTCTTCTCAAAGGCCTTGGCACCGCCGGCGCTCTTGCACGCGTCCTTCCATGCCTTCTCGACCTCCTCGTCCGACACCGTCACGCCGTTTTCCTTCTGCGCCTGCTGGAGCAGAATCTGCTGCGTGTAGGAATCGATGAGCTGCTTGCGGTACTTTTTGGGCGTCAGGTCGTTGTCGACCAGATACTGCGCCCAGTCCTTGTCCTTGGTGTAACCGTAGGACGTGCGCATGCTCATGATCTGCTTGGTCACGGTGTCCTCGGTGAGGTTGGTGCCGTTGATGGTGGCGGCGACACCGCCGGTAAGCTTGTAGCTCGAGGTATCCTCTGCCTGCGACATGAGACCGGAGCATGCCATGGCCGAGACGGAAAGCAGCATTGCCAGCACGCCGATAACCACCAGGACGATCTTGACGGTCTTAGACACGTACGTCTTGCGCTGCTTCTTACGAGAGCTGGAGGCAGCGCGAGCCTGCTGCTCGGGCGTCGGCGCGGCCTCGGAGTTCTTTTTCTTGTTTGCCATAGTTGGCCTTTCGCATCACGAATCGAACAAACGCCATTGTGTCACAACGCGGACCCCGCGACACACCTGGTGCATGGGGGACAGGTTAATCTGCACCATTTTGGTGCAAAGGGGGCTGTTCTGGCTGTCGGCAGTTAGGGACATTCCTTTTCTGCCGGCAGTTAGGAACAATCCCCAAGTGCCGGCCCTAAAAGTGGCGACGGATGGCGTCGACCATGCCCTGGCATATGGTCTGGCCGAGCACATCGGCTGCGGCGTCGGCATCCATAAAGATATTCATAAGCGATTGCAGGGCCTCGACCTGGCCGCCCGGCTCGGCGATGCCCAGATTGATGATGATCTGCGCCGGCACGGGGGCACCCATGCCCGCCATTGCGCTGAACACCACGGGCGCCGCGGGCTTTACCACCGCGATATAGGGCTTAGCCACAAATCCGGGATCGGTGTGCGGGATGGCGATGTTGGCCGCCGGCATGGCAAGACCCGTGGGATAGGCGTCCTCGCGCGTGCGGACGGCATCGAGCCAACCGGGCGCAATGTAGCCGCGAGGTGCAAGCTCGTCCTCGAGCCGCGCAAACACCTCATCCGGCGTCGCGCACTCCCAATCAAAAAACACCAGCTCAGGCGTAAACAATGCTTCGTTATCCGCCATGGGCCCACCTCTCTCACCTTGTCACCTGCGACGTTCTTTAACGACTAGTCATTGAAGAGCGTCGCAGGTGATTACCTAAAACAAAGGATGGCCACTTGCGCCTTGGCGCCAATGACCACCCTGACTACTCGGCTAAATTGTACTGTGCGCCACTAGCCGCGCGGCGCATCAATTGCGACCTTGCCGCTCTCCAACACGTGGACGCGGCCGTCGGCGAGCATCTGCACGACCTCGGGATACAGCACGTGCTCAATCGCGTGGATGTGCTCCTCGAGCGTATCGACATCCCAGCCTTCCTCAACGGCCAGCGCGCGCTGGGCGATGATGGGGCCGTTGTCGTAGATCTCGTTGGCAAAATGCACGGTCACACCGGTTACCTTGACGCCGCGCGCAAAGGCATCGTCGATCGCATGCGCGCCGGTAAAGCTCGGCAGCAGCGCCGGATGCAAGTTGACCACGCGGTTGGGAAACGCCGCCAGCAGCGGCGTATGCACCATGCGCATGTAGCCGGCCATGACCACATACTCGCAGCCGCGCTCGAGCAGCTCGTGCGCGATGATCTCGTCGGCGGCGATGGGGTCGGCATAGACATCCTTGGACAGCGTAAGCGTCTGGATACCCGCACGCTCGGCACGCTGCAGACCCTTGGCCGAAGGACGGCTCGACACCACAAGCTCAATTGAGGCATTGAGCTTATCCGCGGCGATTAGGTCGATCAGCGCCTGCAGATTGGTGCCGGAGCCGCTGATAAGCACGCCGATCTTGAGCGGCTCAGCCGTATCGGTACCGGTCGGACGGGTATAGGGCACAAAGTCCAGGCCCTCGGCGGCAGCCATCTGCTCGTTAGCGCTCATCGGAGTACACGACCTTACCGGAACCCTCGACACACTCGCCCACGCGGAACGGCTTCTCGCCCAGCGCAACCAGGGCCTCGGTCACGGCAGCCTCGTCCTCGGGGGCGACGATCAGGCACAGGCCGACGCCCATGTTGAAGGTCTTGCATGCCTCGTTGGGCGCGAGCTCGGCCTGACGCGACACGTAGGTGATGACGGGCGGAACATCCCAGCCCATCTCGGCGCCGTTGCGGGTGACCACAGCGTCGACGTCGTCGGCAAGCGCGCGGTTGAGGTTCTCGGTAATACCGCCGCCGGTGATGTGGGCAATCGCGTGCACCGGAGCGCCACCGCGCAGCAGCTCCAGAATCGGCTTGACGTAGATGCGCGTGGGGGCCAGCAGGGCGTCGGCCAGCGATGCGCCGCCGAGGGCCTCGAGCGGGCGGCTCAGCTCCTCGGCCTTAGCAGCGGCCTCGGGCGTGCCCGGCTTGATGCCGTCAACGCCAACGACTTTGCGCACGAGCGAGTAGCCGTTGGAATGCACGCCGGTGGAAGGCAGGCCCAGAATCACGTCGCCGGGGCGGACGTTCGCGGGGTCGAGCATCTTGGGACGGTCGACGACGCCCACGGTAAAGCCGGCGAGGTCGTAATCGGCGGGGGCCATGACACCGGGGTGCTCGGCCATCTCGCCGCCCACGAGCGCGCAGCCCGCGAGCTTGCAGCCATCGGCCACGCCCTTGATGATCTTTGCCATGTGCTCGGCCTCAATGTGGCCGATGGCAACGTAGTCCAGGAAGAACAGCGGCTCGGCGCCCGAAGCCAAAATGTCGTTAACGCACATGGCGACCAGGTCCTGGCCCACCGTCTCGTGACGGTCCATGATCTGGGCGAGCACGAGCTTGGTGCCCACACCGTCGGTACCGCTGATCAGGATCGGGTCTTCCATATCCTTAAGCGCGGCGGCCGAGAACAGGCCACCAAAGCCACCGATACCGCCGATGACCTCGGGGCGGTTGGTGTCCTTAACCATTTGCTTAATCGCGTCGACGGCGCGGCCGCCCTCGGCGGTATCGACGCCGGCGTCCTCGTACGTCACATGCTTGCTGTCGCTCATCTGAGCCTTCCTCTCCCACTACCGTCTGACGAGCAGGCGCCAAACGGTGCTCATAGTTGCGTCATTTCGGCGCACGCCATAACAGCACGCGCCGTCATATCAACAAAACAGCAGGTAAAACCTACCAAAATAAACCTGTCCCTACATGGCAGGTTTTAGGCCTCGCCGTGCTCCTCTTCCCAGCTGCGGTCGACATATTTCTCGACCACGGCGTCGTCGTCAAAGTGCAGCGGCTTGTCCAGGTTGCGGGGCTTAAAGCCCTCCATGAACTTGTCACGGCCAAAGCTCTCGGGAATCGCCACGGGATAGCGGCCGGTAAAGCACGCGTCGCAGTAGCCGCCCTTGGGCATGACCTTCAGCAGGCCCTCGACCGAAAGGAAGGCCAGCGAATCGGCGCCAATGTACTCGCAGATCTCATCGACCGTCTTGTTGGCACTGATGAGCTGCGACTGCACGTCGGTATCGATACCGTAGAAGCACGGCCAGATGACCTCGGGCGAGTTGATGCGAATGTGAATCTCCTTGGCGCCGGCGTTGCGCAGCATCTTGACGAGCTGCACCATGGTGGTGCCGCGCACAATGGAGTCGTCGATGACGACCAGGCGCTTGCCCTCGATGTTGTCGCGCAGCGGGTTGAGTTTCATACGCACGCCCATGGCACGCAGCTCCTGCGTAGGCTCGATAAACGTACGACCCACGTAGCGGTTCTTGATAAGGCCCTCACCAAAGGGAATGCCACTCTCGTGCGAATAGCCCTCCGCGGGCGGCAGGCCGGAGTCGGGCACGCCGATGACCAGGTCGGCCTCGACGGGCTCCTCATGTGCCAGCTGACGACCCATGTCATAACGGCAGGCGTAGACGCTCTTGCCGTTCATGATGGAATCGGGGCGGGCAAAGTAGACCTGCTCAAAGATGCAGTTAGCAGGCTCTTCGGCAGCAGGCACGCCCTGCTCGGACACAAGGCCCTCGGCGCTGATGCGCAAAATCTCACCGGGACGGACGTCGCGGACGTACTCGGCGCCCACAATATCGAGCGCACAAGTCTCGGAGGCGACGACCCAGCCGCCGGCGCGGGTGACATGGGTGGCAACGTCAACCGTCGCGGCGCCGTCCTGCGACGGCAGCTGCGAAACGGATGCGGCATCGGCCTGGTCCAGGCCCTCGTCCACCAGCTTGCCCAACACCAGTGGGCGAATGCCATGCGGATCGCGGAAGGCGTAGAGCGCCTGCTCGTTGATGAGCGTCATGGCATAACCGCCACGCACGAGCTCCATGGTCTTGCGAATGCCCTCGCGCAGGTGGCCCGTACGCTGGGTAAAGTAGCCGATGAGCTTGGTCGCGACCTCGGAATCCGAATTGGAGAGGAACGGCACGCCCAGCTCGATCAGCTGGCGGCGCAGCTCGTCGGTGTTGACGAGGGTGCCGTTGTGCGCGAGCGCGATAATGACGCTATTGATGGTAGAGAGGTGCGGCTGAGAGGCTTCCCAGCTCTTGGCGCCGGCGGTGCCGTAGCGCACATGACCCACGGCCAGCTGACCGGAGAGCGTCGACAGGTCGGCATTGGAGAACACGCGGTCGAGCAGGCCCAGATCCTTGCGGACCATAACCGTACCGCCGTCACCCACGGCGATTCCCGCCGATTCTTGGCCACGGTGCTGCAGTGCACGCAGGCCAAAGTACGTCAGTCGAGCCACGTCGCGATCGGGCGCCCAAACACCAAAAACGCCGCATTCCTCATGCAGCTGGTCGGAGTCCGGATCATACGTCGACATGGCGTTCACCTGTCCCGCGGCGCGCTCGGCCGCGCGGATGGTTTCTTGAGACATGGCATCCCCTCAGAGCCTCGTATTTTGGCGTTACCCGCCTTATTATACGCACGGTGCGACGCGCTCCCCAGCGCATGAGCAGCGCTTTTTAAAAGCCCACCGAGCTAATAATCCGTTTTGCGGCCAAACATTTTATCGGTCTGTCCAGCGCAAGCGCCCGCGCCCCCAGATGGCCGCCGCGTCCACCGTTGGGGATTACAAAGTTGCAATTGGGACGTTCGTCCTGTCTTTTGGCAGGTCGGCGGCGTATCCTTATAACCGACAACAAAGCGAGAAAGGTTCTGTATGGATCGAAACGAACTCGACCCCAGCGTCCCCAGCGCCACGGAGGTCAAGAAGATCCCGCTCATCATTAAGGTGTACGCCGTCCTGTGCATCCTGTCCGGCGTGGGAACGCTCCCGTCAGTCGGCGCCTTTATGTGGCAGGTCATCACCGCGCTCATCAACGGCAACGCCGCCGCCAAGCTCGGCGACAATATGCTGGTCTCGGTTGGACTCATCGTCGCCGGCATCATGCTCTCTGCGGCAAGTGCCGTCATCCTGATCATCTTTGGCCTGGACCTTATCAAAAACCAGCGCCGCAACGCCGCCCGCCTGTCCTACATCCTTATTGCATTCACCGTCGTCGAGCTTTTGGTCGACGTGATGCTCCAAGGCATCGGGCCCTTCCTGCTGCGTCCCGCGATCCAGCTCGGCATCCTCGTTGCACTTTCGGCAACCGTCGACCCAACGCTGCGCCAGGAGCGCGAACTGCAGCGCCGCCTGCAGGAGATGCTCGACCGTGACGCCGCGGCGGAGGGCATGCTCGGCCGCGATGAAACCGGCGAGGGCTACATCAAGCTCAACTACTTCAACCTGTTCTGGGTATTCTTCGTCTGCTGCGTGCTCGGCCTGATCGCCGAGGACATCTGGCATATGACAGTCGACGACCCGGGCGTCTACCAGAACCGCGCCGGCATGCTGTTTGGTCCCTTCAGCCCCATCTATGGCTTTGGCGCCGTACTCATGACCATGGTGCTTAACCGCTTCTACAAAAAGAACCCCATCATCATTTTCCTGGTGAGCGCCCTGCTCGGCGCCAGCTTTGAGGTGTTCGTGGGCTGGTTTATGCAGACCGCGTTTGGCGTGGTCTCGTGGAGCTACTCGCACATAACGCTGTTCGGTTTGCCCGATCCGCTCGTGGTCCTCACGGGCGGACGCACCTGCACGGGCTTCGCCTGCCTGTGGGGCCTGGGCGGCCTCATCTGGATCAAGCTGCTGCTGCCGAGGCTGCTTAAGCTTATCAACAAGATCCCCTGGAAGAGCCGCTACTCGGCCACCGTCATCTTTACCGTTATCATGCTGGTCGACGGCGTCATGACGCTGCAGTCGCTCGACTACTGGTACCAGCGCGTTAACGGCACGGAGCCGGACATTCCCGTCGCACAGTTCTACGGAGAGCACTTCGATAACGAGTACATGGAAAACCGCTTCCAGAGCATGACCATGAGCCCCAAGGATGCGACGCGCGTGTAGCGCTCACCGCGCCCAAAACGCAAAATGCCCGCCGGTATCACACTGAACTGCGTCCCAAATCTTGGACGCCCTAAATAGCGACTAGGCCGCGAGGGCCTGATTCCGGAACTCCTCCGGGGTCAGGCCCTTCAATCTTACCTGCCTCCGGCTCGTGTTCCAGTGGACTATGT
>USAX01000090.1 GCA_900552705.1 uncultured Collinsella sp. | reverse complement strand
GATCTTCTCGGCATAGCACGCCTGGGGTGTAAAGCCGTATCGCGCACTGGCGGCAGCATTGAGAACGCAGGTCTCCGCACCCGGTGTAAAGCAGACGACAGGGATATCGCCAAAACAATCGTCAAACGCAGCTGCCGTATTTGCGTTCTCGGCATCCGATGCCAACGTTTCGGGCAGGTTGTGGCCAAAAGCCGCCGCGCAATCCGGATGATCTTCTTTCCATGCACGCAAGAGCGACACGGCCTCTTTGGCATCGGCGATGCCGGACAGATCAGACCCCAACGTCCGCAGCGCCCAGCCCGTATAGAAGGTATGCACATCGATCAGGCCAGGCATGACGGTGCGGTCCCCAAGGTCAACTACCTCGTCCGCCTGGGTCAAATACGAAGTTACCTCACACTTGGTGCCAACCGCCTCAATTCGATTGCCACGGACCGCTACGAAACCTTCAAACGGCAGGTCCCCCGTACCGGTAAAGACGCTCTTAGACGTCAGGACCGTTAAACGATCAGACATCACAACCACCTACACCGGAAGCATGCCAGAGATTGCCGTTACGATCAGGCCAAAGACGACCATGAAAATAAAGAACTTCCAAATGGTCTTCCACCATTGGCCAAACGAAATCTTAGCCACGGCAAGGCCGGCGACCGTCATGCCCGCCACGGGACTGATGGTGTTGATGGTCTGGTTGGCAAACTGGAGCGCGGTAACGGCCGCCTCGGGATTGAGGCCCATAAGCTCGGTCAGGGGGCCCATAACGGGCATGGTGAGCGCCGCAAGTCCAGAGCTCGAGGGAACCAGCAAAGAGAGCAGGCCAAGGACGATATACATAAACGTGGTGTAGACGGCGGCGGGTGCACCGGCGAGCGCAGTAGCGAGCGCCTGGAGAATGGTGTCGATGATCATGCCGCCCTCGGCAATGACCAGAATACCGCGAGCGATACCGATAACGATGGCGGCGTACGCAAAGTCGGCGAGACCTTTAACGAACTCCTCAGCAATCGTCTGCTGGTCAAGACCGCCCAGGATACCGGCAAGCAAGCCCATGCCAAGGAACACGGCGGAAATCTCATTCATGTACCAACCCTGGGTAACAAGACCCCAGACGATAATGCCCATACCGCAGGCAAAATCGATAAGCACGAGCTTCTGACGGATAGTGAACTCTTCCTCGATGGAGGCATCGGTCACGGAAAACTCAACGCGCTTGAGCTTATCGTCCTCGTACGTAATGGACGACTCGGGGTTTTTCTTGACGCGCATGGCGTAGCGCATGGCCCATGCGATACCGACGGCAGTGAAGATGACCCAAGAAATGGCGCGCAGCCACAGTTGCGGATTGCCCTCGATGCCGATAATGCCTTGTGCGATCAAGACGTTAAACGGATCGATGGTCGAGGCACAATATCCCAGGTTAGGACCAAGGAAGCAGATGATAAACGCCGTCATCGAGTCATACCCGATACCCATCATGATGGGAATGAAGATGGCATAGAACGGCAGGGCTTCCTCAGACATACCAAACGTAGTGCCGCAAATGGACAGCAACGTCATCGTGATGGGAATGATGAGGATGTCCTTGTTCTTGAGCTTTTTAATCACACGGCTCATGCCGGCATTCAAAGCGTTGGTCTTGGTGATGATTGCGAACGATCCGCCAATCAATAAGACAAACGCAACGACGTCGGCAGCCTCCTGAATGCCCTTAGTGGGCGCTTGCAGGACCGCGAAGATATCCTGACCCAGATTGATGGTCTCGCCGGTCTCGGAATCGGTGTAGTTCTTATCGACCTGTTCATAGGTTCCAGCAACGGCGACTTCACGCTCGCCCGCCGCTGTCGAAATCGTCTTGCGCTGATACTGACCAGAAGGAACGATCCAAGTCAGGACCGCAAAGACAACGATCAGCAAGAACATGATCGTATAAACATGCGGTAATTTGAACTTAAAACGTCTGTTTGTCTTCTTCGCCTTCGTATCTGACATAGATACCTCCAAAGAACTCGAGACTGCATCGCATCTCGCTTCAACGCTTGCATAAGGCAAACGTTCTATGACGTCCCATAGATTACCAGCAGCTTTTCCCGTCATCAAGATAATTTCAAACTGATTGCCGCAACGCGGTTGAACGGTTGCGTTCGCGCCGTGAACGGTATGGAAGCGCCCGGTGAGATGATCCACCGGGCGCTTCCATACGCAATGTCCTAGATGTCAAAAACGTAGCGAGACCCAACGATCCGCTGACGACCGATGATAAACGGCCGCCGCTGCTCATCGAAAAAGAAGGCTTCCATATAAAACAAGGGTTCGCCAACGGGAACTGCCAACAGCCGAGCGACCTCGGGCGACGCGCACGCGATCTCGAGCGTGCACGGGTCGGTAAACGCGGGCGTACGGCCCGTCCGGTTGCGCACGAACTCAAAAATGGATTGGTTCGATAGAGGTGCCGTTGATAGATAAGCGTTGTCCTCGTAAACGTATATGTTGTTCTCGAGCATGACGGGGACTCCATCGGCAGTACGCACACGCTCAACGCAAATCAAATCAGTTCCAACGGGAACACCAAAGAACTGCGCTTCGGTGGAATCCGCCGGCAGTATCTTTCTCGAAATGACGCGCGCCCCCGGTTCCATTCCGTTAACGCGGCATGCGTCCGAAAAACTCTGGACGTCATCCTTCTGGCGAATCTTGCGCTTGAGCTTGGGGGCATTGACAAACGTGCCTTTCCCCTGTCGCTTCGTTAGATAGCCCTGCTGGACGAGCTCCTCAATAGCACGTCGCACGGTAACGCGGCCAACTTTATAGCTCTCAGCCAATTCAAATTCGTTGGGTATCCGCGCACCTGCCTTGTAGGCACCGGAGTTGATTTCGTTTTTAATGATATCGATAACCTGTTGGTACAGCGGAATCGCTGCTTTACCGTCAGTTAGCCCTTCAGTCGGTGGCATATACCCTCTCCCAGCACAATTAAGTCTAAAGCGGGCTCAAGGGCATTCAACAAGCCCTTGAGCCCGCTTTAGCATAAAGTATGCTAGGTGTCGCACCAAAATGTCGGGCATTTACTCATCAGACCCGAAAAACGCGCAACTACCACGCTTCTAAGAAAGCGTGAGCAGCTCCGGCAGTTGATCGATAATCTTGTCCGCGGCATCCTGGCTAAAGCCGAAGCGCTCCTCGCGCTTGGCAATGACTGTCAGGCCGGCTCGCTTGCCGGCAGTGATGCCAGGCACCGAATCCTCAACGCAGCAGCAGCGATTTGCGGGCAGCCCCAGCAGGTCCAGCGCATGCAGGTAGATGTCGGGCTCGGGCTTGCTCTCCTTAAACTGCTCGCCGCTCACCACATACTCAAAGGCATCCGACAGCCCGCACGCATTGAGCACTTCCTCGATGCTATCCATGGGAGACGAGCTGGCAAGCGCCACGCGAACGCCGCGGCGCGGCAGCTCTCGAATCGTATCCACGGCGCCTGGGTTAATCAAAGCCTGATAGTCGCGCGGCCGCTTATGCGCCCACTCATCCCAACGGGCCAACGCTTCCTCGCCAGTAAAATGCCCCTTACCGGCGCGCTCAAACCAATCGACCAGCATATGCAGGAAGAACTGATGCGAGGTACCGACTTGCCCATTCAACTCCTCTTGAGTCAGGTTAAGCCCAAGCTCCTTGGCAAACGCGGCAGTCTCGCCCAGGTAGTAATACTCGGTATCGACAATGACGCCATCCATGTCAAAGATAACGGCGTCGAACGGAAATGCGGACACGGCACCCTCCCTAACAAAAGGGCGCCTGTAAGCAGGCGCCCGAACCATGCATTATCGGCGATTCTAACCCAGCAGTTTATCCAGCGCCACCGCAATACCGTCTTCGTTGTTATTGGCGGTCACCATCTGGGCTACCGCCTTAACCTCATCGACGGCGTTGCCCATGGCAACACCGGTGCCGGCCCACTCAATCATGGACTTGTCGTTCTGGCCGTCGCCAAACGAGACGACCTCGCTGGCATCGATACCGAGCTTGGGCAGGGCACCCTCGAGCGCGCGGGCCTTGTCGATACCGGGCGCCGTGTACTCAAAGTACCAGTCGGCCGTAAACATGCCCGAAAGCGTCTGGGTAAAGGGCGCATACATCTCCTCGTAATGCGCCTGCAGGTAGGCCGGATCGCCCGCCGTCAGCAGCTTGTCCACGGGATAAGCGTCCACGACCTCATGCAAGCTCTCGACCTCGCGAATCTTAAGATCGCAGGCATCGCGCTCATACTTGACGATATTCTTCTGCGAGCCGTCAGGCAGCGTGATCATGCAATGGTACGAGTCCTCGACGTGCAAATCGCGACCGAGCGAAATCATAGGGATCACGTCGAAATTGCGCAGATGATCAATCAGACGGTGCAGCTCGTCAGCCGGCATGGCCTGGTCAAAAAGGACCTCATCGGTCTGAGCGTCGACCACATGCGCGCCATTAAAGGCAACTAGCAGACCGTCATGGTTTTGAAGGTCGAGCTCCTGCGCCAAGGCGTGCAACCCCCATGCGGGACGGCCCGAAGCCAAGATGAGCTTAATGCCCGACTCCTGCGCCGCGAGCAGCTTCTCGCGCGTACGCGGGCTGATGACCTTTTGGTCGTTGGTGAGCGTACCGTCGATATCCATTGCGATGGCTTTGATTGCCATATATGCCTCCCTGTCATTGAACAACCTTGCCTGAGTCATCATACAGAACACCCACGGCGGCGCTGTTTACAACGGGAAAATGTCATATTGTCCCAAACATGAACGGCGCGCCTTCGACGATTGCGATGCCCGTCGAGGCGCCTCCCGATACATTCCATCCTATCCAAATAGCAAGGGGCCCGTATCCCAACGGATACGGGCCCCTTTCAGCCATAAGCCAACTCGGCCGTAAAAACTACTTGCGGTGAGCGCGGTAGAACTCGATGAGCGCCTGGGTCGAAGCGTCCTGCTCGGCCTTGGCGGCGTCGTCATGGAAGGCTGGAGTGATCTGCTTGGCAAGCTGCTTGCCCAGCTCGACGCCCCACTGGTCGTAGGAGTCGATGCCCCAGACCGTGCCCTCGACAAACGTGATGTGCTCGTACAGGGCGATGAGCTCGCCGAGTGCGAACGGGGTCAACGTGTCGCCAAAGATCGAGGTCGTCGGACGGTTGCCCTCAAAGCAGCGGGCCGGGACGATCTGCTCGGGCGTGCCCTCGGCGCGCACCTCATCGGCCGTCTTACCAAAGGCGAGCGCCTTGGTCTGGGCCAGGAAGTTGCCCAGGAACAGCTCGTGCACGTCCTGGCCGCTGTCGGTCGCAGGGTTGGCGGTATTGGCGAAGGCAATGAAATCGGCCGGGACCACCACGGTGCCCTGGTGCAGCAGCTGGTAGAAGGCGTGCTGACCGTTGGTGCCGGGCTCGCCCCAGAAGATCTCACCGGTGTCGGAGGTCACGGCGCTGCCGTCCCAGCGGACATGCTTGCCGTTGGACTCCATGGTGAGCTGCTGCAGGTAGGCCGGGAAACGATGCAGGTACTGGCAGTACGGCAGCACGGCGTGGCTCTTGGAACCGAAGAAGTTGACGTACCAGACGTTGAGCAGGCCCATCAGCGCAACGGCATTGTTCTCGAGCGGCGTGTTGCAGAAGTACTCGTCGATAGCGTGGAAGCCCTCGAGGAACTGCTGGAAGCGCTCGGGACCGAGCACGACGATCAGCGACAGGCCCACGGCGGAGTCGACGGAGTAGCGGCCGCCGACCCAGTTCCAGAAGCCGAAGGCGTTGGCGGGGTCGATACCGAAGGCCTCAACCTTCTCGAGTGCGGTGGAAACGGCGACGAAGTGCTTTGCCACGGCCTCGGCGTTCTGCTCATCGGAGCCGTCGATGGCGCCCTGGGCCTTGAGCTGCTCGAGCATCCAGGTCTTGACCTCGCGGGCGTTGGTGAGGGTCTCGAGCGTGGTGAAGGTCTTGGAGACGATGATCACGAGCGTGGTCTCGGGATCCAGGCCCTTAAGCTTCTCGGCCTGGTCGTTGGGGTCGATGTTGGAGATATAGCGGCAGTCGATACCGGCGTCGGCATAGGGACGCAGAGCCTCGTAGGCCATGACCGGGCCCAGATCGGAGCCGCCGATGCCGATGGACACCAGGTGCTCGATCTTCTTGCCGGTAACGCCCTTCCACTCACCGGAGCGCACGCGCTCGGCGAAGGCATACATGCGGTCGAGGACCTCGTGCACGTCGGCGACGACATCCTGGCCGTCGACGATGAGCTGGCCCCTCTCGGTTGCGGGGCGGCGAAGCGCGGTGTGCAGGACGGCGCGGTCCTCGGTGGTGTTAATGTGCTCGCCGGAGAACATGGCGTCGCGGCGCTCCTCGAGCTTCACCTCGCGGGCAAGATCGCACAGCAGCTTGACGGTCTCATCGGTCACCAGGTTCTTCGACAGATCGAAGTGCAGGTCACCGGCGTCAAAGCTCAGCTTGTTCACGCGCTCGGCATCGGCAGCGAACCAGGCCTTGAGGTCGATACCCTCGGCCTCGAGCTTCTCCTGATGGGCCTCGAGCGCCTTCCAAGCGGCGGTCGACGTAGCGTCGATAGGTGCGGCAACAGTTGCCATAGAGTCCTCCTCAGCATACGGGCACACGCCTCCATGCGCCCGGACATTCAGATGCCACTATTCTAGCGCAGGTCAAGACTATAATCAGCGAGCGTTGCCAATCGGCCCCCAAACGGCAACCGACCAAAAAGGGACAGGTTTATTTTGGCAGGTCAAACGCTTTACCAACCAAAAATAACCCATCCCTTTATGCCAAATATTAGGCCGCGGCGCAGACGCTACCGAGCAACTCACGCAGAGGAGACCCGATGCCCTCCAGCAGCTCGGGCGCGATGATGGCAAAAACGGGAACCTCGCCGGCGCCCACGACGGCAGGCACCTTGCCCTCCGAGACAATGCATCCATAAGGGACAAAGCCGTCTTCGCCGGCATCGAGCGCCGCCATGCGACGCGCGAGCTCGCGCGCAAAGCTGGCAGTATCGGCATCGCCAATCGCCAGGACAAAGTCCACGCCTTCGTCGGTCGCCAGGGCCACGGCTTCGTCGATCAGCTCGTCTCCCCCGGCACCCTCAACCGAGCCGCAGCGGAAAAGTACACGCTCGAGTAGGGCTCGATCAAGCGAGCCAAGTGCCGCCGAGACAAGTTCATCGCGCGTATGCTTGTCACCGCCCAGCACAACCAGCGCCTTGGTGCCGCCATAGTGGGCAACCAATCGTCCGCACCAGCGAGCCACGTCTCCATCCGCAACAAGGCGCGTCGGCATACCAAACCCATAGTTGACCATCATTCCCACAACCCTTCCGTGCATGTAGGCCGTATCGATCGTTAGGCTCATGCTACGAAGGGAGCTTTTCCGAGCTGTTTCGCGCTCTTTAGGGCTGCGTTAAAACCCAATTCATAACCGACCAAAACAAACCTGTCCCTTTTCGGCGGGTTTTGACGATGTCTGGGCGAGCGGGTATTATCGAACAGGTATTCGATAAGAACATGTGTTTGATGGGAGGGCACGGGTGGAGCACGGGCAACATACCTATATCTGCATCGACCTTAAGACGTTCT
>USAX01000089.1 GCA_900552705.1 uncultured Collinsella sp. | reverse complement strand
TCTTCGGTATCGGGAACAACGACGGGAGGGATAACGCCGGTGAATTTCTGAGTTGCCACAAGAATCTCCTTAGTTGTCTGGCGGGCGGCCCTATGCCACCCACTCTTGCTGGCAGTGTCCAGGCCGTCTAGGCCAAAGAACACGAGTAGAACGTTTGGTTAAAGAAGTCGACGACTTCGTTTTCGAACGCATTGATGCGCTCATGAGCGTATTTGGCATAGATGATATGCCTCCGGTCACACTCAAGACCGTTGAATGCGGCAAACTGATCCTTGGGATCGCTCACGGTATCCATAAGCGATGTGCCCATGAGCACCGATCCGCGCACCCGAGACGACAGCGCCTCGAGGCCGCCAGGAAACGGATTGGCAACCGCCGTGCAGGCGAGGCCCCGCTCGTCCAGAGCAGAAACCGCCAGCGCGACTCCGCCGCCAAGACCCTCGCCCCATGCAAAGATGCGGTCGGGGTCCATGCCATCAAGATTGCGCGCCACCTTCGCCATCGCGCAACCCCAACGGACGCGCTCGACAAAAGCGGGCGAAGCGATCCCCCGCTGCAGGTCGTCCGCACCAGCGACATCGTCATCCAGTGCGAGGACGGCATACCCCATGGCGGCAAATCTCGTCATGTGATGCCAGCCGCGCACAGGCCGATCGATGTCGTGGAACATCAGGCACAGCGGCACGCGCTTAGATACTCGGGCACGACCAACAGGCTCAATCAAGCGAGCGTGGACCGCATCGTCACCGAGCTCAAAGGAAATCTCCGAGTAACGAGCGCAGGGGTTAACAAAGTCAATCGCCGTAATGGCCTGGCCTTGAATCTCAAGATTCGAAGCGCATGTCTCTAAATCAGAAACATCTGCTTGGACATCGCAGTGCCAGTCCCGATATTCTGCGAGCCTTGATGAAACCGTTCCGGGAATTCCCACGAGCCCGGGGACTATCAGCTCGTCAACATTGCTCTCGCACTTAGACATGAGCCTCCCCTCCCTCACAGAAAAACGGAATGATCAGATCGTCAAAATCCTGAATCTCCTCGTGGCCAAAGCCCTCAAAGAACTCATGACGCTTATCGCAGGACAGGTTGTTGTACACCGCAAACTGCGTTGCCGGCGGACAGACGATATCGGCCGTGCCCGTGCCAAACAGCACGGGGCACTTGACCATGGGGGCAAAATTCTTGGAATCGAAGTACGCCAGCTTGGCATAGGCTTCCTCGATACGAGTCGAGTCCTCGTCAAACCAACGCGACCAATAGCGCAGACCCTCGTAGGCAATATCGTCGGCGTCCAAATCCCAGACCAGGCGGAAATCCGACAGGAAGGGATAGAGGATGGCGGCGCGATTGATAAGCTCGCCGTTAAGCGCACAGGTCGCAATGCCCAAACCGCCGCCCTGCGACGCGCCGTTCACAAATACGTGGGCAAGATCGATGCCCTCAAGCTCGCGAACGATGCGGCACAGGATGCGAATATCTTGGTGCAAGCGGACATAGTAGAGGTTGGCCGGGTCGCCGTCGATACCGGCGACGATATGGCCCGCGACCGTTGTGCCCTCAAATCCACCAATGTCCTCGGAGGGACCTCCTTGACCGGGGCAGTCGAGGGCGATGAGCGCCATGCCCATGCCCGCAAACGACGCCTGCTCAAACCAGCTGCGGCTTGCACCCGGATATCCATGGAACTGAAGTACCAATGGCACGGGCTCATCCGAGACGGGTTTAAGGTACTTAGCATGCAGGCGTGCGCCACACATGCCGGTATACCAGAGGTCGAAAAACCGACAGGTTGCGGAATCCGCAACCGAAGCCGCCTCAATCGCGTAGTCGAGCTCGACGGCGTCGGCCTCGGCCATGCGGTCCTTCCAAAAGAGATCGAAATCCGATGGGCGGGGCATAGCGCCTCGATATTCACCAAATTGCTGTTGTAGCTCCTGAGCACTTGGCATGGCTCGTGAACCCAACCTTTCGAAATCGCAACGGAGGTGCGCCCGGCAAGGGAACCGGGCGCACGGGAGGGAAAGCGAGACTACTCGCCGAGCTTGGGATGCAGCAGCGACGGCGCAGCGCCGAGCAGCATCTTGGTGTAGGGGTCCTGGGGATGCTGGAAGACCTGCTTGGCCTCGCCCTGTTCGACGATCTTGCCGCCATTCATAACGATGATGTCGTCAGAGATATAGCGGACCGTCTGGATGTCATGGCTGATGAACACCATGGCCAGGCCGAGCTCCTTCTTAAGGTCGGTCAGCAGGTTCAGAATCTGCGCGCGGACCGAAACGTCCAGAGCCGAGGTGGGCTCGTCGGCGATGATGGCATCGGGGTTCAGCGACAGGGCACGGGCAATTGCGACGCGCTGGCGCTGGCCGCCCGAAAGCTGGCCGGGAAGAACCTCGGCGGCGGAGCTGGGCAGACCGGTGAGCTCCAAGAGCTCCTTGACGCGCTTCTCCTGCTCGGCCTCGGTACCCAGGTTGTGGACGCGCATGGGGTCGAGCAGTTGCTCGCGAACGACCATGCGGGGGTTGAGCGCCGTGGCCGGGTTCTGGAACACGACCGAGATGACGCGACCCATGTGGCGGCGGTCCTCGGCGGTACGTTTGGTAACGTCCTTGCCCTTAAAGTAGACCTTGCCGCTCGTGGGGGCCTGCAGGCCGCACATGACGTTGGCGGTGGTGGACTTACCGCAACCGGACTCGCCGACGATGCCGATCGTCTGACCGGGCATGAGCTTAATCGTTACACCCTGGACGGCGTGAACCAGGTTAGGGTGCAGAATCGAGCCGGTACGGGTCCTAAAGGTGACGTGGACGTCATCAAGGAAGATGATCGGCTCGACGCCGTTGACTGCGGTCTCGCTCATCTACATCACCTCCGCGTGAGGGGTCAAACCATTTGCCTTGAGCACCTCGTCGGGGAGCTCGGAATAGAAGTGCTCGGTGCCGGGCACGCGCTTGAAGACCGGACGGGTGTCCAGGCCAATACGCGGATGGCTCGAGCGGGGCGCGAAGCGATCGCCCTTGGGGAAATCGCGCGGGCTCGGAACGGCGCCGGGCACCTGGTGCAGGCGGCCCGAACCGCTCTCGATGGACAGAACGGAACCCAGAAGACCGCGGGTGTACTCGTGAATCGGGTTGGTGAGCAGCTCCTTGGTGGGCGCCTGCTCGATAACCTGACCGGCGTACATAACCGTGATGTTATGGGCGACCTCGGCGACCAGCGCCAGGTCATGCGAGACGAAGATCATGGCAAAGCCGAGCTTGGCCTGAAGGTCGTTGAGCAGCTTGATGACCTGCTTCTGGACGGTAACGTCCAGAGCGGTCGTGGGCTCGTCGCAGATGACCAGCTTGGGGTCGCGGGTAAGGGCCATAGCGATCAGAACGCGCTGGCGCTGACCACCGGAAAGCTCGTGCGGATAGCTCTCGAGCGTACGCTTGGGGTCGAGGCCCACGAGCTCCAGGAGCTCCTCGGCGCTACGGGTGCCGCCACGCTTGGTGAGCTGCTTCATCTGGGCGGAAATAAGCATGGAGGGGTTGAGCGAGGACAGGGCGTCCTGATAGACCATGGCGATATCGGTACCGCGCAGGCCGAACCACTCCTTCTTGCTCATCTTGAGCAGGTCGCGGCCCTCCCAGAGAACCTCGCCGGAAAGATGCTCGTCATCGTCGGTCAGGCCCATGATGGCCAGCGTGGTGATGGACTTGCCGCAACCGGACTCGCCCACCAGGCCCATGGTCTGACCAGGACGGACGTCAAAGTTGACATGGTCGACGACGTTGATATCGCCGTGGTGCTCAAACTGAATGCAGAAGTCACGGACCGAGAGAATCGGTTCGACAGACTCGTCAGGCACATGGCGATCGTCACGCTTGAGCTCGACATCGCGCAGGGCGCCAAGGCGAGCGGAGAGGGACTGGGCCTGCTCCTTGTAGGCGCGAACGGGGTCGGAGACCAGCAGGTCGGCCTCGCGACGCTTGGAGGAATCGGTCGGATCCAGGGCGGCGGAGGGAGCAGCGGCCATGGCGTCGGTAATGCCCTCGGAGAGGATGTTGAGCGCCAGGCAGGTGATCATGATGGCCAGGCCCGGGAACAGTGCCTGCCACCAACGGCCGGCGAGCACGCCGCCGCGGGCGTCGGCGAGGATGTTGCCCCAGGTAGCTGTGGGCTCCTGGATACCAGCGCCGATGAAGGTCAGCGAGGCCTCGAAGATGATGGCGTCGGCGACCAGGGTAACGGTGAAGACCATGATCGGGGCGATGCAGTTACGCAGAACATGCTTGATCAAAATCCACGGAGCCTTGGCGCCGGAAACGATGACCGCGCGGACATAGTCCTCTCCGTACTCGGACACGATGTTGGCGCGCACGATACGGGCAATCTGCGGAGTGTACATAAAGCCGATGGCGAAGATGATCGACGGCACGGAGTTGCCCAGGATGGAGACGAAGACGGCCGCGAGGGCGATGCCCGGGATAGACATGATGATGTCCAGGATACGCATGATCGTCTCGGAAACGGCCTTGCGCGAAACCGCCGCAAGGGCGCCCACGACCGAGCCGCAGACCAGAGCCATGGCAGTGGCGCCAAAGCCGATAATCAGCGAGTAACGACCACCGTAGAGCATGCGCGACAGAATGTCGCGACCCTTATCGTCGGTACCGAAGATAAATCCGTTGCCGGGAGCCTGGCGAGCCGTAAAGATCTCGACCGGGCTATAGGGGGCAAGAAGGGGCGCCAGAATCGCAGTCAGGGCGACCAGCACCAACACGACGGCGGCAATCTTAGAAGACAGCGTCATCTTCTTCCAGCCACCGAGCTTGAGCCCCTTGGAGGCAGCCTTCTCGAGCTGCTCGGTTTGCTTCTCTCGAATCTTTACCATAATCTACACCGTCCTGATGCGCGGGTTGATGAGCAGGTAGAGCATGTCAACCACGATGTTGATGATGATGAAGGCAAGAGCAACGACGATAACGACGCCCTGAACCAGGTTCGCCTCGTTGCCCTGAACGCCCTGCAGAATCGCGGTGCCCATGCCGGGGAGGTTGAAGATAACCTCGATGACGACGGCGCCGCCCATGAGGTAACCGATCTTAAGACCGAGGGTGGTGACCGGGGTGATCAGCGCATTGCGAAGAACGTTGATGCCGACGACGACCTTCTCGGGAACGCCGGCGCCGCGAGCCATACGGACATAATCCTTATCGAGCTCCTCGACCATGGCGGTACGCACGATACGAGTCATCTGGCCCGTCAGCGGAAATGCCAAGGCGATAGCGGGCATGATCATACGTCCCAGATAGCCAGCCGGATTCGTGGTGAAGTGAGGCAGAGCACCGGACGCCGGAAGCACCTTAAGGTAGGAAGAGAACAGCAGAATCAACAGAACGGCAAGCCAGAACGACGGGGTTGCCAAGCCGGCGATGGAAAAGACGCGGATCACTTGGTCCGGCCATTTATCGCGATACAGTGCCGCGATGACGCCGAGTAAAAACGAAACGACCGCGCCGATGGCAAGACCGATGAAGGTCAGCTGCATCGTGACGGGCAGGGCAGTGGAGATGCGCTTGGCAACGGAGTTGCGAGCAGCACCATAGGTGCCCATGTCGCCATGGATCAGATCGCCCATGTAGCGCACGTAGCGCACGGGCCAGGGGTCGTCCAGACCATACTTCTCATGGTACTCGGCAACCGCCTCGGGCGAGGCACCGTCACCCAACGCCGTATAGGCGGGGTCGGTCTTGGAGAACGACATAAGGAAGAACACCAGGACGGTGACGCCCAATGCCATGATCGGCAGCGCCACGAGACGCCTTCCAATCAAACGTAGCAAGTTGTTCACGTTCTCTCCCCTTTCTTTTGTCGGTAGGACCAACTGGTATATGAGTACGGATACTCATTACAAGACCCGAGCGACATCGTTGCCGCCCGGGTCTTTGTTTCAACTATGAGGATACGGTCCCAACGACCGACATCCTGCATACAGGCTCAAGCGAGCCTTACGCCTTGACGGTCGCGACGCCCCTGAAGGACATGCTCGTCGTGCCGATGCCCTTGAAGCCATCGAGGGCCTCGCCGTTGGGCGCAGTGGACGGATCGTCCCAGGAAGCGGAGACGGTCTTGACGTGGACAACGGGGTACAGAACAGCGTTGTCGGCAATGATGTCGAAGCACTCGTTCCACTTCTTCTGCTGCTCGTCGCCCTCGGCGGCAAGAGCCTCGTCCATGAGACCGTGGAGCTTCTGCCACTCAGCGGACTCCTTCCACGGGCAACGGGTCTGCATCCAAACGTTGTCGCCGTACCACCAGTTAAGCAGCAGGTCGGGGTCGGCGCCGAAGCAGGAAGGATCGCCAGGGGCAAGGAGGATATCGTAGGCCTCGCCGCCGTCGATGGCAGCGTAGGTGGCCGGCGAGGTATCGGTCTGGATGGTCACATCGAAGCCGAGAGCGTCGAGGTCGTTCTTGACCTGGGCGGCCATGCCCTTGATCTGCTCGTTGTCGGTGGTGCGCAGGGTGATGGCACCCGGGGTGATGCCAGACTCCTCGATGAGCTTCTTGGCCTTCTTGGCGTCGGTCTTATACACCGTGGAAGCCTCATGATAGTTGGTGAAGCTCTTGGGCAGGTAGCAGCTGGCAGCGGTGGCAAGGCCGGCGAAGGTGTTGCTGACCATCTTCTCGGTGTCGAGTGCATACATGACAGCCTGACGGACCTTGACGTTGTTCCAAGGCTCCTTGGCGACGTTGAACATGATGAAGCGGGTGCCGAAACCCTGAACGTTATCGATCTTGCAGCCGGCGCTCTCGAGCTGGTCGACGGCGTCAGCGGTAACGAGCTCCATAACGAGCGTGGAGCCCTCCTGCTGAGCGGTAACGCGAGCGGTGGGGTCGGTCAGGATGCTGTACTGGATCTTCTTATCCTCGGCAGCATACTCACCGTTGTACTCGGGGTTGGGAACCAGGGTGATCTCGGTATCGGAGATAGAGTCGTACATCCAGGGGCCGGAGCCGATCGGCTGCTTGGCGCGATCCTCCTCGGTCTGGGTGGCCGGGGTAACGCGGACGATGGCCAGACGATCCTTGAGCAGGGAGAAGTTGGGGACCTTGGTCTTGACCGTCACGGTGCTGGCGTCCTTGGCCTCGATGGACTCGAAGGGCTGGAAGAACGGAGCATACGTAGCAGAAGCGGCGCAAGCGGTGTAGGAAGCGACGACATCGTCAGCGGTGACCTCGGTGCCATCGGAGAACTTGGCGCCCTTGCGGATGGTGACCTCGAAAGTGGTGTCGTCCACAGACTTGGGATCGTCGGTAGCGAGCTCGTTGAAGGTGCTGTAGTCGTGGTAATCGATGCCATAGAGGCCCTCGACGACGTGCCAGTTAGCACCCAGGCCCACAGCGGAGCCGGTGCTGGCGGGATCGAAGCTGGACGGAGCGTAAGCGGAACCAGCGGTGATCACGCCGCCGCCACGGTTGGCGGAATCGGTGGAACCGGAAGCGGAACCCTCGTCGCTAGAGCTGCCACCGCAGCCGGTGAGACCAAGCCCTGCGACAGCAGCGACGCTGCCGGTGAGGCCGAGGAACGAACGCCTGGACATACCCTTGTTGATGATGGCCATGTCTTCTCCTATCAATAGAGAATCTTACCCGGGAGCACCTAGACG